>CP005974.1:642814-964221 GCA_000940995.1 Photobacterium gaetbulicola Gung47
GTCGGTCCCAAGGGTATGGCTGTTCGCCATTTAAAGTGGTACGCGAGCTGGGTTTAGAACGTCGTGAGACAGTTCGGTCCCTATCTGCCGTGGGCGTTGGATGATTGAGAGGGGCTGCTCCTAGTACGAGAGGACCGGAGTGGACGAACCTCTGGTGTTCGGGTTGTGTCGCCAGACGCATTGCCCGGTAGCTAAGTTCGGAATCGATAACCGCTGAAAGCATCTAAGCGGGAAGCGAGCCTCAAGATGAGTCATCCCTGAACCTATAAGGTTCCTGAAGGGTTGTTGGAGACTACGACGTAGATAGGCAGGGTGTGTAAGCGTTGTGAGGCGTTGAGCTAACCTGTACTAATTGCCCGTGAGGCTTAACCATACAACACCCAAGGGGTTTTAGCGGACTCCACGAACACTTGAATGAGTGTTGAGAACATCAGCTTTCGAGATTGTAACGAATTTGCTTGGCGACCATAGCATTATGGACCCACCTGATCCCATGCCGAACTCAGCAGTGAAACGTAATAGCGCCGATGGTAGTGTGGGGCCTCCCCATGTGAGAGTAGGACATCGCCAGGCTTTAAATTTTAGAAATTCGCAAATGCGGGTTTCCACGCAGAATTGCGTGCTGGTATAGCTCAGTTGGTAGAGCGCACCCTTGGTAAGGGTGAGGTCCCCAGTTCAAATCTGGGTACTAGCACCACGATTTTGTTCAGCGACAATAGCACAGCGGTACCACCTGATCCCATGCCGAACTCAGAAGTGAAACGTTGTAGCGCCGATGGTAGTGTGGGGCCTCCCCATGTGAGAGTAGGTCATTGCTGAACACTTATTCTAAACCCAGCCTAACGGCTGGGTTTTTTCATATCTGGGGTTATCAAATAAACGCCCCTCGTCTATTGATGAGTTTTCTTCATGCTATAAAGGCTGCTCATCTATTCTTTTAATCTTCTTTTGCTTGCACCCACGAGTGATCTCTTATAGTTTTATTTAGATATCTGGACGTCTAAACATCTCTGTTCGAGGGAGTAGACGGGAAAACGTTTAAGGAGAAGCACCCATGCCGATTAAGATCCCTGACAAATTACCTGCCACCGACATCCTGCGCGGGGAGAATATCTTCGTGATGTCGGAAGCCCGTGCATCCAGTCAGGAAATCCGCCCTTTGAAGGTGCTGCTGCTTAATTTGATGCCGAAGAAGATCGAAACGGAAACCCAGTTCCTGCGTCTGTTGTCCAACAGTCCGCTACAAGTCGATGTTGAGTTGCTCCGCATCGATAACCGGCCGACGAGAAATACGCCGACAGAGCACCTTGATACTTTCTACCGACAGTTCGAGATGGTGAAAGACCGTAACTTTGACGGCCTGATAGTGACTGGGGCGCCATTAGGTTTGGTACAGTTTGAGGATGTGCTGTATTGGGAAGAGATCCAGACCATCATGAATTGGGCCAAGGAGCATGTGACCTCGACCCTGTTTGTCTGTTGGGCTGCTCAGGCTGGCTTGAAGTTGCTCTATGATCTGCCCAAGCGCACCCGTAAGGAGAAACTTTCCGGGGTGTATTGGCACCGGATCCATGATTGCCATAATCCGATTCTGCGCGGGTTTGATGATTCATTTTTGGCGCCACACTCACGCTATGCCGATTTCTCGCCGGAGTACCTGGCCGAGCACACAGATTTGGACGTTCTGGCTACTTCTGAGCAAGCAGGAGTCTACCTTGCGGCAACCAAGGACAAGCGTAATGTCTTTGTCACTGGCCACCCTGAATACGATGTCGATACCTTACATAATGAATATGTGCGGGATGTCGGTGAAGGGATGGAGCCCAATGTGCCGGTCAACTACTACCCAGACAATAACCCGGGCAACCCGCCGATTGCCAGTTGGCGCAGTCATGGCCACCTGCTGTTTTCTAACTGGCTTAATTACTGTGTTTACCAGCAGACACCTTACGATTTGGAACACTTCTCGGAAGCCAATTTCACCAAGGATGAATAGCCTATAAGGGCGAAAAAAAAAGACCTGCGTTATGCAGGTCTTTTTTGTATCCGCCTCAGTCGATTATCAGGCGTTGTTCTCAGCTTCCCACAGCTTGGCCTTGTGGATCAGCGGCGTGATTGTTGAGCCCTGGACCAATATCGAGAACACCACGACCGAATAGGTCATTACCAGCATGATTTCACGGACGTCGATGTTTTTATCCGGGATCACCATAACACCGGCCGGAATAGCCATTGCCATGGCGAGGGCAAGGCCGCCTCGCAGGCCACCCCAAGTGAGGATCTTGACGGATAACGGGTTGTAGTCACGATAGCGCTGGAAGCCGGCGTAAGAGAGTTTGATACTGAGGAAGCGGCTCAGTAGAACCAATGGCACCGCAATTACCATCAGTATCCAGTCTTCTTGGTGGAAGCTAAATTGCAGCATACTCATACCAATTAACAGGAACAGTACGCCGTTGAGGAACTCATCGACCAGCTCCCAGAAGTGATCGAGGTGATCTTCACTTTCTTTGGAAAAGCCAATATAGCGTGTCCAGTTACCGATCATGATGCCTGATACCACCATGGCCAGAGGGCCTGAAACATGAATAACGTCGGCGAAGACATAACCTGCGGTTGGGACACCCAAGGTCAGTAGTAGCTCCATCGAGTGGTCGTTGGTCGAGCTGATGAGGTAGTGGAAGATCAGGCCAAGGGCGAAGCCGTAGGCAATGCCACCGATAGCTTCTTGCACGAATAGCTGGCCGACGCCAAGAACGGTAGGGGCTTCGTTACCGAAAGCGATGGTAAATAGGGTAACGAAAATGACTAGGCCGAAGCCGTCATTGAATAGTGATTCGCCCTCAATTTGGGTTGAGATGCGTTTTGGCGCATCGAGTTTTTTGACAATGGCAAGGACGGCAATCGGGTCGGTCGGGGAGATCAGCGAGCCGAAGATCAGGCAGTATATCAGATCAAGCGGGATGCCGAGCGTCTGGCAAATACCCCATAGGGAAAATCCGATAAAAAAGGTCGAGAACAAGGTTGCGGCGAGTGCCAGCGTGGTGATTTCCCATTTTTGGTCTTCCAGGTGGGGCAGTTTGATCCCAAGGCCACCGGCAAACAGCAAGAAGCCCAGGATCCCTTTGAGTAGGAAATTTTCAAAGTTGATTTCGCCAAGCTGGGCAGCGGCAACGTCCTCTAGATGGAACCAGCCGTTTTGCCCGGCAACGATGATGCCCAGCGATAGTACCAATGCCCCCGCAGTGATGGCGATAGTGGTCTGCATTTTTCCTATTTTGCTGTTTATAAAAGCGATCAGCATCGCTGCTGCCGCCAGAAAACAGAGGGTGCTGTAAACTGACATCCCATGACCTCGATGATAGTTGAAAGTAAAGCTGAAAATTGTGTCAAAATATAAATCTATCATTGTCCGATAGCTATCATTAATTTCATTCCAATGAGTTAAAATTTAATCAACGAAAAGCCCTTTAGACGTCTAGATTTCCATTTCTGCTATGGTAGGATGTGAATTAGCTGTGACATTAGAAAAGGAAGTAAAGCGGTGTTGATGGGCAAGGATTTACTAAATAAACGCTTGGCTGAGCAGATCCTGATCATTGATGGTGGCATGGGCACCATGATCCAGGGCTATAAGCTGGAAGAGCAAGATTACCGTGGTCAGCGTTTTGCCGATTGGCATATGGACCTCAAAGGTAATAACGACTTACTGGTACTGACACAACCGCAATTGATCAAGGAGATCCATGCCTCGTATCTAGAGGCGGGGGCCGATATCCTTGAAACCAATACCTTCAACGCAACGACCATTGCGATGGCCGATTACGAGATGGAAGCGTTGAGTGCCGAGATCAACCTCGAGGCCGCAAAGCTGGCCCGCCAAGTGGCCGATGAGTGGACGGCAAAGACGCCGGATAAACCACGTTTTGTCGCAGGGGTACTGGGGCCAACCAACCGTACCTGTTCTATCTCGCCGGATGTCAATGATCCCGGCTTTCGTAATATCAGCTTCGATCAGTTGGTAGAGGCTTATGCCGAGTCAACCCGGGCTTTGATCGAGGGCGGATCGGATATCATTCTTATCGAAACCATTTTCGATACGCTCAATGCCAAGGCCTGTGCGTTCGCAGTAGAAACCGTGTTTGAAGAGTTGGGTTACGCTTTGCCGGTGATGATTTCAGGTACCATCACCGATGCCTCAGGCCGAACCCTATCGGGCCAGACAACCGAAGCGTTCTACAATGCGCTTCGCCATGTCAATCCTATTTCCTTTGGCCTTAACTGTGCGCTGGGGCCAGATGAGCTGCGCCAATATGTCGAGGAGTTGTCGCGCATCTCCGAGTGCGCGGTCTCAGCCCACCCAAATGCCGGCCTGCCGAATGCTTTCGGTGAATATGATCTGTCGCCAGAGGAAATGGCGGTGCATATCAAGGAGTGGGCGCAAAGCGGCTTCCTGAATTTGGTCGGAGGCTGTTGTGGTACCACGCCTGAACATATTCGCCGGATGGCTGAAGCGGTAGTAAACATTGCTCCGCGCACCTTGCCCGAATTACCTGTCGCTTGTCGTCTCTCGGGCCTTGAGCCGCTGACCATTGAAAAGGATACGCTGTTCGTCAATGTGGGTGAGCGGACCAACGTGACCGGCTCTGCCCGGTTTAAGCGCCTGATCAAAGAAGAGCTGTACGATGAAGCCTTGGAAGTCGCCCGCCAGCAGGTTGAAAACGGTGCCCAGATCATCGATATCAATATGGATGAAGGGATGCTGGACGCCGAGGCGTGTATGGTGCGCTTCCTCAAGCTGTGTGCTTCCGAGCCTGAGATTTCCAAAGTACCGATTATGGTCGACTCCTCGAAGTGGGAAGTGATCGAGGCGGGCCTTAAATGTATCCAGGGCAAGGGGATCGTCAACTCTATCTCGCTCAAGGAAGGCAAAGAGAAATTCGTCGAGCAGGCCAAGCTGATCCGCCGCTACGGTGCCGCGGTGATAGTGATGGCGTTTGACGAAGTGGGTCAGGCAGATACCCGGGAGCGCAAGGTAGAGATCTGTACCAATGCCTACCGTATCTTGGTCGATGAAGTCGGTTTCCCGCCGGAAGACATCATTTTCGACCCGAATATCTTTGCTGTGGCCACCGGTATCGAAGAACACAACAACTATGCCGTTGATTTCATCGAGGCCGTCGGCGATATCAAGCGTGAGCTACCGCATGCGATGATTTCCGGTGGTGTCTCCAACGTGTCGTTCTCGTTCCGGGGTAATAACTATGTCCGCGAGGCGATCCATGCCGTGTTCCTGTATCACTGTTTCAAGCGTGGGATGGACATGGGCATCGTCAATGCCGGACAGCTCGAAGTGTACGACAACGTGCCGGAGAAATTACGCGAGGCGGTAGAGGATGTGGTCCTCAACCGCCGCGATGATTCAACCGAACGCTTGCTGGAAATCGCGGAAGAGTACCGCACCAGCACTGTCGGCCAGCAAGATGACGGTGCGGCGCTGGAGTGGCGCAGCTGGCCGGTTGCAAAGCGTCTCGAGCATGCTTTGGTGAAAGGCATCACCGAGTTTATCGTTGATGATACCGAGGAAGCCCGTCTCAATGCTTCCAAGCCGCTTGAAGTGATCGAGGGGCCGCTGATGGACGGTATGAATGTGGTCGGTGACTTGTTCGGTGAGGGTAAGATGTTCTTGCCGCAGGTGGTGAAATCTGCCCGGGTGATGAAGCAGGCGGTTGCCCACCTCGAGCCGTTTATCAATGCCGAAAAACAGGCCGGCACGTCGAACGGCAAGATCCTGCTGGCAACGGTGAAAGGCGATGTCCACGACATTGGCAAGAACATTGTCGGCGTGGTATTGCAGTGTAATAACTACGAGATCATCGATCTGGGTGTGATGGTACCGTGTGAGAAGATCCTCAAGGTCGCCAAGGAAGAGAATGTCGATATCATCGGCCTCTCTGGCCTCATCACCCCTTCGCTGGACGAGATGGTCCATGTCGCGAAAGAGATGGAGCGCCAAGGCTTTGATTTACCGCTGCTCATTGGTGGGGCTACGACGTCCAAGGCTCATACTGCGGTGAAGATCGAGCAGAACTACAGCCATCCTGTGGTGTATGTGAATAACGCTTCCCGCGCGGTGGGGGTATGTACCTCACTGCTCTCAGATGAGCTTCGCCCGGCCTTTGTTGAAAAACTGGATGCGGATTATGTCAGGGTACGTGATCAGCATAGCCGCAAGCGTCCGAGGACCCAGCCGGTCTCGCTCGAGGTGGCAAGGGCTAACAAGGTAGCGATTGACTGGGAAGCGTATTCCCCGCCGATACCACTGAAATCAGGTGTGCAGGTGTTTGATGACTTTGATGTGGCGACCTTGCGTGAGTACATCGACTGGACCCCTTTCTTCATGACTTGGTCGCTGATGGGCAAGTACCCGGCCATTCTTGATCATGAGGAGGTGGGTGAGGAAGCACAGCGCTTGTTCAGCGATGCCAATGCCCTGCTCGATAGGGTCGAGCAGGAAGGCTTGCTCGAAGCCCGTGGTATGTGTGCCATGTTCCCGGCCAACAGTGTCGGTGATGATATCGAGGTGTATACGGATGAGTCGCGTACTGAAGTGGCTAAGGTATTGCACAACCTGCGCCAGCAAACCGAGAAGCCGAAGGGGTTCAATTATTGTTTGTCGGACTATATCGCGCCGAAAGGGAGCGGCAAGGCTGATTGGATTGGGGCCTTTGCGGTAACCGGCGGGATTGGCGAGCGTGAGTTGGCCGATGCCTACAAGGCAGCAGGCGATGATTATAACGCGATCATGATCCAGGCGGTGGCCGACCGGTTGGCAGAAGCCTTTGCCGAGTATCTGCATGAGCAGGTGCGTACGGAGATCTGGGGCTACTCGCCGGATGAGAACTTATCGAATGATGATCTTATCCGTGAGAAATACCAGGGGATCCGTCCTGCGCCAGGGTATCCGGCGTGTCCTGAGCATACCGAGAAAGGCGCGCTGTGGGAGCTATTGCAGGTTGAAGAGACGATTGGTATGTCGCTGACAACCAGTTATGCGATGTGGCCGGGCGCTTCGGTATCGGGCTGGTATTTCTCCCACCCGGACTCGCGCTATTTTGCGATCGCCCAGATCCAGGACGATCAGCGCGACAGCTATGCCGATCGCAAAGGCTGGGAGCAGGCCGAGGCCGAGAAATGGTTGGGCCCGAACCTGCATGGCTAAATGGGGTCACCCTGAACAAAAAAGGCGCTCACTGAGCGCCTTTTTTATTTGCTATCTGCGGGCTCTATCCGCATTGCTGTTACTCGAACAGCCCTTGGTGCAAGACCTTGACCACGTCACGCGACTCTTTGGTTTTGACCAGGAAGCACAAGTTGTGGGTACTGGCACCGAAGCAGATCATGCGCGGGCTGTATTGCTCCAGACGGCTGAATACTTGGGTTGCGGCACCCGGGGCATCGCCGAGCTGGTTGCCAATGAGGGCAACTAAACACAGATCTTGCTCGACTTCCACGCGGCAAAGCTGGCTCAGTTGCTCCATCGCTGCGGCTGGCAGGCTAGGGGCACCACCACCGGTATCGGTTTGGTCGAGGGTCAGTGAAACACTGACTTCCGAAGTGGTGATCAAATCAACCGAGATTTTGTGTTCGGCCAGAATACGGAACACTTCGGACAGGAAGCCGTAGGCATGGAACATATTCAGGCTGGTCAGGGTGACCAGGGTCTGGTTGCAGCGCAGTGCCAGCGCCCGGAATTTCGGCGGCTCGCTGACCTGCTGGCGGATCCAGGTACCACCTTGCTCAGGGGCTTTCGATGAACCGATAAAGACCGGGATCTGTTGGCGGACAGCCGGCAGCAGAGTCGACGGGTGGAGGATCTTGGCTCCGAAGTTTGCCATCTCTGATGCTTCGCTAAAGCTGATTTCGCTGATTGGCTTGGCATTAGCGGTGATGCGCGGGTCTGTTGTATACATGCCCGGTACATCCGTCCAGATCTCCAGAGTTTCTGCGCTGATGGCTTCTGCAACTAGGGCGGCACTGTAATCGCTGCCACCGCGGCCAAGGGTGGTCGTTTCCCCGTCGCTGTTTGAGCCAATGAAGCCTTGAGAAACTATAATGGTATCGCCTTCCAGCAGAGGCTGGAGCTGTGAGTCGGCCAGTTGGCGGATGGTATCAATGTCCGGGATGGCTTTGCCGTACTGGCTGTCGGTACGCATGACAGAGCGAATATCGAAACGCTGGGCTGTCGCCCCCATTTCGTTGAGAATTTGGGTAAATAAGTGCGTCGACAATAGTTCACCATGGGCAACCAACTGATCGGTCAGCTTGGTCGATGGTGACTCCGCGGCTTGCTCGGCGAGGCCTGCCACGTTATTGATGAGTTGTTCTATGTGGCCAGTGACAGTGTCTGGCTGGGCCAGCTTGTCGATAATGTTCTGGTGGATAGAGGTCAGTTTTTGTAGCCGTAGGGAGCGCTGCTCGTTATCGGCAATTCCGTTTGCAAGTTCAACTAGCAGGTTGGTGACGCCGGAACAGGCACTGATCAAAACTACTTTGGCAGCAGCATTTTCCTTGATGATCGTGGCACTTCGGCTCATGGCGGCATGATCGGCTACGCTGGTACCGCCAAATTTCGCTACAGTAATCGGAGGAGGAACAGTAAAGTTATTTTCGACAAAGCTCACGGCGAGTCTCCCAGTAATAAAGAGTATATACGTATTTATCAGGGGGCTCGGGATGGTAGTCCCGACAAAAAAGTCAGGAGAGCAAAAAGGTAAGATGTAAACCGGTACAACAACCAGAAGCTCCCCATCTATCCATTACCATAGTGAATAGATGACAGCCAGAAGGATTCAACCTTCGTAGCCGATACGCCATGCCCCCTGTCATGCCGTATCTCGGCGTTACTCCCCCTCTCCAGACTGCTTCGGGGTGGGGCCCCGCAACCTAGATACCTGGGTAACGCTCCTCTTCTGTCTGCCCCTGAGAAAGCTATTTCTCAGGATGAACAAAAAACGTTCTATATTGAACCGGATTTCCTGGTCTTTTGTCAATTAGATAGAGGTAAATTATGCATAAAATTTGCAAAAAGTTGTCACGAACAGGAGTGGGCGCTATCTGCCCGAGGTCATGGTGATTTGGTATAAGCATAATTAGCATATAGCTGATATAGTCAATCAGTACCTTACAATAACTGATCTACAGTCACGCTTACCGCCAGGGAGGAAAACAACAATGACGATTGGCAGCTTCTATCCACCACAGCGCACTCTGATGGGGCCGGGTCCATCGGATATCTACCCTCAGGTGCTGCAGGCTCTGAGCCGTCCGACCATTGGTCACCTAGACCCATTGTTTATCGGCATGATGGATGAGCTCAAGCAATTGCTGCAATATGCTTTCCAGACGCAAAATACCTTCACCATTGCCGTATCGGCGCCGGGCAGTGCCGGTATGGAGGCCTGTTTTGTCAACTTGGTTGAGCCGGGTGACAAGGTGATAGTCTGCCGCAACGGTGTATTTGGCGATCGGATGCGCGAGAATGTCGAGCGCTGCGGTGGCGTGGCGGTCATGGTCGATAACAACTGGGGTGAACCTGTTGATCCTGCCTTGGTAGCCCAAGCACTCGAGAGCCACCCCGATGCGAAGATCGTGGCCTTTGTCCATGCCGAGACCTCGACCGGGGCATTGAGTGATGCTGAGGCAATTGCCAAGCTGGCCAGAGCCCATGACTGCCTGACCATTGTCGATGCCGTCACATCACTGGGGGGCGTGCCCCTGCTGGTGGACGAATGGCAGCTGGATGCGGTGTACTCCGGTAGCCAGAAATGTTTGTCCTGTGTCCCGGGGCTGTCGCCGTTAACCTTTTCTGAGAAGGCCGTGGCTAAGATCCAGAGCCGCCAGGCACCGGTTCAAAGCTGGTTCCTCGACCAGAGCTTGGTGCTGGGGTACTGGAGCGGTGAAGGCAAGCGAAGCTATCACCATACCGCACCGGTAAACAGCCTGTATGCGTTGCATGAAGCCTTGGTGCTGTTGCAAAACGAGGGCTTGGAGAATGCCTGGCAGCGCCATAAGGATATCCACCTGGAGCTGCGTGAAGGGCTGGAGCAGTTGGGCATTGAATTCGTGGTTGATGAGGCGCATCGACTGCCACAGCTTAATGCGGTCTATATTCCTGACGGTATTGATGATGCCGAGGTGAGGAAAACCCTGTTGGAGCGCTACAACCTGGAAATTGGTGCCGGACTTGGTGCGCTGGCTGGCAAGGCGTGGCGTATTGGTTTGATGGGGTATGCCGCCCGCAGTGAAAATGTCGCGCTGTGCCTACGTGCACTGGAGACCACGCTGAAATAACCGACCTTCGGTGACGGCATGGAGAAATGGCTACCGCGAGGTAGCCATTTTTTGTTGGGCATCAGGGCATTTCCGGCTTGTCCGACTGTGGAGACGCAGCGTCAGGAGATGAAAAGGTACGGCCAGGATAAAGGTACTGGGCCTCATCCAGGATTTGCTCCGCCCGGTTGTGTTGCCCCAGCTGGTAATAAGCCGTGACCAGATTTTGGTACAGCTCAGGACGTGGCCATCGCTTGGCCTTTTGCTGGGCCCAGTTGATGTACTCCTGGATTAGGGTGGGGTTGTCGCTGGCGACCCCAAGCTGCAATTGGGTAAGATGCAAATCCCACTCAAACCGGTTCTGCCATGCCCAAGGGTTATTGACCCGCAACAGATAGTCAACATTGGCGGGGCGGCTGGTTTCGTACTGGGTCAGCTGGGCGCCGGAGTAGAGGGTTGTCGCCATAAAACCGGTGGTGATGAGTGGCAGCGTCAGTACCAGTGCCCGGATCGATAGGATGTAGCGCATGTTTTGCTTGTAGTACTTGGCCGTCAGGTTATCGACCCAGTAAATCAACAAGATGAAGATCACCCAGTGGACCAGAGAGTGGTAGAACGGGTACTCCAGCTGGCTATGCAAGACCAGCGGGAAAAACAGTCCGATCAGAGCCAGCTGTGTCCCTTCCCGGGCTTTCTTGATTTTGAGGAACACCGCGGCCGCTGCTGCCAACAGGGCAAGGAGTGGAATGATACCACCTTCTGCAGCCCAGAGTGCCAGCTCATTATGCGGGTGGGTGAGGGCGGCCATGCCTGCCGGGTTGTCCGGGTTGTCATGGTGCCATTTCGCCGTCTGGGTAATGTAGCTCACCTCAAAGGTGCCGTAGCCGTAGCCGGTTAAGGGCTGGCTGAGGAACATATTAACCGCTTGCGGGATATGCATGGCTCGGGCACTGACCAAGCTCAGGCGGTTCTCCTGAGGCGACCACCCCGTGGTGCTATTGATATGCCATGACAGGCTAAGCCCGAGCGTAATCATCAGCAGCCACATCCGCCACTGGGCTTTGGCGGCAAAGTGGCGCAGGTATGGGAGCAGCAGCAGGGTACCGACGGTGGCTCCGAGCCAGCCGGTGCGGGAGCTTAGCACCACCAGTAATGGCAGGGTAATGACAGGGGTCAGTAGTAAGAAACATTGCTGCCAGCTCCACTTGCCCCGGTACATGGGAATACGGGCAAGAAGGTAGCCGGACAGCACTAAGCCGGTAGCCAAAAAGCTAGCCATGACATTGGGCTGCTGGAAAATCCCGTAAGGCCGGTTGGCCAACGTGTCGTAGCCCATCGGGTTACCCGGCTCCAGTAGCATGAACTGCACCCAGCCGAGGATGGCTTGAAGCCATACCGCAGCAAGGACAAACCACAGCATGCGCTGGCGCTGCTTGTGGTTGAAGGAGAATTGCTGCAAGCCGACAAAAAACAGCAAACCAGCCCACAGGCCCAGCAGCCGTGGCAAGCTCTGGCCGATGTCCGCGTTGGGGTAGAACATGGGCAGGGTGAGCAGGACGCAGCATATCGTCAGGACAATGGTCAGCCGCGAATAGCGCCATATCCGTTGGCGGCAGATTTCCAGCAGGCCGAAGGCAATAGCGAAGCTGAACGGGATCCAGCTCATGGCATTGAACGAGAGCTCCAGTCCGGAGCCGCCGGGATTATGCTGAAAGTAATGCATCGCCAACAGGAACAGGATCCCGAGTGACACCAAGAAGGGCTTTATCATCGGCTTGCTGATCCCTTTCTCGGCAAGGTTGGTGCCTTTTACATATAACACTGTCATGGTGGTTACGCTGGATCTCACTGTCTGAATCAAACAAAACCGGGCTTGAAGGTAAGCCCGGTTTCTCGTCGTCGGTTAGGTTGCCAGAGCTATTGTACTGGCGTTCACTCTGGCAGCAAAGGCTTGAGGAAGCGTGCAGTGTGCGAACCTGCGATCTGCGCCACTTGCTCCGGGGTACCGGTTGCAATGATTTCACCGCCACCGCTACCGCCCTCGGGACCGAGGTCGATGATCCAGTCAGCGGTTTTGATCACATCGAGGTTATGCTCGATCACCACAATGGTATTGCCGTGGTCACGCAAGCGGTGCAGGACATTGAGCAACTGCTGAATATCGTGGAAATGCAGGCCAGTGGTCGGCTCATCCAGGATGTACAGGGTCTTGCCGGTGTCGCGCTTGGACAGTTCTCGGGCCAGTTTGACCCGCTGGGCTTCACCGCCCGATAGGGTGGTGGCAGCCTGGCCCAGGCGGATGTACGACAGGCCGACATCGATCAGAGTCTGCAGTTTTCTCGCTATAGCCGGTACCGCATCGAAAAATTCGCGGGCATCTTCGACCGTCAGCTCCAGCACCTCGTCGATGGTTTTGCCCTTGTAGCGGACTTCCAGTGTTTCGCGGTTGTAGCGCTTGCCCTTACAGGCATCACACGGCACATAGACATCCGGCAGGAAGTGCATCTCTACCTTGATAACCCCGTCGCCCTGGCACGCCTCACAGCGGCCACCCTTGACGTTGAAACTGAAGCGCCCCGGTTTGTAACCGCGCGAACGCGACTCCTGGGTGCCGGCAAACAATTCACGGATAGGGGTAAAGATCCCGGTATAGGTCGCCGGGTTAGAGCGTGGCGTACGGCCAATCGGGCTCTGGTCGATATCAATGACCTTGTCGAAGTGCTCGAGATCCTGTATTTCACGGTATGGCGCAGCCTGGCCCGATGTCGCCCCGTTGAGCTGGTGGTGGGCGATCTGGAAGAAGGTGTCGTTGATCAAGGTTGACTTGCCCGAGCCCGATACCCCAGTAATACAGGTCAGCAGGCCGACAGGGAGCTCGACGTCGACATTTTTCAGGTTGTTGCCGGTCGCACCCAGCAGCTTGACAGTTCGCTCCGGATCCATGGCCACGCGCTGCTCCGGAACCGCAATGCATTTCTTGCCGCTGAGGTATTGGCCGGTTAGTGAGTTGTCGTTGGCGACGATATCAGCCAGCTTGCCCTCGGCAATCACATTGCCGCCGTGGACACCGGCACCAGGGCCAATATCAATCACATGGTCAGCGGTGCGGATGGCGTCCTCGTCGTGCTCGACCACAATCACGGTGTTGCCGAGATCGCGCAGGTGGGTCAGGGTCTTGAGCAGGCGTTCGTTATCTCGCTGGTGGAGGCCGATTGACGGCTCGTCCAGCACATACATCACGCCCACCAGGCCGGCACCGATCTGGCTGGCCAGGCGGATCCGCTGGGCTTCACCGCCCGACAGGGTTTCGGCACTGCGCGACAGGTTGAGGTAATTGAGGCCGACATTGACCAGGAAGCTCAACCTGTCATTGATTTCCTTGAGGACCTTTTCGGCAATCTTGGCTTTCTGTCCGGTCAGCGCCAGCTGTTGGAAGAAGTCCATTGCCTCGCTGATACTCATCTCGCTCACGGTTGGCAACGTAGTATCGGCGATAAAGACATTGCGGGCCTCGAGGCGCAGGCGGGAGCCGTTACAGCTGCTGCACGGTTTGGTCGAGACGAATTTGATCAAATCTTCGCGTACCGAGTTGGATTCGGTTTCGCGGTAGCGGCGCTCCATGTTGTTGAGGATCCCCTCGAACGGATGGCGGCGGACCGTGATATCCCCCCGGTCGTTGATGTATTTGAACTCGATATTGGTGCTGCCCGAACCATTGAGGATCACGTTCTGGACCTTCTTCGGCAGGCTGTCGAACGGGGCCTCGACATCAAAATCATAATGCTCGGCCAGCGACTTGAGCATCTGGAAATAGTAGAAGTTGCGCTTGTCCCAGCCGCGGATCGCGCCGCCGGCCAGGCTCAGCTCGCCATTTTGCACCACCCGTTCAGGGTCAAAAAACTGCTGCACCCCCAAGCCGTCACAGGTCCCACAGGCACCGGCCGGGTTGTTGAAGGAGAATAGACGAGGCTCAAGCTCCTGCATGCTGTAGCCACAGTGCGGGCAGGCAAAGTTGGCCGAGAATACGATCTCTTCATGCTCGCCGTCGGTCATCGGGCTGACAACCACGTTACCACCGGACAGCTCGAGGGCGGTTTCGAAAGATTCTGCCAAGCGCTGCTGCAGATCATCGCGGACCTTGAAGCGATCGACTACCACTTCGATGGTGTGCTTTTTATGCAGTTCCAGCGTTGGTGGATCGGACAGATCACACACCTCGCCATCGATACGGGCGCGGATATAGCCTTGGGCGGCGAGGTTGGCCAGGGTCTTGACGTGTTCGCCCTTGCGCTCTTTGACGATAGGTGCCAGCAGCATCATTTTGCTGCCTTCCGGCAGCTCGAGCACCTTGTCGACCATTTGGCTGACGGTTTGGGCGGCGAGCTCTACATGGTGGGTCGGACAGCGTGGCTCACCGACACGGGCGTAGAGCAAACGCAGGTAATCGTACACCTCGGTAATGGTCCCGACCGTAGAGCGCGGGTTGTGCGAGGTCGACTTCTGCTCGATGGAAATCGCCGGGGATAGCCCCTCGATATGGTCGACATCCGGCTTTTCCATCAGTGACAGGAACTGGCGGGCGTAGGCCGACAGCGATTCGACGTAGCGGCGCTGCCCTTCGGCATACAGGGTGTCGAAAGCCAGGGATGACTTTCCCGATCCCGACAGGCCGGTGATAACAATCAGCTGATCCCGAGGCAGCGTGAGGGAAATGTTCTTGAGGTTATGGGTACGGGCACCCCTGACTTCAATGTTATCCATATCGATGAGCTTTATTGACTAATTTATGACTGCGGCATTATTGCACAGGGCTCAGGGCCTTGAAAGAAAAAGCTGTATAAAAACACAGTGAGCTGGTTATAATAGCACCATTCTGTGTCGCTTATTCGTGCTGGCATTTGCTGTATTTTACTCGGATTCAGCCCTGTTCGATCAGGGGTGAAGCATGATAGACTGCGCGATTAAGTATAAACTTTCAATAACGGCAGCTGGCTTTTCCCAGCGTCGATAATGAGATCGGAGTGAACTATGGCCAGTCGTGGCGTAAACAAAGTTATCCTAGTCGGTAACTTGGGTAATGATCCGGAAATCCGTTACATGCCAAGTGGTGGTGCAGTAGCAAATATTACCATTGCCACCTCTGAAAGCTGGCGTGACAAGAACACTGGTGAGCAGCGCGAGAAAACTGAATGGCACCGTGTGGCGCTGTTCGGCAAGCTAGCTGAAGTCGCTGGTGAGTACCTGCGCAAGGGCTCTCAGGTATACATCGAAGGCCAACTGCAGACGCGTAAGTGGCAAGACCAAAACGGTCAGGACCGCTACACGACCGAAGTTGTGGTTCAGGGCTTCAACGGTGTTATGCAGATGCTTGGCGGCCGTCAGGGCGGTGGCCAGGGTATGGGCGCACCAATGGGTGGCCAACAGCAGCAAGGTGGTTGGGGTCAGCCTCAGCAGCCAGCAGCAGCGCCTCAGCAGAACTTTGCTCCGCAGCAACAGCAACAGGCTCCACAGCAGCAGGCCGCTCCTCAGCCTCAGTACAACGAGCCGCCAATGGATTTCGACGACGACATCCCATTTTAAGCACTTGCTGTGTTGATAGGTCGCTGACCCAAATGATTAAGCCTCGCCGATGCGGGGCTTTTTATTGTCTGCTAGCTGTGGGCTGGGTTGGACTTGGCCTTGATAAAATCAATGAACAGCTTGGTTTTGACATGGTTGTAGTCGAGTTTGGGGTAGTAGGCGTAGGCTGAACTCACGGGTTGTCTGAGTTCGGGTAACACCGGTACCAGCAAGCCCTTGCTGAGTTCGCGCTTGACGGTATTCTCTCCCGCCAAGATGATCCCCATTCCGGCCACGGCGGCGGCGACCAGTGCTTCCGGATTCTGGGTGGTGAAGTTGCCCTTGAGACGCACCCTGACTTCATTTTCGAACACGTGCTCTTGCTCGTGGCCATGAGTGCCGAACATCAGGCAGTTATGTTGTGTCAGTTGCTCAGGGCTGTCGATCAGCGGTTTTCCTTCCAGGTAAGACGGGGCGGCATAGAAACCATGGCGGAAGTTGAACAGCTTGGTGGCGATATAGCTCGATGAATTGAAATCGGTGAGCTCCTTGCTGATAAAGACATCCAGGTTGAGATCCGGGAGCTGGCCCGGGGTAATGGTATGCAGCTCGACCTGGATATTGGGATACACCTCGATGAACTCCGCCAGGTAGTTCACCAGCAGGCGACTGCCAACCGCCAGCGGCGCACCGATCCGCAATACCCCGCTGACGTCACCATAGGTCGAGGTAGTCTCTGCCAGCATCTGGTGCCAGTCATCCAGCAAGCGTGCGCTGCGCTGATAGAAGAGGCGGCCGGCATCGGTCATGGTCAGGCTGCGGGTGGTACGTTTGAGCAGTTGCACGCCCAGCTGTTTTTCCAGCCAGGCCAAACGCTTGGACAGGGCTGAGCTGGAGGTGTTGAGTTTGGTGGCGGCCTGGGCCAGTGAGCCCTGGTCGACAACGGTAACAAAGCTTTTGGTGCAGGTGATCCAATCCATGTTGCTAATAACCCTATTGCGCTGGTGGCAGGCGAAGTTGCATATTTTCTTACATTACCATGAGTTTCCTTCCGGTTCAGACGGTTTATGTCCTAACAAGGGTTTACAAAATTGTTAATTTGTCGACTTTGGCACTGACAGCATGATCAATACAATGGTATTTTTGCTTTTAGTGTACGCCCATGCCTTGGCCTTTCTGGTGTTTGATCTGGCTAAGTATCTGTTTGACTATTTGAGTTTTTTTGGCTGCTTATGAGAAAAGCTTCAGGGATGCGGTTAACCAACCGTCTAGTTGCCTTTGTCACATTAATTGTTATCTGTGCCATTTTCGTCATTTTTATTGGCGGGGCGGTAAGTTTTCGCAAGTTGGGGCAGGACTACCTGACCCACTATCTGGAGGGGGTCGTTGGGGTCATCGATCAGGAGCTGGCTGATCCTCAAGGCTCGCAGGCGATTTCGCGTTGGCTGCCAAAGTTGCTCAAAGCCAGTAATGTGGTGGAGCTGGAAGTCGGCAGTGAGGCAGGGGTGGTGTACGCTTTTCAGGGGCTACAGCCGTTGACTGACCCGAACATCCTCCATCAGAGCCGCTACGAGCTCGAACACAATCCCGGTTTCACGGTTACCATGAAATCGATCCCGCCATATACCGAGTTTACCTACTCGTTAGGCGCGATGTCGTCGATAAGCCTGGCCGTGGCGATCATCATCATGGGGTTGGTTTGGGGGATGGACTGGCTGCGTCGCCAGCTGTACGGCTCGGAGCTGCTCGAACATCGTGGTCGGCTGATCCTGGCCGGCAGGGTGGATGAAAATGCCGTGGGCGATGAGCAGGAGTGGCCTGCCACTGCCAGCTTGGCCCTCGACAAGATGATCGCCGAGCTCAAGGATGCCCGGCAGGAGCGCAGCCGTTTTGACACTTTTATTCGAACCCATACCTTCCTCGATCAGCTGACTGGGGCGGCCAACCGGGTGTTGTTCGATAGCCGCTTGCAGTCGATGCTGCAGGATCAGGAAACCCACGGCGCAGTCATTCTGATCCGGATCACCGATTGGGAAGAGTTGCTGGCTGACAAGGGCAAAGCCGAGGCCGATGAGCTGATCCAGGATGTCGGCGGGATTTTATCGAACCTTATCCAGCGTTACCCGGATACGGTGCTGTCGCGCTATTTCGATGCGGAGTTTGCCATTCTGCTGCCGCAGCAGTCGGCCAAGGAGGTCAAGCAGTTTAGCAATACGCTGATGAATGCCTTGGATCGCCTGTCGCCGCCAGCGCCGCTGGAGCCCGACAATTGGTGCCATATCGGGGTAACCTTCTGTGCCAGTGGCGAGCGCCGCGGCCGGATCATGGACGAAGCAGATATGGCACTGCGCAGTGCCCAGTTGCAGGGCTCCAACAGCTGGTATGCCTTTAAGAAAGATCAGCAGTTTGAAGACGCCAGGGGCAGTGTGCGCTGGCGGACCTTGCTCGATGCCGTGTTCAGCAATGGCGGCCCGGCCTTGTATCAACAGTCGGTGCAGTTGGTAGATGGTAGCCCGCTACACCGTGAGTTGCTGTCCCGCATCAGGGATGAGAACGGTATGCTGATCAAAGCGTCGCGTTTCCTCACCGCTGTCGAGCAAGTCGGTTTCAGTGCCCGGATGGATAAAATTGTGGTGACCAAGGCACTGCACATGCTCAAGAGCGAGCCGGTGACCGAGTCGATTTCGGTCAATCTCAGCGTAGAGGCCTTGTTGGAGAAGAGCTTTGTCAAATGGCTGCGGGACGAACTGCTGCAGACCCCGCGCACTGTGCTCAACCGATTGTCCTTCGAAATTGCCGAAGGGGGGCTGGTCAAGCACCTGGATGCAATGCGTCCGGTGACCCGGATGCTGGTTGGCCTTGGCTGCAGCCTGGTGGTTGATCAGGCGGGCAGAACCATTGTCAGTACCCACTATATCAAGGATATCCGCGCCGATTACATCAAGCTGCACCGTAGCTTGGTTCGCGAGATCAATCTACGCCAGGAAAACCAGCTATTTGTCAGAAGCATGTTGGGTGCCTGCGCTGATTCCGACGTCAAGGTGATTGCTGTTGGGGTCGAAAATGCCAATGAGTGGCAAGTTCTCAAGCAGTTAGGGATAAATGGCGGTCAAGGGCGTTACTTCTCGCCTGAAAATTCAGCAGAAAATGATGCTGACAATAATAATAACCCACGGAAATTGTTTGGAAAAAACACAGGGTAGAGCAAAAAATCACTATTCATTAAGGGAATTATCATTATAATGGTCAAAATATTGACACTTATTGTCAAGGACAGTGAATTCCTGCGATACCCCCTGAAAGTAAGCCTGTTTAAACCAAGTAGCCTGAAATGATAATAAAGAAATTGCTAAGGAAGAAGACACATTCTCCGGTGGCGGGAATGGCATTATTCGCCGATACCGTGGCTTTGGTGTACCAGGAAAATAAATCATGGGTGACGGATGAGCTGCCGGTATCAGGGCTGAACGGCTGGCCGGGGGCGATTCGCACCTTGATTGACAAGCACCAGCTGAAAGGGGCGGAGTTGCGCCTGGTGCTAGGGCATGGCCTGTATCAGAGTATGTTGATCGACAAGCCCGAGCTGCCGCGGGAAGAGTATCCGACGGCCTTGCCCTTTTTGGTCAAAGAGCTGGTCAACGAGTCACCGATGGAGCTGGTGGCCGATGGTTTTGTCGCGCCGCTGAAAGAGCGCCTGCAGGCATTTTCGACCCAGAAAAAGCAAATTGAGCAGCTGGACAAGGCCTGCCGGGAGGCGGGGTGCGAGCTGTTGTCGGTGTCCGCCGAAGAAGTGGTATGGGGACAGCTGACCGCGTTTGAGCGAAGCCAGCTTGTTCTGCACCGCCGGGGGAAAGCCAACCTGCAGTTGTCGGCTTTCAAACAGCAGGTGCTGTGCTTCCAGCGCCAGCTTCGCGGCTTCAGCGTGCCGTTGTTGGCTAGTGACGATGCCCAGTCGCTGGAAAAAGGTTTGCAGCTCGATGGATTGGCATTGGAGCTGCAGCGGTCGCTGGACTTCCTCAGTGCCCAGCTGCGTGATGCCCCGATCACCCAGCTGCTGATTTCCTGTGATGACGATGACGACAGTGAGTTAGCTCAAGCCTTGAGCCAGCGCCTCAACGTCAAGGTTGAACCCGTTACCCCTTCGCATCCTTCTTTGGCCAGCAACGCCGTGCGTGTTGCCTACTGTGCGGTAATAGAGCCCGAGCAGGTCGGGATTAATTTCTACAGCGATGCCCTAAAGCCAAAGCTTGAGTTGTTGACCCTCCCCAATGTCGTAATGAGCTGGGTGGCGATCACTGTGGTATTGGCGGCGTTGGCAGGTTGGTTCAGCTGGCAGAGCTACCAGCAACAGCAAGAGCTGGCGGCAGAGCAGCAGCGCCTGCAGCAAAAATCCGCCGAGCTTGAGCGGACTAAGGCTGCCCTGGCCAAGCACTTGCCGAGCCAGATCAAGGTCGATGTGGCTAACGGCCTGGAGCAACACCTCGCCGAGAAGCGGGCTGCCCTGGAGGCTATCGCCCTGCATGATAGTAGCTTGCAGGTGGGATATGCCGGCATGATGCAGCAGTTGTCGGCGGCTGCCAGTGGTGATATCTCGGTCCAGCACCTGAGGGTAAAAGGGCCTCAGCTCAATCTTGAAGGTCTGGCACGAACCCCGGATGCCGTTCCGGCTTGGTTGCAGGAATTCAGGCAGTATCCGTCGCTGTCGGATCGCCGCTTCAAGCTGATGACGCTTGGCCGTAACAAACAGAATATCGTGACCTTCAAGCTGCTGGCTGAGCGCAATCAGCCTGCAGCACCTGCTGTCACGCAAGGAGTCGCCCAATGAACCACTGGCAGACGCTGTGTGACAAATTTGCCCTGCTGACCCAACGAGAGAAGTGGTTGATCGCCCTGTCGGGCTGGATTGCCCTGTTGTTCGTCGGCTTTATCGTGGTGATTGAGCCCCAGGTGAAAGCGGTTGAGGCCGCCTCGGGGCAGCTGCAGTCGGTGAAGAATGCCCTGCTTAACACCACGAACCAACAGTTGGTGATGGAGCGCAAGCTCAAGGGGGATCCTGACGCCGATATCGATGAGCGGATCACCTTGCTGGAGTTGCAGAATGCAGATATGGACGCCCAGCTCGATGGGCGGGTATCGAGTTTGGTTACGCCGGTACAGATGTCGGCTTTGATGGAGAAAGTGCTCCAGCATTCGCGCCAGCTAAAGTTGCTGTCGTTGGAGTCTTTGCCGCCGGTACAGCTGGTCGGCGGGGAAGACCAGGGGTATTACATCCACCCGGTGCGGTTGACATTGCGTGGACGGTACTTTGATTTGATCCGCTACCTCGAACAGCTCGAAGCGCTGCCAGTCCAGTACTACTGGCGGAGCTTGGATTACCGGGTGGATAACTACCCTTGGGCCGATATCCAGCTGGAAGTCTACACACTCGGAGTAAGCGAGGACTTTATTGGTGGTTAGATTAGCAATGGTGGTCGTGGTATGGCTGTTGATACCGCTGGCACAGGCTGCGCAGGATCCGACTGCGCCATTGGGCTGGCAGGCGCCGGCGGTCAAGACAAGCCCGTCACGGGCACGCCTGCCGCAGTTGCAGGGGATCTTTTGCGATCAGGATGGTCAGGCATGCCGGGCGATTCTTAACAGTGTGTCTGTCGGGACCGGCGGGCGAATAAGCGGTTATACCCTCAGTCAGGTGACGGATGATTACGTCATCTTGCAGCGGGGTGGGCGGCAATGGCGGCTGGAAATGTTCGCCGATAACATAAAGTCAGAGTAGAACAAGAAGTGGTAAACATGCGTGGATTAATAGTAGCCGTAGTCATGGCTTCCCTGGCAGGATGCTCGACCAATATGGGACACCGAGACCCGGTGGAGGTCAAAGGTGCCCTTAACCAGGCCGCCAACGAAGCGAACAGTAGACCATTGATGGATCTGCCGCCGGCGGTCAGCAATGATTTGATGCCGGGCCTCGACGGGATGGATTATGCGAGCCAGTCAGTGCTTGAAAAGCGCTTTCGGGTTAATGCCCGCAATGTTGAAGCCAAGGCATTCTTCGGAAGCCTGGTGAAAGGCACGCCGTTCAATATGGTTATCCACCCGGATGTGCAGGGCCGTATCTCCCTGACCCTGCGCGATGTCACGCTGGACGAAGTGCTGTCTGTGGTCTCCGATATTTACGGCTATAACACAACCCGCAAGGGTAACATTATCCAGGTTTTCCCGGCCACCTTGCGTACCGAGGTGATCCCTGTCGACTACCTCCAGCTACAGCGCCGCGGTGTTTCTCTGACCTCGTTGACCACCGGCTCAATTACCAACAGTAATTCAGGCAATTCCGGCAGTTCTCAAAACAACACTGGCAACAGCAGCAATAAAAACAACAGCAACAACAATAACAGCTCAACCACCACCACGGGCGGTACGACGATCGAAACTGTCTCGGAAAGTGATTTCTGGGCCCAGCTGGAAAAAGCCGTGCAGGCGATGATTGGCAGCGGCCAGGGACGGAGCATTGTGGTTTCGCCACAGGCGAGCTTGATCTCGGTCCGTGCCTACCCGAACGAGTTGCGCGAAGTCAAAGAGTTTCTCGGTGTTTCCCAGCAGCGCCTTAAGCGCCAGGTTGTGCTGGAAGCCAAGATCATGGAAGTGGCCCTGAGTGATGGCTACCAGCAGGGGATCAACTGGAGCAATATCACCAAGACCATTGGCGGTACAGAAATTGTCTTCGGCCGCGGCAATATTTCCAACGGCACTATCCCGACCCTGCCGGGGGCCGACCCGATTGCTGCGCTACTGGGTGGGCAGACCAATATAACTATTTCGGACGGGAACTTCGATGCGGTACTGAGCTTCCTCGATACCCAGGGCGATCTGAACGTGCTGTCCAGCCCGAGGGTGACGGCGGCCAACAACCAGAAAGCGGTGATCAAAGTAGGTAGCGATCAGTACTTCGTGACCGACATTTCCGGCGGCGAGGTCAACAGTGATGGCGGAACCGCCTCGCCGGATATCGAGCTGACACCGTTCTTCTCAGGGATCTCTTTGGATGTGACCCCGCAGATCGGCGATGAGGGCAGTGTCTTGCTCCACGTCCACCCAGCGGTTATCGATGTTGAAACCGAGATCCGCGATATTGCCCTGGGGGATACCTTCGGTACCTACCAGCTGCCGCTGGCCAAGAGCTCTATCCGCGAGTCGGACTCGGTGATCCACGCCCGCTCTGGTGATGTGGTGGTGATCGGCGGGTTGATGAAATCGGCGACCACCGACCAGGTGTCGAAAGTGCCGCTGCTGGGGGATATCCCGATGCTGGGGCACCTGTTCCGTAACGTCAACAAGCTGCAGGTCAAGACCGAGCTGGTGATCTTGCTCAAGCCTACGGTCGTCGGCGAACAGACCTGGCAGCAGGAAGTGGAACGCTCCCGCGCCCTGCTCAACGAGTGGTTCCCCGAAGAGGGCTAAGCCGTGTACCTCGAGCATTTCGGCATGGTGTCAGCGCCTTTCGGCCTGACACCCAATACCCATTTTTTCCATGCCTTGCCACCGCACCTGGAGGCTATCGATACCACCTTGGCGGCGCTGGGGATGGGCGAGGGGATCATCCAGATCACCGGAGAAGTGGGCACGGGTAAAACCTTGGTATGTCGAATGCTGATCAACCAGTTGCCTGCGCACTTTGAGCTGGCTTATTTGCCGACGCCAGCCGAGAGCGGCCCGGCATTGCGCATTGCCTTGTCCCGTGAGTTGGGGCTGGCAAGCGAAGGTGACAATAGCCTGCTGGCCGACCGGCTGCAGCAAGCTCTGCTGGCACGCAAAGCGGCGGGGAAAACCGTTGTGGTATTGATCGATGAGGCACAGGCTCTGCCGGATGATGCCCTGGAGGCCATTCGGCTGCTGGGCAACTTGGAAACCGAGCAGGAAAAGCTGCTGCACATTGTACTGCTGGGGCAGCCTGAGCTCGACCGGCAGCTCGCCAGGCATGAGCTGCGCCAGTTCCGCCAGCGGATCACGTTCCGTAGCGAATTAAGGCCTCTCAATCTGGCCGAGACCCTGGCCTATATCGAACACCGCCTGCAGACTGCCGGTATCCAGCACGAGCTGTTTGCCCTGCCGCAGGGCAAGGCGATATGGCAGGCCAGTGGCGGTATCCCCCGACTAATTAACCAGCTGTGTCACAAGGCGTTAATTGCCGCATACAGTGAAGACAAATTGATGGCTGGGCGTGAAGAGGTACTCGTGGCAATCCGCGACACCTTGGGCGCGCGCCAGCCAAGATGGACCTACCCGGTACTATGGGGATGGCAATAATCTATGAGTGAATTGAATAAAAAACTGAGCGCGCTAAGCCGTCAGCAGGGCCAGCAACAAAGAGGCTTCAGTCGCAGTGAAATCAAGCCGGCAGCGATTAAGCCGGTCAAGCAAGCAAGCCTCAAGCCTTGGGCGACACTGGGCGTGCTGGGCCTTGGCATCGCCATGGGTATAGGTGGCTGGCAGTTGTGGTCCAGCGACAATGCGGTCGGCGAGGTAGTCATGGCGGTCAACCCGGTCGCGCCGGCAGAAGCTGCTTCAGAGCCCATTGCTGCAGAGCCTCCGGTTATCGCAGAAGCCATGGTGGATAAAGCTGAAAAGGTGACGGCCGAGCCGCAACCTGTCGCTAATATGACAGAGGTTGAACAAACGGTCTTGCCGCAAGAGCCTGCGAAGAAGCCGGTTGAGAAAGAGTCTGTGAAAGCCGCTCCTCAGCCCGCACAACAGCAAACGGTAGTGACACAAGCGCCAGTGGCTGAGGTTAAAGCGCCTAAAGCTGCTGCCCCGAAAGCCCCTGCACCTAAGGCTTCGGTTCAGAAAGCGCCAGCAGCAAAGCCTGTTGTTTCAGAGCCTGCGACACCTGAGCCGGTAACGACATTGAGCCATGCTGATGACATCCATCGCAGTGGCGACATGGAAATAACCGATGGCGAAGAGAGCCTGATGATTGAAACGGTCGAGCTCGATGCCGGTCAGCTGGCCCAGATTGAATACAGGAAAGCTGAAAAGGCCCTCAAGCAGGGCGATAGCCGCAAGGCGATCAGCTTTTTGGAAACGACGGTGAAATACAACCCTGAGTGGATCACGGCACGCCAGAAACTGGCGGCACTGTATTACGGCCGGGGAGAAACCCGCCGCGCGATGGCGACGCTGCAGCAAGGCTTGTCGCTGGATGCCGGCCAGCCAGATCTGCGCCTGACCATGGCCAAGCTGCTGGTTAACGAGTCACAGCAGCAGGCGGCACTGAACGTACTGAGCCAGTTGCCAAGTTATGCCCATAGCGATTATTTGGCGATGCGCGGTGCCTTGGCCCAGCAGCTTAACCAAAATGACTTGGCCCTGAGCAGTTACCACAACCTAGTCAAAGCCGAGCCTTATGATGGCCGCTGGTGGCTGGGGCTAGGGGTGGCCTTGGAGCGTAACCAGGACTTGGCCGAAGCCGAAGAGGCCTACCAGCAGGCATTGCGGATGGGGCAGATCTCCGGTGAGACGCAACAGTTTATTCGCCAACGCCTGGCCGTGCTGGCCAATAGCAAGGGGTAATTATGGCACTTCGACTACGTAAACGCCTTGGCGACCTGTTGATTGAAGAGGGCATCGTCTCGCAGGATATGCTGGAACAGGCGCTGGACAACCAGCAGTCAACCGGCCGCAAGCTGGGGGATACCCTGATCAGCATGGGGTTCCTGAGCGAGCAGAAAATGCTGCAGTTCCTCTCCCGCCAGCTTGATATTCCGCTGGTCGATCTCAACCGCCTGACGATAGATACCAATGCGGTGGCCCTGCTGGCCGAAGTCCATGCGCGCCGCCTGCGAGCATTGGTGCTCAGCGAACAGGACGGCATGGTCCGGGTGGCGATGAGTGATCCGGCGGATCTGGCCTCTCAGGAAGCGGTTTACGACCAGCTGGCACAGTACCGGATCGAGTTGGTGATTGCCTCGGAGCGCCAGCTGATCACGGCATTTGACCGCTATTACCGCCGTACCCAGGAAATTGTCTCCTTTGCCGAGCAGCTGCAGGCCGAGCACCAGCACCACTCGGAATACGCGTTTGGCTTGGAGGACAACGACAATGACGAAGTCACCGTTGTTAAGCTGATCAATTCGCTGTTTGAAGATGCAATTCAGGTGGGGGCATCGGATATCCATATCGAGCCGGACAGCGATGTGTTGCGGATCCGCCAGCGTATCGATGGGGTGCTGCACGAAACCCTGCTCAAGGAATCTGGTGTCGCATCGGCATTGGTGCTGCGCCTGAAGCTGATGGGCAGCCTGGATATTTCCGAGAAGCGCCTGCCGCAAGACGGTCGCTTCAATATGTCGGTGCGCGGCCAGTCGGTCGATGTACGTCTATCGACCATGCCGGTGCAGCACGGTGAATCCGTGGTGATGCGTCTGCTCAACCAGTCGGCGGGGATCTTGAGCCTTGAGCAGATTGGTATGCCCGAAGATATCTTGCTGCGCTTCCGCCGCCAGTTGCGCCGGCCGCACGGGATGATCCTGGTTACCGGCCCGACCGGCTCGGGGAAAACCACCACCTTGTATGGCGCGCTGAGTGAGCTCAACCAGCCGGGCAAGAAGCTGATCACCGCGGAAGATCCGGTGGAATACCGCTTGCCGCGGGTCAACCAGGTTCAGGTCAACAGCAAGATAGGCCTGAACTTCTCGTCGATCCTGCGCACCTTCCTGCGCCAGGATCCCGATATCATCCTGGTGGGCGAGATGCGCGATCAGGAAACGGTGGAGATCGGCCTGCGCTCGGCCCTGACTGGCCACCTGGTGCTGTCCACCCTGCATACCAACGATGCCGTAGACAGTGCCCTGCGAATGATCGACATGGAAGCACCTGGCTACCTGGTTGCCAGTGCGGTGCGGGCGGTATTGGCCCAGCGCCTGGTACGCCGGGTCTGTAAAGACTGTGCGACAGATCATGAGCTCGAGGCCGACAAGCAGCAGTGGTTGATGGCGCGGTTCCCCCATTTGACCGAGACGACCTTCCGCAAGGGACGGGGCTGCCAGACCTGTAACTTTACCGGCTACCGTGGCCGTATCGGGGTGTTTGAGCTATTGGAAATGCGCCCGGATATGATGGATGCCTTGCGTGCCGGTGATGCCGTACATTTTAGCCAGATCGCCCGCCAGTCGCCGGGGTATAAGCCGCTGATCGAGTCGGCGATGGAGCTGGCGCTGGAAGGGGTTACCAGCCTGGATGAAGTGCTGCTGCTCGGTGAGGGTGATGAGCACAATAGTTATGTGGTCTAACGGCTAGCAGGTACGAGAGATGGCAATTTTTAATTACCGCGGCCGCAGTGCCCAGGGTGACATGAAGCGGGGGCAGCTGGAAGCCGCTTCGCAAGATGCCGCGGCAGATATCTTGATGCGCCAAGGCATTATTCCGCTGGAAATTCGTGAGGGTAAAGCCAAATCGGCCGGGCTGGATATTGACCGCCTGTTCAAAAGCCGGATCCCGCTCGAGGTGCTGGTGATTTTCTGCCGTCAGCTTTATAGCCTGACCAAAGCCGGTGTGCCTTTGCTGCGTGCGGTACGTGGTTTGGGCCAGAGTGCCAGCCACCCCTTGATGCGCGAAACCCTGGATGCCGTGGTGGTGGAGCTGACCAACGGTAAGGCGCTGTCGGTGGCAATGCAGGCCCACCCGCGGGTGTTCTCCGAGCTGTTCGTGTCGATGATCAGTGTCGGTGAAAACACCGGTCGGCTGGATGAAACGCTGCTCCAGCTGGCGCAGTATTTCGAGCAGGAGATGGAAACCCGCCGCCGGATCAAGTCGGCGATGCGCTATCCCACTTTTGTTCTGATCGCTATCACCCTGGCGATGTCGGTACTGAATATCAAGGTGATCCCGCAGTTTGCCTCGATGTTCAGCCGCTTCGGGGTAGAGTTGCCGCTGCCGACCCGGATCCTGATCGCAACCTCGAATTTCTTCGTCCATTACTGGCCTCTGATGCTGGGGGTGATGGTGGTGACTTGGATTGGTTTGAAGATATGGCGCCAAACCCCAGCGGGTGGCGAAAGATGGGATAAATTCCGGTTAAAAGTGCCGATTGTGGGCGATATTGTCAATCGTGCCCAGTTATCGCGCTTTTCACGCACTTTCTCACTAATGATACGCGCAGGCGTGCCGCTCAATCAGGCGATCCAGATGGCGGCGGAATCGCTGGGCAACCACTACCTTGAAAACCGTCTCATCGAGATGAAAAACGGTATCGAGAGCGGTAGCAGCATTGCCGCGATGGCGCGCCAGTCCGGGGTGTTTACCCCCTTGGTGCTGCAGATGATCGCGGTGGGTGAAGAGACCGGCCAGGTCGACGACTTGCTGCTTGAAGTCTCGGATTTCTACGACCGTGAAGTGGATTATGACCTCAAGACGCTGACGGCCCGTATCGAGCCTATCTTGCTGTTTATTGTTGCGATTATGGTGCTGGTATTGGCGCTGGGGATCTTCCTGCCAATGTGGAGCCTGCTGGATGTTGCGCGCGGTGTCTAGCATCAAACACTTCGGTCATATGCGCTGGTTTCTCTGGGGCGGCGTCATTTTCCTGATGATCTGGGTGTTGTTGGTGCAATGGCACAAGGTCAATGATCAGGCTGAACGCACTAGGGTCAAATTATTGGCGCAGACCATGAGCCGTAGTGCCGCGTCGTTGCGCCAGCAGTGGGAGCTGGAAAATAAGCCCAGCCACTCTCAAACCAATGGGATCGAATACTCGTTTACCCATAAAGGTTGGCCGATAATTATCCGAGATCAGCACGTTGATTGTGCAAAAATGTGGAATTTGCTGTCATCAAGACAGGTGCCTGTCGATTACGTGAGCCTTGTTGATAAAAAAGAAGTGCGATCAGCGCATTATAATTCGTGTTATTTCCAAATTACTGACGGAAAATGGCTAGCATTATTTTATGAAAATGAGACAATACACACTAACGGTTTTTTGACGCTGCCCGAATAGTGCTGCCGTCGAATTGACAAAAACAAAAAAAGAGTGAGTAAAGATGAAAAAACAAGCCGGTTTTTCATTGGTGGAGTTGGTGATTGTCATCATCGTGGTCGGCCTGCTTGCTGTTGCTGCCCTGCCGCGATTTTTGAACGTCACGGATGAAGCGAAGAAAGCGTCGATTGAAGGTGTGGCGGGTGGTTATGCAACAGCCGTTCTTTCAGCGCGTGCCCAGTGGGAGGCGAACGGCCGCCCTTCTGCCATTGTGAATAACGCCAAAGTGAATAGCGTGAGCTACGACGGCTCGACGTTCATGCTGACCGCTGAGCAAAGTGATGTTCGTGTGGGTTACCCGATCCATTACGGTCAGGACAACTCAGCCTCCATTGGCGGTTTGGATAATACCGAATGCAAGGTGCTGTTTGAGCAGCTGATGCAAAACCCGCCTCAGGTGGCAGAGATTGATTCTGGTGATGTCCTGAACGGTAAGTACCAGTACGCAGCGCGTAAGGATAACAACGGCAATAATTCAGCCTGTACCTACTTCCAGCTTGCGTCAGTAACAAATAATGCAAATGGTGTTGCTCAGATAACGTCGGCACACTCATTTACCTATACGCCTAAAGAAGGCTCTGTTGTCGTCAACATTCAATAATAATTTGTATTTGGAGAAATAATATGAAACGTCAAGGCGGTTTTACGCTAATTGAAATGGTCGTTGTGATCGTTATTTTGGGCATCCTGGCTGTAACAGCGGCCCCGCGCTTTTTGAACCTGCAGGATGATGCACGAGCGTCTGCACTACAAGGACTTAAGGGTGCTGTGGATGGCGCTGCTGGTATTGTATACGGAAAATCTGCAATTTTAGGTCTTGAAGCACAACCTAACCCAACCGATAAAGTTGAAAATATTGAGGTTGCTTATGGTTACCCGACAGCAAGTGAGAACGGCATTGCTGAAGCATTTGTATCTGAAGATTGGGTATTTATCACAGGGGATAAAAATACTGCTGTAACTGTTAATGCCCTAAATGAAGGTGAAATTGCATTTACCTTTAAAGATCGTAAAGATGCTGGTTGCTTTGTTAAATATACTCAGTCTAAGTTGGATTCTGACAATCAGATTGTTCCTGCTAAAGCTGAAGTTATTGGTGGTAACGGATGTAAAGGCACTGCTCCTGCAACTGCCCCTCAGCCTGATCAAGGCCAAAATGGTTAATTTTTTATAGCGCTCCCCGGAGCGCTATTTATTCAGGGCGATGGTCACGGTTATCGCCCTGAATAAATAGAGACCATTACAACCTTCCGGGTGATTGATGCCCCGACACGATTACCGAAAAAGCGCCGGCTTTACGCTTATCGAGCTCATCATTGTTATCGTGCTGATTGGGATTATCAGCGTGACGGCGGCCTCGCGCCTGTTCGGCCGCAGCGGCTTCGATGCGGTGCTGGCCCGCGACCAAGCCATTGCCATTGCCCGCCAGATCCAACTGGTGGGGATGAACAGCCCCGTCGACCCAACAACGCCAAATACCTGTCTGGCCCTGGTGGTTAACCCGGCCGAATTTGGTAGTCAGGGGTGTGCCAGCAATAGCCACTCGACCCGCAAGCTGACGGCTGAGAACGACAGGGTCAATTTCATCTATTTCGATGGTGCCAACCATCAGCCCTCTGCCGCGATTTATTTTGACATGCTCGGGCGTCCGTCGGTGGTCAACAACCAGCAACTGCAGCGTATCTGCACCGCATCGAGCTGTCGGGTGACGATGACGTCACGCAATGGCGAGCAGGCGAGCCTGTGTATCAACAGCGAGGGGTATATCAATGACTGCACGCTTTAAGATTAGCCGTCCTCGCACTTCCCATACGCTCCTCACACTTGGTAATCAGAGCGGTTTTACCCTGATTGAAGGGGTTATCACCATAGTGATCCTGGGGATTGCCATGGTGACCCTGACCAGTTTCCTGTTCCCGCAGGTCGAGCGTTCGGCCACGCCGTATTACCAGACACGCGCGGCGGCGATCGGCAATGCCTTTCTCAATGAAATCCTCTCGCGCCAGTTTGATGAATATTCGGACCCGTTTGGCGATAGTGTGGTGCGCTGCGGCGAAACCCATGAGGAGAAAACTTATACCTGCAGTGAGCCCAACGAGAATGGCGTATGGCCGATAGACAAAGAGAGTGAGTACTTCGACTATGTGCTTCCCGGCAGTTCGCTGCCAGCCGGAAAAGGCCTGGTGGTGGCGATTGCCAATGATGTCGATGATTTCCATGGCTGCTGGGGGGACTTGTCTCTTTGCCATGAGCGCTATAACCACAACCGGTTGCCATGGCGCGGGGCGATAGAGAACCTCGTGGGTGATCAGGTGGCACAGAGCGGCACTTATAACAATATGACGGTCAGCGTTGCAGTGAGTTACGACTCTCGCTTCGATACGGCGTATCCGGAGGAGACGCCTTTTCCCCATCAGCACAAGCGTGTTGTGGTCGAAGTCGATACCGGCCGTTACGGCAAGTACGATTTTGTCGCTTACCGGAGTAATTACTGATGGTTAAGCGCACCGCAATGAAGATGAGCCAAGGCTTCTCGCTGATGGAGATGGTCATTGCCTTGGTGATCCTCGGCATTATTTCGTTGGCTATCGGCAGCTATCTGCAGCTGGGGGCGGAGGGCTATGTCAGCACCGTTAGCCGTGACCGGGTTCAGTCCCAGGCCCGTTTTGCCTTGGAAAAGATGACCCGCGAAATTCGCCATGCAGCCCCCAACAGCCTGGTGACCAGCTCTCAGTTCAGTGTGGCACCGACAGGGCGCTGCGTTAGTTTTTATCCGATTCACCTGGCCGGTTTTACCCTTGGCAATACGCGGACCACAAATGTTGAGTTAGTGCCTACTATTGGCTCGGAGTCAGAGTGGCAGGCGGTCGAGAGCAGCGACCAGTTAGCGTTGGCGGTTGGACTCGGGAATGCTGCAGAGTATGCCCTGCAACCTTATAAAATCCGCAGTGTTGATGCCGGAGCGGCAGGAAGCGGGACGGTCTTGGTCAATGTCTCGGCTCCGCTTGAGAATCGCTCGCCTGCGAATCGGGCTTATGTATACGGCCAGCCGGTATCGTTCTGCCTGGAGGCCAATGTGCTGAGGCGAAAGTCTGGTAATTCCAGTGTGGTTATTGCCGAGCAGGTCTCGGGGTTTGATGTGGCCGTCAATGGCAAGGGCTTGGAAAACAATAGTATGGTGCATATTAATTTGGCTTTTCAAGATGGCCGGACGGGTGAGCACTTTCGCTACGAACACACAGTGCAGGTGATCAATGTTCTATAGCAGGCAGCGCGGCAGCGCGTTGGTGGTATCGCTGTTTATTATTACCGTGATGGGGGCTTTTGCCGCCGCCATGATCCGTATTGACTGGTCCGGGCAGGATACCACCGCCCGTGAAGTGTTCTCGACCCGTGCCTGGTATGCCGCCCATTCCGGCAATGAAATCGTATTGAGTAAACTGTTTCCGCTCGGGAAGGCGGCATCGGAGCCCCTGGCCTGTGACCAAACTTACAATTTCAACCAGGAAGCCGAGCTGTTCTCGTGCCAGGCATTGCAGGTTGTCTGTAAAAGCTATGCCTTCAAAGACAGCGGCAAGCCAGCGAAGAAATACCAACTAGAAAGTACCGCAACCTGCGGCACAGGGCAGTTTACAACGACCCGTACCCAAGAAGTGTGGGCGAAGGATTTAAAACAATGAAAAACATTATTTTTATATTGGTCACTTTGTTTTATTCGCTAAATACGCTGGCGGCGATGTCATGCCCGGAAAATACAAATCACGGATTTACCATTGGCTTTCATATCGATAACCCTTTCTCGCAACAGACCGGTTTTTCGTATGTAAAATCTACCCATAGCCATGGTAATAAAGAGAAAGAGCTGCAATATATTTGGACCAATAACCGCTCTTTTAGTAGTTATAACAAGATTATCGATCACTATATGGAGACATCGGGTACGTATGATGTCGTTTTGGACTTTGCTCCTGATAGCCATGGTTATGGCCTGCTTACATATTATGTAAATGATGGTATCAATGGCTGGCGAAAAGAAGAAAGCAAGGAGGTTTACTTTTTAAAACAAGGGGCTATTACGGTCTCCTCTATCCAGATGGAACTTGACTGTGATGCACAGGTTCCTGATGTTGAGCCAGAGTATAGCCTAGATGCCAAGTTCCAGTTTGGTGTGCAAAATTGCACATCCAGTGAATGTGAAATTCCAATTAACAATGCTAGTGAATACACCATTAAACCATTGGTGTTTTTGATGCCGACCATCGAGCAGGGTTCGCCAGATAATGATCCCCCGGCAACAATGGCCGTGAAATCGGTCGATTTGTTGCAAGGAAAAGTGGTGATCGAGCAGATCTCTCCCGCTGGTATGGGGCCTGCCGAACAAATGAGCCGGATTAGTTATTTAATCATGGAGCCAGGCCGAGCTAGTTTTTATGGCAAGGAAGTGATTGCCGGCTATGTTGATACGACTGAATACCAGGCGGCTTCTGGCAATGGGCGGGGTTGGGAGCGAGGAATAAAATTTTCCGACTGGGGCGGGACGACTATCTCTAATCCTGTGGTTTTGACCCAGCAGCAAGCGCTAAACCGAGATGATATTTTTTCAACATCGGCAATTAAAGGTGTTACTAGACAAGATTTGGATTTAGCTCTGGAGCTGGGACGTGGCACTGACGAGCCATCGAATAAACGACGGATTGCTTTTTTAGCAAGTAGCGAAGGGACGGGAGTGACAAGCTCCGGCATGAAGTTTGAGTTTGGTCTTAAACACAATTTACGCCAGGCCGGAACCCTCGCGCAGTCTTGCCAGAACTTGCGGATCCCTTTTGCTAATCAGTACGTCGGGCAGCCGGGTGTTGTGGGTATGAAGCAGACGCGAAATGGCGGTGATGGTGGTTGGATCCGCCGTTGCGAGCTAACACCAACTGACTTCAGCTTTGTCTTTGATGAAGACACTTTGGATAGCCGAAAGCATCGCACCGCGGAAGATATTGGCTTCTTTGCTTTTGAGCTTCCCCAGCAGGATATTGAACTTGATATCTGTAAATATGTGCCACAAGAGTTGGTATCTAATGCTTATCCGACCGGGGTGCCCCATGGTGCGTTGAATATTACCCCGGGCACCGGCAGTAATGTCTATCTGAAATCTCCGCAGTTGAGTGGAAACAAGAAAAACTGGTTTGCTTATCTTGCTTACCAAGGCGGCGAAAGCTGTATAAATCCCGATGGCAGTGCCGCGCTATGTAAAGCAGACCCACAAAAAGTGTTTGATGACTACCCGCCTCAACTCGAGCCGTTTCAGGTTGTTTCTGGTTCATTAAATTGTACGGCGAACTGTGAACTATTCCGTGACAATAATTACCAGAACATAAGCATTGGTACGGGGGCGAGCCTTACACTGAATGAAGGTGAATACTGGTTCGAAAATATCGACTTTCTGGGTGCCGGGGCACGCTTGGAGGTTAAAGGCAAAGCGATTGTCCATTACAAAACAATGCGATTTTCCAGCGGGGATTTCTATATTAATGCACCGGCAGGAGTCGGTGGAACCAGCGAGAACTTACTCTTTATCGGCCATGGTAATAACTCGGCGATTTACCTCAATGGTGGGGTCAATAACTCACTGATTTATGCTTACTTCTATATTGAAGGCGTTAACTATGTCGGGGCTGATGGCAACCTTGTCCAAAGCATCGGCTTTGACATTGCGGGTAGTGATAATGAAGTCGCCGGCGGTATCGCTTCTCACAGTGTGGCGATATCGGGGTGGAGAAATAGTGTTCGTGGTCGCCCTGAACTGCAATGTGGTGGAGGCTCTCCCAATTATACGCTGACAGTAACACCGACAACTGACCTATCTCTTACCTGTGATCTTCAGGAGGTCGAGTTTACTGTCATGGACAGTGGCGGGGTTGCAACCGACTTTGATGGCCAGCTAAGAATTACAACCAACTTGAGCCGTTCGGGCCAGGCACAGTGGTTTAGCAACAGCAATGGAACTGGCGCGGGAACGGATGCCAGCTTGCCTTATATTGCATCTCCTGTTGCGGGTAAGGTCAAACTATGGCTTAAAAGTGATTTTGTCGGCAAAGTTGAGGTGACCGGTGTGATTGTCGATGACGATGCCGAACCGGCCTTTTCATCGCTAGGCTTCGTGCCTTTCCGGTTTGACATTAATGGTGGTCGTATCCCCGTCGTGGCCGGTAAACCTGCCAGTATTACGATTAAGGCAAAATCGTGCCGCGATGATAGCAATAGTGATGTGGCGGTCGGCTATCACGGCAAGCGTACATTGAAATTCGCTACGACCTATATCTCGCCAAGCCTGGGGATGACAAGTACCAACAGTCATCTGCTGCAACTTAAAGCGCCGGAGCACTCTCAATGGCAGCAACAGCAGGTGGAGCTGACGTTTGATAGGGGCGTTGCCGATGCCCAGCTGCGTTATTTTGATGCGGGCAAGACTGCGCTGACTGTCCATGATCCTAACTGCACCTTGGAGCAGGGCTGCGAGATTCTGCCGCAAAGCAGGATGTTGACCCGATCGAATATCGGCAACTGGACCCGCCTCGAGGGGACACAGTCAGTCTGGTCTCGACCGTATACCTTTGCCTCGTGCAATGCGGGTGAGCATTTAATCGAGTCGGCAAACGGCACGGCTTATCGTGGTGATGCCTTTGTTTCTGCTGGCGAGATGTTCAATGTTAAGGCAAAACCTGTCATTTGGCTTGCCGGTGATGCTGAGAATATTGATGGCAATGGCAATGCGACCTCAATGGTCGATAGCAGCAATATGTGCAGCCGGGCGGTCACGCCCGGCTTCTATGCCAGTGATGCACCACAAGCCTCGGTGGCGCTTTCCATTCCGACTGGGGAAGGTATCAAGCCGCACTCACCGACCGAGGCGGGGGCCGTCAGCGGTACCCTGACCAGTGTCCCGCTAAGTAACCAAGCGATAAAAAACAGCGACTTTAGTGCCAAATGGGATGAGGTAGGCAGTATTGAGCTACGGGCATCGACCCAAGGCGAGTACCTGGGGATGGCAATGAATGTGGGCTACCGCCCGGTTGGCCGTTTCTATCCGCATCGATTTGCCATCGTATCGGCAGAGAGTGGCAAACAATACCCAGACGGCCAGTCGTTTGTCTACATGAACCAGCCAATGTCAGCCCGCTTCAAGGTCGAGGCACAAAATGAAAAAGGGGCTCCAACCCATAACTACGGCTTTTTTGCGCCGGCCAAGCAAGTTGGCCTGGCGATCGCGGCAATAGATACAGCGGTTGAGCCGGGGTTAGCGAATGATTTGGGTGGGCGCATTGACTGGGGCGGTTTGCCTAACGCTTGGCAGAAGAGCTGGAAGGGGGCCTATACCACGGTTAATTGGTTTGATCTGGTCTTTAAGCGGGAGGTCAAAAGTGCCGCTTCACAAGATAAGGCGCTAACCACCGAGCCGGATGGCCCTTATGATGTTGCACTGGGCATTATGCGTGAAGCGTTGAGTGCGGGGATGGCTGAGCGTATCGGCTACCCGGCAATCGATGTGGACAGGGTGCTGGTTCCTTGTGATTTGGTGCAGGATGGGTGTCGCGATGCCGACTCGAGGGGGATGATGGAGTTTGCTGCTTTCCATACCCGCTATGGCCGCATGGTGCTGGATGATGTCGCCGGCCGTTTTGATAGTGAACTGTCTATCCCGCTTCGAGTTGAGTACTGGGATGGTGTGGACTTTGTCACCAACAAACAAGACAGTCGTGCCGCTTTCGATGGAAATCTGTCGTGCAAACAAATTCTTTCCCAGTCTGACACTGACGTGACAAGCACCTCGTACACTCAGGGATCAGGAAATGTACAATCAGGGGAGACTCGCTCCGGCGAGTTCGTTGCAGTGCCCACCGACGTGAAGGATAACGACGGCAGTGCTGTGATCTACCGTGAGCAGGTGCGTTTTTGGCAGAAAGTGGTTAGCGATAAGCCAAAAGCGATAGATAATGAGCCAGAGATCCGCTGTGAGGTTGGACCGTCAGCGGGCAACAGTAATTATCAGCCGTGGTTGGCCTTCGACTGGCGTGGTAAAGGTGACGAGAGTCCGCACTCGACAGTGACCTTCGGAGCCTACCGCGGCAACGATCGGGTGCTTTATCGCGGTGAAAAGGGCATTAATACAATGCTCGATTAAATAAAATGCCGATCTGTGGCAGGTTTGACAATCCTTGCCTTGTCTCGATCCGCCCCCCTTGATACATTTAGCGCAATTTAACGAATTTGTGAGCTTGCAGGATTAGCCGAAGACTATGTTTAAAAAACTTCGTGGCATGTTTTCTAATGACCTGTCTATTGACTTGGGTACAGCCAATACCCTTATTTACGTCAAAGGACAGGGCATCGTACTGGATGAACCATCAGTAGTAGCGATCCGCCAGGATCGTGCCGGAGCAACCAAGAGTGTGGCCGCTGTCGGTCACGACGCCAAGCAGATGCTGGGCCGTACTCCGGGTAATATCGCGGCAATCCGTCCGATGAAAGACGGTGTTATCGCGGACTTTTACGTTACTGAGAAAATGCTGCAGCATTTTATCAAGCAGGTGCATGACAACAGCCTGCTGCGTCCAAGCCCACGAGTTCTAGTTGCGGTACCTTGCGGCTCGACTCAGGTTGAGCGCCGTGCTATCCGTGAATCTGCACAGGGTGCAGGCGCGCGCGAAGTGTACTTGATTGACGAGCCAATGGCGGCAGCAATCGGTGCAGGCATGCCAGTTTCTGAAGCAACCGGTTCGATGGTGATCGATATCGGTGGCGGTACCACTGAAGTGGCGGTTATCTCGCTAAACGGTGTGGTGTACTCATCATCAGTACGTATCGGTGGTGACCGTTTCGACGAAGCCATCATCAACTACGTGCGTCGTAACTACGGCAGCCTGATCGGTGAAGCGACCGCTGAGCGCATCAAGCATGAAATCGGCTCGGCTTACCCGGGTGACGAAGTGCGTGAGATTGAAGTTCGCGGCCGCAACCTAGCTGAAGGTGTGCCTCGCAGCTTCACCCTGAACTCCAACGAAATCCTCGAAGCGCTGCAAGAGCCGTTGACAGGTATCGTATCGGCCGTGATGGTAGCACTAGAGCAGTGTCCGCCAGAGCTGGCGTCGGACATCTCCGAGCGCGGTATGGTACTGACCGGTGGTGGTGCACTGCTGCGTGACCTAGACCGTCTACTGACCGAAGAGACCGGTATTCCAGTGGTTGTGGCCGAAGAGCCACTAACGTGTGTGGCCCGTGGCGGCGGCAAGGCACTGGAAATGATCGACATGCACGGTGGCGATCTATTCAGCGAAGAATAATGCCCGCCCGGGCATATCGACAAACAGGTTATAGTGTTACATGAAACCTATCTTTGGCAGGGGGCCTTCCCTGCAACTGCGCCTGTTTCTTGCCATTTTACTGTCGGTTGGCCTGATGCTGGCCGACAGTCGTCTTGACGCCTTTGCCAACGTCCGTTACCTGCTCAACTCGGCTATTTCCCCGTTGCAATATGCGGCTAATCTGCCGCGTGACTTGCTTGGCGGTGTATCCGGACAGTTCAGCTCGCACCGGCGTCTGCTGGCAGAAAACAAAGCCTTGCAACGTGAACTGCTGGTTCAGCAGAGCGATGTCTTGCTGCTCGAGCAGCTGAAACAGGAAAACCAGCGCCTGCGTGAGCTGCTGGGCTCGCCGTTTGTCCGTGATGAAAAGAAGCTGATTGCCGAGGTGATGGCGGTCGACTCCGATCCGTACAGCCACCAGGTGATGATCGACAAGGGGCGGGTAGACGGTGTCTATGAGGGCCAGCCGGTGATCAACGAAAAGGGGATTGTCGGTCAGGTCTCGTACGTCGGGGCTCACAACAGCCGGGTGCTGCTGCTGATTGACCCGTCCCATGCGATCCCGGTGCAGGTTGTGCGCAATGATATCCGGGTGATTGCCTCGGGCAGTGGCCAGATTGACCAAATTCAGCTGGAGCATGTGCCAAGCAGTACCGATATCGAAGTGGGCGACTTGCTGGTGAGTTCGGGGTTGGGTGGCCGTTATCCGGAGGGCTATCCGGTGGCCAACGTCACGGAGTTCTCGTTTGATAACAAGCGCCCGTTTGCTCAAATCAAAGCAAGGCCGACGGTACAGTTCGACCGTCTGCGCTACCTGCTGCTGGTATGGCCGACCCCGCGTGAAACCTTGACTGAGGGAGAGTTCAATAGTGGCAAATAGTCGCGCTAACGGCCGAATTTGGATTTGGCTGTCGTTTCTGATTGCGCTGATCCTGCAGGCTGCCCCTTGGCCGGGGGAGCTGGAACCATTCCGCCCGTCATGGGTTGTCTTGGTCGCGTTTTACTGGGTCTTGGCCTTGCCGCACCGGGTGAACGTCGGGACGGCATTGATCCTCGGTTTGCTGTGGGATCTGATGCTCGGCTCGACCCTTGGGGTCAGGGGGCTGATGATGGCAGTGCTTTGCTATATTGTTGCGCTGAACTTCCAGGTGCTGCGTAATCTATCATTATGGCAGCAGGCTCTGCTGGTGGGGCTGCTGACATTGGGCGGTAAGCTGGTTGAGTTCTGGGCCGAATACCTGGTTTCGGTGATCACTTTTGATCCGGAGAGGTTGTGGGCCGTGCTACTTAACTTCTTGTTATGGCCATGGTTATTCCTGCTGTTGCGACGGATGCGTCGCAAGCTCTCAATTCGTTAAATTAGTTTCCCAATGGGATCCGTTCGGTGCTAGGGTGTAACCAAACACATCGAACGTGCTTCGAATGGATCACATTGATTTATCACACAAAACCAAATGAATGATATCATGTCGACACCGCAACTGTATTTGGCCTCTGGCTCTCCGCGCCGTAAAGAACTTCTGACCCAGCTTGGCTACCAGTTTGAGCGGGTCGTGGTGGATGTTGAAGAGCAGCACCAGGCCGGTGAAACGCCCGCCGACTATGTCCAGCGCCTGTCGGTGGACAAGGCTTTGGCCGGAGTCGCGGAGGTCGGCGGCAAGGCACCCGTACTGGGGGCCGACACCATCGTGGTGGCGGGTGATCGTATCTTGGAAAAGCCCAAGGATTTTGACGATGCCCAGCAGATGCTGCGCCTGCTTTCCGGCACGCGCCATCAGGTGATGACGGCAGTGACCGTGGCCAGCGAAGCGCGCCGGGAAACACGTCTGGTGGTGACCGACGTGTGGTTCAAGACGCTGTCAGATAAAGAAATCGAAGACTACTGGCACAGTGGTGAGCCGCAGGACAAAGCAGGGAGCTACGGCATTCAGGGGATTGGCGGCAAGTTCGTCGAGCGTATCGATGGCAGTTATTATGCTGTGGTGGGGTTACCTTTGGTGGAAACCGACATCATGGTTCAAGACTTTTTAGATTTATCAATTTAGAGGCAACCATGAGCACTGAGCTGCTAATTAACGTAACCCCGAGTGAAACGCGAGTCGCCATGATCGAGTCCGGGACCTTGCAGGAAGTTCATATCGAACGTGAATCCAAGCGGGGGATTGTCGGCAATATTTACAAGGGGCGCGTCAGCCGCGTCCTGCCGGGGATGCAGGCGGCTTTTGTCGATATCGGCCTTGAAAAAGCCGCATTCCTGCACGCGTCGGATATTGTTCCGCATACCGAGTGTGTGGCGGAAAACGAAAAACAGCAGTTTCAGGTTCGTGACATTTCAGAACTGGTCCGCCAGGGCCAGGATCTGGTGGTGCAGGTGGTCAAAGACCCATTGGGTACCAAGGGCGCACGCCTGACCACTGATGTCACCTTGCCATCCCGCTACTTGGTATTTATGCCGGGGGCGAGCCATGTCGGCGTTTCGCAGCGTATCGAAAGCGAAGAGGAGCGTGAGCGCCTGAAAGCCGTCGTTAACGAGTACTGCGACGATCTGGGCGGCTTCATTATCCGTACCGCCGCCGAAGGGGCAACGGATGAAGAAATGGCGCAGGATGCCGCATTCCTCAAGCATTTGTGGCGCAAAGTGCTCGAACGTCGCGCTAAATACAAGCCGAAATCCATGCTCTATGGTGAGCTTGGCCTGGCGCAGCGTATCTTGCGTGACTTTGTCGGTACCGAACTTGACTGTATCCAGGTTGACTCCCGTTTGGGCTACGAGAAGCTCAAGGAGTTTACCGATGAGTTTGTACCTGAACTGAGCGATAAGCTGGATTACTATGCCGGCGAGCAGCCGATTTTTGATTTGTTCGATACCGAAAATGAAATCCAGCGCTCGCTGGACCGCAAGGTAGAACTGAAATCAGGCGGTTACCTGATCATCGACCAAACCGAAGCGATGACCACGGTCGATATCAACACTGGTGCCTTTGTCGGTCGCCGTAACCTTGAAGAGACGATCTTCAACACCAATATCGAAGCGACCAAGGCCATTGCCCGCCAGCTTCGCCTGCGCAACCTAGGCGGGATCATCATTATCGACTTTATCGATATGGCCCACGACGATCACCGTCGCCGGGTATTGATGGCGTTGGAGCAGGCCTTGTCCTACGATAGGGTTAAGACCAATATTAACGGCTTCACCCAGCTGGGCCTGGTCGAAATGACCCGTAAGCGTACCCGCGAGAGTATCGAGCACGTCTTGTGTGACACCTGTCCGACCTGTGAAGGGCGCGGCACCGTGAAAACGGTGGAAAGTGTCTGCTATGAAATTCTGCGTGAAATTACCCGGGTCAACCGTGCCTACGATGCCGATCGGTTTGTCGTCTATGTGTCTCCGGCTGTGGCCGAAGCCCTCGCCGGCGATGAGTACCATGCCCTTGCCGAGCTGGAAGTGTTCATTGGCAAGCAGGTGAAAATCAAAGCGGAGCCGCTGTACGTTCAAGAACAGTTTGACGTCGTGATGATGTAAGCGGAGCAATACAGAGTGACAACAGTTCCAGTTCGGCTGGCGCGTGGATTGATGTGGCTGGTACTGACAGTGTTGGTACTGGCCGCTGTTGCGATTAGCGGTCTGCGATTTTATCTTCCCCAGCTCAATGATTACCGTGAACCTATCCGCCAATGGGCCTCGGCGCAGATTGATATGGATCTCGAGGTTGAGTTGGTTGAGGGGCACTGGCGCAACTTTGGCCCGTCATTGGTGCTGCAAGGGGTGAAGGTTAACCTGCCGGGGGCTCCCGAGTCGCTGGTCAAGGTGGGCGATGTCTCGATGCAGCTCGATATGCTGGGATCGGTACTGAGTCTCCGCCCGGTCTTCCAGGATATCCGCATTGATGAGCTGAGCCTGGATCTCACCCGTCTATCGGGCAGCGGGAGCGACGATAGCGCCAGCTCAGAGCGCAGCCAAATGGCGACCATCGAGCGGATTGAGGAGTTGCTGTTTGTCCAGCTGGGCCAGTTCTCGGTCCGCAATTCCGATATCACTCTGATGTCACCGGCCGATGAGAAGCTGACGGTCGACATCAAGGAGCTGAAGTGGGATACCCATAACCGCCAGCGCCGGGCGGAAGGGATTGTCAGTATTGCCGATACCCATTTCAGCCAAATGCAAGTGATTGCTAACCTTTCCGATAACCAGTCATGGGCCAAGATGTCCGGTGACATCTACCTGCAGGCGCGCAATCTGTCGGTAACGCCATGGCTTAACAAGCAGCACCTGACCGATGCCAATATCAGCGGCAGTAACCTCAATGCCGAGATCTGGCTGACCCTGTCGAACGGTGCCCTACAGCAGAGCCTGGCTAAGTTTGATGATAGCTTCTTGCGCTGGCAGCTCGGCGAAGACAAGCACCAGTTCCGGGTGAGGCAGGGCTTGGTGAAGCTGCAGCCGCTGGAAAATGAGAACGGCGAGCCGGGCTGGCGTATCGACAGTGATCAGATGGTATTGGAGACCGATGGTACTCCTTGGCCAGCCTTTGATATCGCAGCTCGCTGGCTGCCTGATGACTGGATCCTGGCTGCGAGTAACCTTTCTCTCGAGAACCTGCAGCCGTTTGTCACTTTCTTACCCGATGACAGTGAGCTGGTGGAGGTATTATCGACGTTGCAGCCTTCTGGCCAGATCAGCGATATCCGTGTGGCTAGCAGCGCGGGCAATGCGCCGCAGTTTTCTTTCCGTGTTAGCCAGCTTGGCCTGAAGCAGTGGGAATTGCTGCCGGGGATCCACAAACTGGATGCGGTTGTGGCCGGTGACACCCAGGGTGGCCGTGCCATAGTGAACCTGCAAGATGATGAACTGCCGTACGGCGAAGTCTTCCAGGCACCGCTCAAAATCAAAGCTGCGGATGTGACCGCTTACTGGCAGGTTGGGGATGATGGCTGGCGTTTGTGGAGCGACAAAATTGATGTGGCGACGCCACACCTCAAGGTGGACGGCCAGTTCCGGCTGGACTTCCCGGCCGATGCCCCGTCTTGGCTGTCATTCTATGGTGAAGCCAGCCTGAATAATGCCGGCGAAACCTGGCGCTACCTGCCGACTTTGGCGCTGGGCCGCAGTTTGACCGACTACTTGTCGGCGGCGATCCGCGGTGGTCAGGCCAAATCGGCCCAGTTGCTGTGGTACGGCGAGCTGGCCGATTTCCCCTATGGCAACCATGACGGGGTATTCCAGGCATTTGTACCATTGCGCAATGGTAAATTCAGTTTCGATACCGCCTGGCCTGAGCTGACTGATCTCAAGCTTGATCTGTTGTTTGAAAATGACTTTATGTACCTCGATGCCACGCATGCCAAGACTATGGGGGCGACGGCCTCTAGAGTGACTGGCGATGCCGAGCTGAGCGGAGACGGGCACCTGAAATTGACGGTCGATGTGGCGGCGGATGGCGAGCAGGTACGGGACTACATGCTGGCGACCCCGCTGGTGGACTCGGTGGGGGCGGCGCTGACGACGGTGCAGGTCGGTGGCCCGGTGACCTCTCGGTTCAAGCTCGATATTCCTTTTGATGGCAGTGATGTTAGGGCGTGGGGCAGCGCCGAGTTGACGGACAACCAGGTACGCTTGGATGCGCCGCCGCTCTTCCTTGAAGGGGCTAGCGGAATTATCAGTTTCGATGATGATAAGGTCTCGGCGGAGCAAATCACGGCGAAGCTATTGGCGCAACCGGTGAATGTGGGCTTTACCGGCAACAGTGTGGCCGATGGCTACCGGGTCGATGTCGCGCTTGATGGTGACTGGCAGGTCGAGACCTTGCAGCAGCAGGTGCAGGACCCATTGCTGGCTGACGTAACGGGCCGAAGCCGTTGGCAGGGTACTGTCGGGGTTGATCTCAATGATACCGGCTTTGAATATCAAGTTGGTATTGAGGCGGCCCTGGCCCAGGCTGTGAGCACGCTGCCTTATCCGCTAGCTCTGGCTGCCGGTAGCCCGGAGGTGTTCAAGCTGGATGTCACCGGCAACGGGCAAGCTCTGGTCGGTAAGGCGTCCCTGCCTGGGGTGGCGTATCAAGCCAAGATTAATCTGGCAGAGGAAAAGCTCAAAATCGATGCTAGCCAAATGGCGATTGGTCCCACCGCCTTACTGCCGCTCAAACATGGTGAGCATGGCTTGGATATTGTGGCCGACCAGGTCGATGGCGACCGCTGGGTTGAGCTGATTTCGGCGGTACATGACAAGGTCGAAGCCGAGGCGGCAGCTGGCGGTGTGTCTGTCAAACCGGATATTCCTGTTCCCACTCGGATTGAAGCCAAGGTTCGCCAGCTGAAATTGGCGTCATTGGACTGGAATCGGGTCGACTTTTCGGCCGATCGGCTGGCCGATATCTGGCGTTTTCATCTCGACAGCCGGGAGGCAAAAGGCCAAGCGCGTTGGCCGCAAGGGCTGCCGTTGGATTTGACTATCGATAGTTTCCACTTGAACTTGCCGCAAGTTGGCGGTGCCGAGCCGAAGGAAAAGTACCGGCCCCAGCGCGATGTGCCGGCGGCGACCGATTTTGATCGCAGTATGATGGCAAATATGCCGGAAATCGATCTGGTGCTGCACGATGCTTGGTTGCAGGGCTACAGTCTCGGTGAGGTGTCCGGCAAGCTGCGCCGTGAGGGCAATATGCTGGAGCTGAGAAACTTCACGGTCGACTCTGGGGCCACGTCGCTGAATCTTGATGGCCACTGGAGCCTTGATGGCGATCGCAGCGAGACCCAGATTGCATTTGATATTGATGGCCAGAACAGTTCGGATCTGATGGGGCGCTTTGGGATTACTGGCGGGATCCAGGGGGCAAAATTCAGCACCTACGCTTCTATTCAGTGGCAAGGTGCGCCTTGGTCCATGCACCGTGAAACCTTAACCGGCGAGCTGAAGTCGGAAACCGGGCAGGGGATCATCAGTGATATCGGTGGTGCCGGTCGCCTGCTGGGCTTGTTCAGCATTGATTCGCTGATCCGCCGGATGCAGCTCGACTTCTCGGGGATTTTCGACGAGGGCCTGGCTTTCAACTATATCCGGGGGAGCGGGCGAATTGAAAATGGCCAGTTTGAGACCGACAATATTAAGATGCAGGCACTTGCGGGTGACATGTTTATTCGCGGAAGTGCTAATCTTGTCAATGAGACAGTGGATGCGAGGGTGAGATTCATTCCTGATTTTACATCAGGAATTCCAGTGCTTACCGCGTTTGCGGTGGCACCTCAAACCGCTATTTATGTCTTTGCTATCTCAACAGCACTCTCACCGGTTCTGGATGTCTTTACCCAAGTTAACTATGTGGTGAAAGGGCCGATTGACGCGCCGGTGGTGACCGAGCAGTCGCGCTTTACTGGCGAGTACAATGTTTCAGAGATGCTAAAAGGCAAAGATAAGGAAGCAAAATAACAACAATACCCGCCAAGCTACCGAGACAGGTAGCTTGATAGCGGCAGCAAAGGGAGAATGCAGATGGCTAAATTCGGTATTGTACAAATGACTTCGGGCGCGGATCCTCAAACCAACCTCAAACACCTGAAGCTGAAACTTAAGGGGCTGCAGCTGCAGGGGGCCAAACTGGTTGTCACACCGGAAAACTGCCTGGTATTTGGCTCCCGCGAGGATTACCTTGCCCATGCTGAGCCGCTGGGTGAGGGCCCGATGCAGGCCGAGGTGGCTGCTTTGGCCCGGCAATTGGGGATCTGGGTATTGATTGGCTCGATGCCTATCCGTCAGCTTGATGGAGCGATTACCACTACCGCCTTGCTGTTCGATGATCAGGGCCAGCTTCAGGGCCATTACGATAAGCTGCATATGTTTGATGTGGAAATTGATGATGCCCATCACAGCTATCGTGAATCTGACACCTTCCGCGCCGGTCGCGAAACCAAGGTGATCTCCACGCCATTTGGCAACATTGGTTTATCTATCTGCTATGATGTCAGGTTCCCGCAACTTTATGCTGCGTTGCGTGAGCAGGGTGCAGACATTATTGTGGTTCCTGCTGCTTTTACCAAAGTGACCGGTAAGGCGCACTGGGAGTTGCTGCTGCGTGCCCGCGCGGTGGAAACCCAGTGTTGGATGGTTGCTGCCGCACAGTGGGGAGAGCACAATGAGCAGCGGGAGACCTGGGGCCATTCGATGATTGTCGATCCCTGGGGGCAGGTTGTTGCTTGCCAGCAACAGGGCACCGGGGTGATGGTGGCCGATGTCGACCTTGATTTGAGCAAGGCGATCAGAACAAACATGCCACTTGTTGATCACGCAAGATTTAGTGTTCAGCAACGTGAAGGCTGACCGGCAGAGGGGCCGGCTGGCAATGAATATAAGAGCAAATTAAATGACGCTGGAAACTGTAGAAAACACAATGCTGGCCCAGTCAGGGTTAGGACGTGAAGAGCTAAATCAGGTACTGGGGCTAGTGGCGGCACGCGATGTGGATTATGCCGACATCTATTTCCAGTCATGCTGGCATGAGTCTCTGGTGCTTGAAGACAGCATCATTAAGGATGGCTCTTTTAACATTGACCGTGGTGTTGGTGTCAGGGCGGTGTCTGGCGAGAAGACAGGCTTCGCTTATTCTGATCAAATCAACCAGCTCGCCTTGCAGCAATCTGCCAAGGCGGCCCGGGGGATCACTCGCAGCGGTGGCAACGGCAAGGTTAAGGCGTTCGCACCTGCGATCGGCGGGCAAGGGATCTATGCACCGGTTAATCCGCTGGACAGCTTCGACAAGCACCAGAAGATCGCCCTGCTGGAGGAAATCGACCGCTATATCCGCACCAAAGAGCCGCTGGTTAAGGAAGTCTCGGTGAGCATCAATGGTGTCTATGAGCAGGTGCTGGTTGCCGCTCTGGACGGCACTTATGCGGCAGATATCCGCCCGCTGGTTCGCCTTTCTATCAGTGTGCTGATCGAAAAAGGTGACAAGCGCGAGCACGGCAGTGCCGGTGGTGGCGGCCGCTATGGTTACGAATATTTCCGGACCGAGGAAGGCAACGGTAAATCCGTCGCCCTGAATTATGCCGACGAGGCAATTCGTCAGGCGCTGATCAATATTGATGCCGATGAGGCACCGGCTGGCGCCATGCCGGTCGTGCTGGGGGCCGGCTGGCCAGGTGTTTTGCTGCACGAAGCCGTGGGCCATGGCCTGGAAGGCGACTTCAACCGCAAGGGCTCGTCGATGTTCTCGGGCCAACTGGGGCAGCAGGTGACCTCCAGCTTGTGTACCATTGTCGATGACGGCACCCTCAAGGATCGCCGAGGCTCGCTCAATATTGATGATGAAGGGACTCCGGGTCAGTACAACGTGCTGGTCGAGGGGGGCAAGCTCAAGGGGTATATGCAGGATAAGCTCAATGCGCGCTTGATGGGCGTAGCACCAACAGGTAACGGCCGCCGTGAGTCCTATGCCCACTTGCCGATGCCGCGCATGACCAATACCTATATGCTGCCGGGAGAGCATTCGCCGGAAGAGATCATTGCCAGCGTTAAGCAAGGTGTTTATGCGCCGAACTTCGGTGGTGGTCAGGTCGATATCACCTCTGGTAAGTTTGTGTTCTCGGCATCGGAAGCTTACTTGATTGAAAACGGCAAGATCACCCGTCCCATCAAAGGTGCAACCTTAATTGGCAGCGGTATCGAGGCAATGCAGCAGGTATCGATGGTCGGTAATGACCTGGACATCGACCGTGGTGTCGGTGTGTGCGGCAAAGCCGGCCAGAGTGTCCCGGTTGGTGTTGGCCAGCCGACCTTGAAAATCGAGTCGATGACCGTCGGCGGCACCCAGTAAAAGAAAAGCCAGCGTCAGCTGGCTTTTTTATCTGTCACTTTGTTATCCCCTTGCCCCAAGCATAAAATGGGGTGTCTGGTTTTAGTCTTCCAGGTACAGCTCTTTGAGGTACTGGAAGATTTCGCGGTAGGCTTTGGCTGGCTTGTTCTGGGCCTTTTCTTTGTTGGCCTGGCGAACCAGCTGGCGCAGGCGCTGGCGGTCAGCGTCAGGGTGATCAACCATAATGGCATTGATCATGCTGTCGCCGTTTTCGATTAGCTTCTCGCGTTTTTGCTCCAGCTTCTTCAGCTCGGCAGTGGCTTGGTTGTGCTTGTTGTTCAGCTTATCTAGCGCGGCCTGAATTGGCTCGACGTCGACCTGGCGCATTAGCTTACCGATGCGCTGCAGCTGACGGCGGCGCGCTTCTTTGCTAAAGCGCTGGGCGTCTTTGATCGCTTCCAGCATCTCTTCATCGAGAGGTATCTTTGCGAGAGCATTGGGTTTTAGGTCAACAAGCTGTTCACCTAACTTTTGCAGGGCTTCCATGTCGCGTTTCATCTCGGATTTACTAACCCAGATGATTTCTTCTTCCGGTTCCCATGGGGCTTTTTGGTTTTTACGGCTCATAACTGGCTCATGACTTTTGCATTTGGGTTTTATTTTACCAGTTAAATCGCGATTTGGGGCGCAAATTCCACCGAGGCAGTGTTATCCTAATAGTAATACCAATTTCATTGGCTTACCCTTCAAGCCGACAGGCACTCCTGAGGGAAGGGCCATTTTCGAGACGATAAGTATGGACGTGAGAGAACAGGTTGCTCAGCAGCGTGTGGAATTAGAAGCCGCTGTGGCCAAGGCACTAGAATTAGCTGGCCAGCAAGCGGATGCAGCGGAAGTTGCCATTAATAAAACCACAGGGATCAGCGTATCGACCCGGATGTGTGACGTTGAGAACGTTGAGTTCAACAGCGACGGAGCCCTTGGGATCACCGTATACCGTGGCCAGCGCAAAGGGAGTGCGTCGACCTCCGATTTGAGCGAGCAGGCCATTGCCCAGACGGTTGCCGCAGCACTGGATATCGCCCGTTATACTTCCGAAGACCCGTATGCCGGTCCAGGCCCGGCGGAGCTGATGGCTAAGGATATTCCTGATTTGGATCTGTTCCATCCGGATGAGCCGGAGCCGGATCATGCGGCAGAGATCGCTGCCCGAGCCGAGCAGGCCGCGCTGGAGTTTGACCCTAGGATCAAGCAGAGTGACGGTGCCAGCTACGATAGCCACTACGGTATCCGCGTTTACGGTAACAGCCACGGTATGCTGGCCAGCTATGCCTCGAGCCGCCACAGCACCAGTTGCTGCGTAATCGCCGAAGGCAAGAACGGTGAGATGGAGCGGGATTACAGCTATACCACTGCGCGCCGAGTTTGCGATTTGTGGACGCCGGAGAAGGTCGGCCAGCACGCGGCCGAACGCACTGCTGGCCGGGTCGATCCGCAGAAGCTGTCAACCCGTGAAGCCCCGGTGATGTTTGCGGCCGATATCGCCACTGGTCTATTCGGTCACTTGGTGATGGGGATCAGCGGCTCGAACCTGTACCGCAAGTCGTCTTTCCTGCTTGATAAGCTGGGTGAGCAGATCTTCCCTGAGTGGCTCAACATCAGCGAGCGCCCCCATATCCTGCGCGGCATGGCCAGTACGCCATTCGATAGCGAAGGGCTGGCCACTCGAGATTTGGAGATCATCCAGGACGGCCGACTGCAAACCTACCTGATGACCAGCTATGCGGCTCGTAAACTGGGCCGCCAGCCAACCGGCCATGCCGGAGGGATCCATAACTGGCTGGTTAACTCGACTGGCGAAAGCTTCGAGCAGATGCTCAAGAAGATGGACCGTGGCCTGTTGGTAACCGAGCTCATGGGGCAGGGCGTCAACATCGTCACCGGGGACTACTCCCGTGGCGCGGCCGGTTTCTGGGTCGAAAACGGCGAAATCCAGTACCCGGTCAGCGAAATCACCATTGCCGGTAACCTCAAGGACATGATGCAGAACATCGTGGCGCTCGGCACCGACACCGAGACCCGCAGCCAGATCCAGACCGGCTCGATGCTGCTTGATAGTATGAAGATAGCGGGCGAATAGGCCCACGGTATGTGGCTATGGGCAAGAGCGCCAACCTAGAGCCTCTGGCCTATAGCCGATGACCAGATACAGAAAAGCGAGAGCATTGCTGCTCTCGCTTTTTTATGTGTGTCTTTTGGACTTAACCGCTACAGAAACTGTTTAGACAAGAAAGAGGGTCGCTAAGCCGAGGAACACCGACAGGCCGACGATATCGGTGATGGTGGTCAGGGCCATCCCGCCCGCCAGAGCCGGGTCGATGTCCATTTTCTTGAGCAGGATCGGAATACACACCCCGGCAATACCGGCGACCAGCAGGTTGGTCAGCATGGCTCCGGCGATAATGGCACCGAGCAGCAGGTTGCCTTTCCACAGTACGACCACGCCACCAATGATGGCGGCCCAGAGGATACCGTTGAGCAGACCGACGCGGGCTTCCTTGCTTAGTAGCCAACGGGTGTTGGTGTCCCCGATATGGCCTACGGCCAAACCGCGGATCACCAGGGCGACGGTCTGGTTACCGGCGACACCACCCATCGAGGGAACGATGGTCATCAGGATGGCAATCGCGGCCATCTGCTCAAGTGTGTCTTCGAACAGGTTGGAAACCGATGCGGCCGCCAGTGCAGCCAGCACGTTGACGCCGAGCCAGATACTGCGCCGCTTGGCCGATTTGACCACTGGCGCAAAGGTGTCCTCGTCGTCATCCATACCGGCCATACTCATCATTGAGTGCTCGGCCTCTTCACGGATAATATCAACCACGTCATCGATGGTGATACGGCCGACGAGCTGGTTGTCGGCATCGACGACAGGGGCCGACAGCCAGTTACGGCGTTCGAACAGGTTGGCCACTTCACCGTCATCCATATCGACCGGGATAGCCTCGTCGGCATCGTCCATCACATCATGGATTTCGGTATCCGGCTGGGTGGTGATCAGGGTGGCGAGAGACAGGTGGCCGATCAGCATTTCGTTCTGATCGACCACGTACAAGGCATCAGTGGCTTCCGGTAGCTCGCCTTTCATGCGCAGGTAGCGCAGTACCACGTCGGCAGTCACATCACCGCGGATGGTGATGAAGTCGGTGCTCATGATCCCGCCAGCGGTTTCTTCCGGATAGGCCAGCGCCTTTTCGACCCGGTGCCGATCGGTGGCATCCATCTGGGCCAGCACTTCTTGGTACTTGCTGTCTGGCAGGCTACGCAGGACGTAGGCGACATCATCGGTCTCCATGCCTTCGGTAACGGCTGCCAGTTTATCCGGTGCCATCTGGGCCACAATGCCGTCTTTGACGTCTTCCGACAGCTCGTCGAGGATCTCGCCTTGCTCTTCGGGATCGGTCAGTTGCCATAGCACCTGGCGCTCTTTGGGTGGAGAGGCCTCTAGTAAGTGGGCAATATCTTCCGGCTCCATATCCTGGAGCATACGGCGGACATGGACAAACATGCCGTTTTCAAGCGCCTGGTTGACTTCTTGCAGCGTTTGATGAGTTTGATCTTGATCGATGACATCGGCCATTGTTTGCAGTACCCCAAATGACTCAGATGCGAAATACCTCAGTGAATCCGGATTATTCGTGGTGGATGACTGGATGGTATAACAGCGCAATAAATTGAATTTTAACGCAATCGTTGGGGTGTTGTCTCACCAGATGTGAGAGGAATGATGAATTATTGATGGAATTGTCTGCCCGCTGGCGCACGGGCAGGGGCAAGGCCGCTTCAGAAGTTAGCTTTCTTCGTCAAAGCCGGCTTCGATCAGGTCGCTGACCGCATTGATGGCTTGCTCGGCATCGTTACCGTCGGCGCAGACCTGCACCTGTTGTCCTTGGGCTGACTCGAGCATCAATAGCCCCATGACACTGTCTGCTGTTGCGCTTTTTTCACCGTTGCTGATGGTGATAATGGACTCGAAACTTTGTGCTAGCTCAACCAATTTGATCGCTGCCCGGGCATGCAGGCCCAGGCGGTTTTTGATAAACAGCTCACGCGAGAACACGGTCATGATTTGCTTTCCAGCGTGCGGTGTCTCACCTGGACCTGGTGCCCTTCGTAGCGGAAGTACTCGGCCAACTGCTGGGTAATGTAGACCGAGCGGTGCTGGCCGCCGGTACAGCCAATGGCCACGGTTAGGTAGCTGCGGTTGTTCTTCTCCAGCATTGGTAGCCAGGTTTCGATGAAGTTACGAATTTGGTAGATCAGCTGGCTGACCTCGGCATGGCCCGCGAGGTAGTCTTTGACTTCCTGATCCAAGCCGGTCAATGGCTTGAGTTCCGGAATCCAGTGTGGATTGGGCAGGAAGCGGACATCAAACACGTAGTCGGCATCGTTCGGCAGGCCGTGCTTGAAGCCGAAGGACTCGAACACCATGATCAGCTCGCGCGAGTCGCGGCCGAGTACCCGGGAGCGAACGGTCTCACTCAGATCGTGAATGGACTTGGTGGTGGTATCGATGACCAGATCGGCCCGGGCCTTAAGGCTGGAGAGCTGGGTGCTTTCTGACAGTATCGCTTGTTCGAGGGTCATGCCATGGCGGGAAAGCGGATGCAGGCGTCGGGTTTCGCTATAGCGTTTGACCAGGGTTTTGTCGTCGGCATCCAGGTAGATCACATTGACATCGACGTCGTCACCGAGGGTATCCAGGGTGTGGCTGATCTCCTCGGGATCTTCCGGCATGTTACGCACATCGATACTGACGGCGATATTTTGCTGGTTTCCCTGCTGGGTCTTGATGAATTGGGGGAGCAGGTTGACCGGTAGGTTATCAACACAGTAATAGCCTAGATCCTCCAATACCCGCAGGGCAATGGATTTACCTGAACCCGAGCGTCCGCTTACGACCATTAGCATCATGACTGGCAGTCCTTAACATTCAGAGAGGGTGTGGAGGTCATTATGAATCACAGGTAAGTATTTGATAAAGCTCTTCGTCACTTTTTGCAGTGCGTAGCTGCTTACAAACCTGTTTGTTGCTGAGCTTTTCAGCCATGCTCGATAAGGTTTTGAGGTGCTCTTGGCACTGTTCATCGGGCACCAGCAAGGCAAAGAGAAGATCGACCGGTTGGTTGTCGATGGCATCAAACTGGATAGGATCCTGGCACTGGATCAAAACGGCAATGGCGTGGTCGCTGCTGCTGATCCGGCCGTGAGGAATAGCGATGCCGTTACCGATCCCGGTACTGCCCATTTTCTCACGGTTGAGCATGCACTCGAACAGCGGCTGCGGATTTTGGTCAAGGTGCTTGGCAGCGACTTCGCTGATGATTTCCAAGGCACGTTTCTTACTGGAGCAAGGGACTGCACTTTTCGTGCAGTCCAGGCTCAATACATTACTCAGTTGCATGATTCAGTGGCTGTTGAGCTTATCTTTGTGTTTGTTAAGTTGACGCACCAGTTTATCAGTTAATGCATCAATAGCGGCATACATATTTTCAGAATCCGCTTTTGCGTGGATTTCTCCAGCGTTAATGTGCAGAGTTGCTTCAGCAACTTGCTGCAGTTTTTCAACGTTTAGGATGACATGGACATTATTGATTTTATCGAAAAACCGCTCTAGCTTATTGAACTTCGTCTCCACGTACTCACGCATGGATGGGGTGATTTCAACATGGTGGCCAGTGAGATTGATTTGCATAGACATCTTCCTTCTTGTTGCGTCTGTTAGAGCAGACGTTTTCTCTGATTGGACGGCGGAATACCCAGTGATTCACGGTATTTGGCAATGGTCCGTCTTGCCACCATGATCCCTTGTTCCGCCAGTAATGTCGCGATTTTGCTGTCACTCAGCGGTTTGGCCTGGTTTTCGGCGGCAACCAGCTTTTTCACCAGGGCCCGGATAGCGGTGGATGAACACTCGCCACCGTTATCGGTGCTGACGTGACTGGAGAAGAAGTATTTCAGTTCAAAAATCCCGCGCGGTGTGTGCATGTACTTTTGCGTTGTCACGCGGGAGATAGTCGATTCATGCATATCGACCGCCAGGGCGATGTCGTTTAGCACCATCGGCTTCATGGCTTCCTCGCCATATTCAAAGAAGTCCTGTTGGTGCTCGACAATACAGCGGGCGACTTTCAGTAAAGTTTCGTTGCGGCTCTCTAAGCTCTTGATCAGCCACTTGGCATCTTGTAAATGGGTACGGATGAACTGGCTGTCGGCCGAGTTGCGGGTATTTTTGCTTAGCGCGGCATATTGCTCATTGACTCGGATCCGCGGCACGCTGTCTGGATTGATCGTGACCACCCACTTGCCGTGATCCTTGAAGACAGAGACGTCCGGCACGACATATTCGGTCTCGGAAGCCATGACCCGGTTGCCCGGGCGCGGGTCCAAACCATGGATCAGTTGCATGACTTGCTTGAGCTCAGGCTCTTTAAGCTTGGTGTCGCGCATCAGCTGGCGGTAGTCGCGGTTGGCAAGCAGATCGATATAATCAGTCAGCAGCATCCGGGCTTCGGCGAGCCAAGGGGTGTCCGGCTGGAATGTCGCCAGCTGCAGCATCAGGCATTCCTGCAGGTTACGCGATGCAACACCGAGCGGGTCAAATTGCTGCACCCGTTTGAGGACGGCTTCGACTTCGTCGAGCTCGACTTCGTCATCCCCCAGGCTGTCGAGAATCTCTTCGGCCGAGCAGGTGAGATAGCCTTTCTCGTCGATGGCATCAATGATGGCGGTTGCGATGGTGCGGTCGGTCTCGCTGAACGGGGTCAACTCGACCTGCCACATCAGGTAGTCTTGCAGGCTTTCGGTGGTTTCCCCCTGGTACACCGGCATGTCGTCATCCAACGCAATACCGGTGTTGCCGGTGCTGGCGCTGTAGACATCGTCCCAGGTAGTGTCCACTGGGAGGTCTTCCGGCATTTCTTGCTGCTCAATCACGTCAGATGTATCAAACGCGTCACTGTCGCTCGCCTCTGACAGGCCATCATCACTGCTGCTGTCAGTTGTCTCGGCTACTGCGGTACCGTCTTCTGCGCCATTGGCTGCGTCTTGGGTGGCATCTTCCAGCTCGAGTAATGGGTTTGCATCCAGTGCCTCTTGGATTTCCTGTTGCAAATCCAGGGTAGATAGCTGCAACAAGCGAATCGCTTGCTGTAGCTGTGGCGTCATTGCCAATTGTTGACCAAGTTTAAGCTGGAGCGAGGTTTTCATATTATTGTATGTACCTTATTTTTATCGCTGTTTTTTGCTGCCTAATACCCAAAATGTCGTCCGAATCCTCTGCTGCCATATTGGCTTCCATGACGTATCTATAAATTAACTATAGACGGAACTGGTCACCCAGATAGACTCGTTTTACATGTTCATCATTGAGCACTTCTGTTGGCGTACCATGGGCAATCAGATGCCCTTGACTGACGATGTAGGCTTGCTCACATACATCCAGCGTTTCCCTTACATTATGATCGGTGATCAGTACGCCCAGCCCACGATCGCGCAAATGTTCAATGATTTTCTTGATATCGATCACGGATATAGGGTCAACGCCCGCAAAAGGCTCATCCAACAGGATGAATTTCGGGTTGGCGGCCAGTGCCCGGGCAATTTCTACTCGGCGTCTTTCCCCCCCCGATAGTGCCATACCTAAGCTGTTACGAATGTGCTGTATGTTGAATTCATCCAACAATTCTTCCAGTTTTTCCTGGCGTTCAAGCCGGGACAGCTCTTTGCGGGTCTGCAGCACGGCCATCAGGTTATCGTGGACGGAAAGCTTGCGGAAAATCGATGCTTCCTGCGGCAGGTAGCCGATCCCCATGCGCGAGCGGTTGTGCATCGGCTGAAGGCTGATATCGGTGTCATCGATGGTGATGGTACCTTCATCACGGGCGACTAGGCCGACAATCATGTAGAAAGAGGTTGTCTTGCCGGCACCGTTAGGGCCCAGCAAGCCGACGATTTTGCCCGACTCAACCTGCAGGCTGACATCAGAAACCACTTTGCGGCCGTTATAGCTCTTGGCCAGGTGTTGTGCTTTTAAGATTGCCATAGCGTGGTTACTTCTTGTCGTTGTTCAGCTGGTTAGGCTGGAGGATCGTGGTGACGCGCTGCTTCTTGCCGCTTTCGGCAACCAGTTTCTGCTGGTCGATGCGGTAGCTGATCACGTTACCTTTGATTTCGCTGCCTTCCTGAACCAGCACGGCGTCCTCGGTCATCTTGAGGAACTCGGTAGCCGTTTCATAGCGCATTTTCTTGGCTGAGCCGTCGATTGGCTTGCCGTCGTCCATGATCTGGTGGAATGTCGCCGGGTTGCCATAGGCATCAATGGTCTCTCTGCCTTCCTGGCCGCCTGGGCGGGTGACCACGACTTTATCGGCTCGGATGTCGATGCTGCCTTGGCGCAGGATGACGTTGCCGGTGAAGGTCACGATATTCTGCTGAATATCCAACTCCTGGTTGTCTGAGTCGATATAGATAGGCTGCTCGGTGTCATTACTCAGTGCCCAGCTGGCGGTGCTCAGGCACAGGCAGAGCAGGGTCGTTAATTTATAGCGCTTCATATCTACCTTTTACATTATTCAATAAGGTGGCGATGTTACGGTCCATGTTGCCTTTCATGCCTGTCCCTTCGTTTTGGAAAGCATCACCGGTAATAATGACATGATCCGGTGTGTCGAAGTCTTTGCTGACCAAGTTCAGGCGCAGGGTATCGGTTTGAATGACGCGAACGGCAGACTCGGGCAGCAGGTTGAAGATACGGACATTGCCGGTCATTTGCAGGATATGGTTTTTATCCAGCCGTGCTTCATTGGAGCTGATCCGCCATTCGGTTTCACTGCCGTTTTTGTATACCCACAAGACCGGTTCGACAAAGTCGGTGTTGCCGCTCTGGCTAAAATGCTCGAGATGCGCCGCATCGATCTGGTAGCTGCGCTGTCCCGATTCATTGTAGGCCGTATTGATCACCGACTTACCGGTAAAGATCGGTTTTTCGGCGTCCGGTGCGATCTGGACATCGTCCGCCCAGTGCTTTTCCAGCAGGTAATAGCCTGTCCATGCACAGATAGCAATTAGCAGTGCATAGAGTAGCCGCTGTAAGGTCATATACTTAAGCCTTTATGTTTGTCTAATTCTCCACGGGCTTCAAGGATCAGATCACAGACTTCGCGCACTGCACCGTACCCGCCCTGGATGCGGGTGACAAAGTCCGCGCGTTGGGCCAGCAGCGGGTGGCCGTCGGCGACACAGACGGACAGGCCAATTTTTTCCATTACCGGCCAGTCAATCAGATCATCGCCGATATAGGCGGTGTGCTCTGGTGAAATGCCAAGATTGGCAAGGATATCTTGGTAGGCGGCCAGTTTGTTGTCCTGCCCTTGATAGACATGCTTGATACCCAGTGCGGCCATGCGGTTTTCGACAATGGCTGACTTGCGGCCGGTGATGATTGCGACGTCGACCCCCGCAGCCATCAGGGACTTGATCCCGTAACCGTCACGGGTATGGAAGGTTTTCAACTCCTCGCCGTCGTTACCCATGTAGATACGGCCGTCGGAAAAGACGCCGTCGACATCACAGATCAGCAGCTGGATGGTACGGGCGCGGGAAAATACGGCTTGGCTGACAGGGCCGTAGAGGGTCTCGATTTGCATTACATTACTCCCGCTTTCAGTAGATCGTGCATGTTGAGTGCACCGACCAGCATGCCGTTGTCGGTGACCAGAAGCCCGCTGATTTTGCGATCTTCCATTAATTTCAGGCCTTCAGCGGCCAGCACGTCAGCACTGATGGTTGCCGGGTTACGGGTCATCACCTCGCCAATGCTCGTGGTGTGGATATCAACATGGTTATCCAGCAGGCGGCGGAGATCACCATCGGTAAAGATACCAAGCAGTTGCTGATCATTATCAATGATAGCCGTCATTCCCAAGCCTTTGCGAGAGACTTCCAGCAGGGCGTCCTTGATGAGTGCCTGCTCGCCTACGACCGGCAGGCGGTCGCCAGTGTGCATGATGTCGCTGATGCGGAGCAGTAGCTTACGGCCCAATGCACCGCCCGGGTGGGAGAGGGCGAAGTCATCCGCGGTAAAGCCGCGGGCTTCCATCAGTGCGATCGCCAGGGCATCGCCCATCGCCAGGGTGGCGGTGGTGCTGGATGTTGGTGCCAGGTTCAGCGGACAGGCTTCTTGGTTGACGGTGATCTGCAAGTGGATCTGCGACAGTTTCGCCATGCTTGATTCCGGCTTGCCGGTCATGCTGATCAGCGGAATGCCCAAGCGCTTGATCACCGGCAGCAGGGTCAGGATTTCCGAGGCCTCGCCGGAATTGGAGATCGCAAGCACCACATCGCCCTTTTCAATCATGCCCAGGTCGCCGTGGCTGGCTTCGCCGGGGTGGACGAAAAAGGCCGGGGTTCCGGTACTGGCCAGGGTCGCGGCTATCTTATTGCCAATGTGGCCCGATTTTCCCATCCCCATGATGATGACCTTGCCGTGGCACTCATTGATAAGCTGGCAGGCCTGGGTAAAACTGCCATTGATAAAATGGGTCAGTCCTTTTAGTGCTTCTGCTTCAATTTCAATAACTTTACGGCCGATTTCGCAATAATCAAACGCTGTAGACATAATATTCCTCTCCGTTAGGCCGCTAGATTATAAAACAGATAACCTTGATAGGCGATAAAGGTCGCCAGCAGGATGAAGCCTTCTACGCGGTTGATTCGGCGACGTTTTCCAAGCGCCATTAGAACCAGCATGATGGATACGCCCAACATCACGTAGTAGTCGCGGCCCATTGCCAACGGGCTCAGGGTTGATGGGTTAAGCAGGCCGGGGATCCCCATGACGGCCAGGATATTGAAGACGTTGGAGCCGATAATGTTGCCGACGGCCATGTCATCTTCGCCTTTGAACAGGCTGGCAATCGAGGCCGCCAGCTCCGGCAGGCTGGTACCGATGGCGATAATCGTCAGGCCGATCACCAGATCGCTCATGCCGAAGTACTTTGCGATGGTCACGGCAGAATCAACCAGCATGCTGGCCGCATAAGGCAGCAGTACCAAGCCCACCAAGGTCCACATAACGGCTTTCGGGTTGCTGACGCCGTCAGGGATTTCGGACTCCTGCTCTTCAACCAGCGGGTCGCCGCCGGTCGCTTTGGCATTGCGGCTGATTTTCAGCATCGCGAGCAAGAAGGCCACAAACAGCACCACCAGCAGGACCCCTTCCAGGAATCCAAGGTGGCTGTCCCACAGCAGTACTCCGGCAATCAGTGTCACTCCCATCATCAGTGGCAGTTCGCGGCGGATAATATCCGAACTGATAGATAATGGCTTTATCAGCGCGGTAATACCGAGGATCAGGGCAATATTGGCAATGTTCGAGCCCAGCACATTTCCGACCGCGGTGTCTGTCTTGCCGTCCAGGGCCGCCGTCGCCGATACCATCATTTCGGGGGCAGAAGAGCCCATGGCAAGGATGGTCATACCGATGACCAGCGGGGTGACCCCAAGATTTTTCGCAAGCGCCGCAGCGCCATAAACAAGTCGATCTGCGCTCCATACCAGTAAAGTCAGGCCGATACAGAGAAACACGATGGCTTCGAGCATTGTTATCCCTTTTTTGTATAAATGTGCTGGATTGGATCACTGCTGCATGCCGTAAGAGGGACAGCAATCCAATTGGGGTGATAAATTTAAGAGACTAATTTTGACGGTTCGGCCATCAAAAAGAAAGCAAAAGGCGTGAGAAATTGATTAATACCGGTGGTTTTTTATGATGTTGGCGTCATGTGAAAAAGGTACCGGGCCAAGCCCGGCCAACGGCCATAATCGAAGAGAGCAATGGGCCGACAGCGTGAGGGCCGAGAAATCACAGACTTCTTACAGTTCATCTCTTGAGTTGGTTGCATAATCTACCTATCATCAAAGGCATAAAGATAACTAATTAATTCTATTCATATAATGTCGCTTGTTATGTTAACAGGCCGGCTATCGGACAGGCAGGACTGCCAGATAAGGTAACTATGGAGCAGACAGAGGCGCTGGTATCCATCCGGCATATGACCTTCTCCCGTGGTGAGCGAAAAATCTTTGATGATGTTTCGCTGGATGTGCCCAAGGGCAAAGTGACGGCCATTATGGGGCCGTCGGGGATCGGTAAGACCACCTTGTTGCGGCTGATCGGGGGGCAGATTGTACCGGATTGCGGTGAGATCTGGTTCGAAGACTGGAATATTCCTGCCCTTGGCCGCAATGAGTTGTATCAGGCCCGTAAGAAAATGAGCATGTTGTTCCAATCCGGGGCGCTGTTCACGGATATGACGGTATTTGACAATATTGCGTTTCCGCTGCGAGAACATACTGAATTACCGGACGATTTGTTGCGTACTTTGGTCTTGCTCAAGCTTGAGGCCGTGGGGTTGCGCGGTGCCGCTCAGTTAATGCCGAGCGAACTCTCTGGGGGGATGGCCCGACGGGCTGCCCTGGCAAGGGCGATAGCCCTTGATCCTGAGCTCATCTTGTATGATGAACCTTTTGTTGGCCAAGACCCGATCACCATGGGCGTGCTGGTAAAACTGATCCGCGATCTTAATCAGGCGCTCGGTATCACGTCGGTGATTGTTTCCCATGATGTGCCCGAGGTGATGAGTATTGCCGATCATGTTTATATACTTTCCGGTAGCCAAGTCATCGGTCAGGGCACGCCGGAGGAGTTACTGGCAAACCCTGATCCGCGTATTCGTCAGTTTATAGATGGCCACGCCGATGGGCCGGTGCCGTTCCGCTACCCCGCCCAGCCCATTGAGCAGGAGTTGTTTGCGGATGATGGCAAGGAGCAACACGCATGATCACTGAGTATGTTTCCCGTCAGGGCCGGCGGGCACTGGATATGTTCCAGACCATGGGCCGGGCGACGCTGGTGCTTTACGGCGCGCTGGTCAGTCGGCCACAGCCCGGCAGGATGTTCCCGTTGTTGCTGCGTCAGCTGTATTCGGTTGGCGTGCTGTCGGTAGCGATTATTTTGGTCTCCGGCCTGTTTATCGGGATGGTGCTGAGCCTGCAAGGCTATATTGTGCTGGTGGACTTCGGGGCTGAAACCAGTCTTGGCCAGATGGTTGCCTTGTCTTTGTTACGAGAGCTAGGGCCTGTGGTGACCGCTTTGCTGTTTGCCGGACGGGCTGGCTCGGCGCTGACTGCCGAAATTGGCCTGATGAAAACCACCGAGCAGCTGTCGAGCATGGAGATGATGGCTGTCGATCCCCTGCGCCAGGTGATTGCGCCGCGCTTCTGGGCCGGCGTTATTTCGATGCCGCTGCTGACGATGCTGTTCTGCGCCGTAGGCATTTGGGGAGGCCAGTTGGTGGGGGTTGACTGGAAAGGGATTGATTACGGCAGCTTCTGGTCGGTGATGCAGTCTTCGGTTGACCTTGGCTATGACATTGGTAACAGCATTATCAAGTCGGTGGTGTTTGCCATTACCGTCACATGGATTGCGGTCTTCAATGGATACGATGCGGTGCCGACCTCGGAAGGGATCAGCCGTGCAACGACACGTACCGTAGTGAATTCGTCATTGGCAGTACTGGGGCTGGATTTCGTCCTCACCGCCTTGATGTTCGGCAACTGATACAGCCGCAACGCGGTAATACAACAGGAAAAAACTGATGCAGCAAACGAAAAAACTAGAATTGTGGGTAGGCAGCTTCGTATTGGCTGGTTTTGCTGCCCTGCTGGTCTTGATCTTTAAGGTTGCCGATGTCCAGAATTTGGGTGGCGCGGAGACATACACCCTCAAGGCGCATTTTGACAATATCGGCGGCTTGAAAGTGCGCTCGCCGATCAAGGTCGGTGGAGTCACGGTTGGAAAAATAACCAATATTAATCTGGATACCGAGACCTATGTCCCGGTGGTCACTCTGTCTATCGAGAAGAAATACGGTTACTTCCCAGAGACCAGCTCGGCGGCCATTCTGACCTCAGGACTGCTAGGTGAGCAGTACCTCGGGATCTCTCCGGGGTTTATCGATGAGGATATCGAGATGCTCGGTGATGGTGACTTGATCGAAGAGACCCGGTCCGCACTGGTACTGGAAGATATGATTGGCCAGGTGCTGTACAGCATCGGCGGTGACAGTAATTAAGAGAGCACGATTATGAAATGGTTTCGTTATGTAATGATGATGGTTGTCTGCCTGCCGCTGATGGCGCAGGCCGCTGTGGTCGACAAGACCAATCCCTATACCATGATGGATCAGGTTTCACAGAAGACTTTTGCCCGGCTGAAGTCGGAGCAGGGCGTGATCCAGCAGAATCCTGAACATTTGCGCCGGGTGGTGCAGCAGGAGCTGCTGCCCTACATCAATACCCGCTATGCGGCTTACAAGGTACTGGGGCCCCACCTGAAAAGCACGACGCCGCAGCAGCGCAATGACTTTGTGGCGGCGTTCACGGACTACTTGGTTGCTTCCTACGCCCAGGTACTGACCCAGTACACGGATCAGGATATTGAAATCGAGCCGCCAAAGCCGATCCCGGCCGATCGCAGTGTGATTTCTGTTCGGGTAGATATTGTCGATACCAAGCGACCGCCGATCCGCCTGGACTTCACATTGCGCAAGAACAAGAAAACCGGTGAGTGGCAGGGGTTCGATATGGTGGCCGAAGGGGTCAGTATGATCTCGACCAAGCAAAGCGAGTGGAACGGCCAGCTGCGCAGCCAGGGGGTTGATGCCGTGACGCAGGATCTGAAACGATTGGCGGCCAAGCCGATCCGTCGTGAGTCAGAAAACAATGACTAAGCAAAAGATTGAGTGGCAAGCTCAGGAAAATGGGCTTTACTGCTTGTCAGGGGCATTGGAACGTGACACAGTTCCAGCTTTTTGGCAGCAACGCCATGAATGGATGCCGAAGGATAGCAAAGTGCAGCTGGATCTGTCTGCGGTCGGGCGGATCGACTCTGCCGGTATGGTGATGTTGCTGCACATATACCAACAGCTGAGCCAAAATGGGGCTGAGCTGAAAATATTGAATGTGCCAGAGCAGCTTGTCACGCTGCTACGTCTGAGTCACGTTGAATCAATGTTAGCGGCTTGCATCGAGTGAGTCGCGAAAGAGGATAGCTTGTGGAAATCTCTGAAATTAAGAATATTCTGGAAAATGCCTTGGAACTTGACGAAGTGATTGTCAAGGGCGACGGCAGTCACTACGAAGTGATCGCTGTTGGTGCCATGTTCGAGGGTATGAACCGTGTTAAGAAGCAGCAGGCTATTTACGGTCCGCTGATGGGGCAGATCGCAGCGAATGAAATTCATGCGCTGAGCATCAAAACGTACACGCCTGAAGAGTGGGCACGTGACAAAAAATTGATGTCCCTGTCTTAAGAGGTTAATGATGCAGAAGTTTCGAATCCAGGGCGGTGGCCCACTGAGTGGCGAAGTCTCCATTTCTGGTGCTAAGAATGCAGCATTGCCAATTTTGTTCGCAGCTCTATTGGCCGAAGAGCCGGTAGAAGTGGCGAATGTACCAAAGCTACGCGATATCGATACCACGATGGAGCTGCTGAGCCGACTGGGTGCCAAGGTATCCCGCAACGGTTCGGTCCATGTTGATGCCGGTCCGGTCAATGAGTTCTGCGCGCCGTATGACTTGGTGAAAACCATGCGCGCCTCGATCTGGGCGCTGGGTCCGCTGGTGGCGCGTTTTGGACAGGGACAGGTGTCTCTGCCGGGCGGCTGTGCAATTGGTGCTCGCCCTGTGGATTTGCATATCCACGGCCTTGAGCAGCTCGGCGCAGAAATCACGCTGGAAGAAGGTTACGTTAAAGCGACGGTTGACGGTCGCCTTAAAGGTGCCCACATCGTGATGGACAAGGTCAGTGTTGGTGCAACTGTGACCATTATGTCGGCGGCAACGTTGGCGGAAGGCACTACCGTGATCGAGAATGCGGCCCGCGAGCCGGAAATTGTCGATACCGCGGATTTCCTTAATACGCTGGGTGCCAAGATCACCGGTGCCGGTACCGATACCATTACTATCGAGGGTGTCGAACGCTTGGGTGGTGGTTACCATGAAGTTGTGGCGGATCGCATCGAAACCGGCACGTTCCTGGTAGCGGCTGCGGTTTCTGGCGGTAAGATCATGTGTCGTCACACCCGCCCGTCTTTGCTGGAAGCGGCGTTGGCCAAGCTGGAAGAAGCCGGAGCCAAGATTGAAACCGGTGAAGACTGGATCAGCCTGGATATGACCGGCCGTGAATTGAAGGCGGTGAATATTCGCACGGCTCCGCACCCGGGCTTCCCGACAGATATGCAGGCCCAGTTCTCGTTGCTCAACCTAGTTGCCAAGGGCACAGGTATCATCACCGAGACGATTTTCGAAAACCGTTTCATGCACATTCCTGAGCTGATCCGTATGGGCGCTCATGCTGAAATCGAAGGCAATACTGTGATCTGTGGTGACACCGACGGCCTGAGTGGTGCCCAGGTGATGGCAACCGATCTGCGTGCGTCTGCCAGCCTGGTGATTGCCGGCAGCATTGCCAAAGGCGAAACTATCGTTGATCGTATCTACCACATCGATCGTGGTTACGAGCACATTGAAGATAAGTTCAGCGCCCTTGGTATGAAGATCGAGCGTTTCAGCGAGTAAGATAATGGTTCTGTGGGGTTAAAGCGGCCCTATGGTTCTATGGAGTCTGTTGACTCCATAGATAAGAAAATCCTCGACATGATGTCGGGGATTTTTTATGGTGCGCCGAGCATGGCGTTGTTCTAGGAGGTGAAAGTCCTCTACGGGCTCAGTCGAGCGAGAACCGTTAGCCTATGCAAGGGTGTCCACCGTGAGGTGGGATCTGAAGGAAGCAAACGGCAAAACTTGGTTGTGACGAACAGAAATCTGATAGTAGGCCAGTACAACTTGGGTAACCTAGCCATATATAGAATAGCCCAATGCCTCGACGGGAAGTGTGTACGGGTAAATCAGGCACAACCAAGTGAAAGAACAACGTCTTACCTCGGGAGATCTTATTAGCTGTCTCGGACGAGACTAGTGCAGCAGTGATGCTGCGTGACGGTTAATAAGAAGTCAGCAGAAGGCATAGTACCTTGGGGAAGTACAACCCAAGGGAAGGCCGGAACTGAATATATCAAGAAGCAGTCACTAGACACTCAATCATGTGGAGTCATAGCAAGATGAACAATATCTCTACGTACCAATGGGCAACACCGCAAGTGACGCTCATGGCTACGAAGAATGACAAGCATGTTTGGCGTAGACAGGAGGACGAGTCTTGGTGACCTCAACTCAGTTGATGGAGCAGATCTGTTCATCAACGAATCTGAACCAAGCCCTGAGAAGAGTAAAGAAGAACAAGGGATGTGCTGGGGTTGATAAACTCGACATAGCAGCCACTATCTCGGTGCTTCGGCAGTCTTCCAATGGGCAAGCGCTCCGCCAGAGCCTTCTGGACGGTAGCTATCAACCCCAACCCGTCTTGGGTGTAGAAATCCCTAAACCTAGTGGGGGAGTGAGGCAGCTAGGTATCCCAACGGTACTTGATAGGATTGTCCAACAGGCCATCACATCAGTCCTGACAGATATCTACGAACCTAAGTTCTCCAACAGCAGTTACGGGTTCAGGCCCAACCGTAGTGCCCACCATGCTCTGGCGGCAGCAAGCCACTACATCAGGGAGGGGCGGGTTATGTAGTCGATGTTGACCTAGCGAAATACTTCGATACCGTGAACCACGATAGGCTGATGCACAGGCTATCGAAAGATATCACAGATAAACGGGTACTGAAGCTGATCAGGTCATACCTACAGGCAGGCATAATGCGAAACGGGTTAGTCGAGCAGAGGCAACGAGGGACACCACAGGGTGGCCCATTATCTCCGCTGCTATCAAATATCGTATTAGATGAGTTGGATAAAGAGCTTGAACGAAGAGGGCATAAGTTCTGCCGATATGCAGACGACTGCCAAATCTACGTACACAGTGAGGAAGCCGCAAATCGAGTAAAAGCCTCGATAACGGAGTTCTTGGAGCAGAAACTGAAACTCACGGTCAACCGGGAGAAGAGTGCGGCAACAAGAGTGACAGAGCGGACTTACTTAGGCCATCGCTTCCAACGAGATGGAAGTATCCATATCTCGAAGACAGCACAAACTCACATGAAGAAGCGAGTGCGTCAAATAACGAAGCGGAATCGAGGACGAGAGTTGAAGACAGTAATAGTCGAACTAACTCAATATCTAAGAGGTTGGCAACACTACTTCAAGCTCGCCATGCGGAAAAGCGCGATGCAGCGCTTGGATGAATGGATAAGACGGCGCTTACGGTGCTACCGACTCAAGCAGCGAAAACGCAGACACAGCATAGCGACATGGTTACGCCAAGAAGGCGTAAACGAGCGCAATGCTTGGAAGCTAGCGATGTCAGAGAAAGGATGGTGGCATCTGGCTTTATCGCCGCAGCTCAATCAGGCCATGCCAACGAAACGGTTCAAGGAGATGGGCATGTACTCATTGAGAGATGGGTATGAGTCACTGAAAATATATTCGGAACCGCCGTATGCGACCCACGCTTGTACGGTGGTGTGAGAGGACGGAGGCCGTGAGGCCTCCTCCTACTCGATTTTTAAAAATGGAAGATTGACCAACAGTCAGGGAAAGTTGAAAGTCATTGAAGTTATGACGCCTTCAGGCTAGCTTGTACAGCACCACAGCACCACAGCACCACAGCACCACAGCACCACAGCACCACAGCACCACAGCACTATTAAATATTAATACCCATTCGGCTCATCGCCGATCTTGACGGTTAGATCGGTTGGCTGGCCGTTGCGCAGCACCTTCATGCTGACTTCGGTGCCCGGACGGAGCTCGGTGACGATATCCAGCACGTTACGGCGGTCTGTCACCCGCTTGCCATCGATTCCGATCAGGATATCTTGTACCTTGAAGCCGGCTTTGGCCGCCGGCCCGTTGGGATCCATGCCCATCACGATGATCCCGTTGATTTGCTCGGCATCATAGAGCCTGGCCATAACCGGGTTGATATCACGTGCTTCAATACCGATATAACCTCGGATGACCCTGCCGTCAGCAATCAGTTTGTTCATGATTTTCTGGGTTAGCTCGTAGGGAATGGCAAAAGAAATACCGTAAGTTTCAATGTCGGTGGCCTGCTGGAAAGAGGCGGTATTGATCCCGACCAGCTCGCCGCGGGTATTGACCAAGGCGCCTCCGGAGTTCCCTTCGTTGATGGCGGCATCGGTTTGCAGGAAGTCCTGACGGCCATAGAAACTCATTCCCGAGCGTCCGGTCGCAGAGATGATGCCATAGGTCGTGGTTTGGCCGAGGTTGTAAGGGTTGCCGATGGCCAGTACGACGTCGCCGACTGCCGGGCGGTAGTCGGTACTGGTCGGGATCACCGGCAGGTTCTCGGCTTGGATTTTCAGCACCGCCAAGTCGGTACGCTGATCCTTACCGATCAACTGGGCGGTGAGGATGCGACCGTCTTGCAGGGCGACAATGACTTGATCGGCCTGGGCAACGACATGGTAATTGGTAACAATGTAGCCTTTGTCGCTCATGATCACACCCGAGCCTAGGCCCTGGGTGCTGAGCTGTAAGCGGTCGTCGGCATTGTAGCGGCGGTTGTAGATATTCACCACGGCAGGAGAGGCCCGGCGGACTGCGTAATTAAAAGAGACTTGCGGCTGGTTGAGCTCTATCGGGGCCAATACCTGGGGCGTATTGAGCATTTGGGTCCGGAGATCAGGGAAGATCAGCAGCAGGGCAATGGCCGTAACGACACCAAGCAAGATGGATCTAGCCAAAAAAGCCAGCATGTGCGCTCCCTTGAATGAATAAACTACTGATAACAGTCGAAGAGGGTATCATTACCTTAGACAAGATACCAAGTATTGGCGGGCTATTTTAACCAATAATGAACAGCAAGCGCAGCCTAAACCAAGCCGTTTATACATCGGGGAAAAGGGGCTTGGCAGTCGGCGGCGGCCGACTGCCGATGGGGCTAACTAGCGGATGATGAGGTAGAGGATACTGTTGTCTCGTTTCACTTCGAAAGCCAGCACACTTGGTTTCTTATCCAGGGCTTTTCTCAGTTCACCCAGGTTGCGGATTGGCTGACGGTTGACGCCGAGAATGATGTCGCCTTCACGCAAGCCGTAACGGGCTGCTTCGGAGTTTTCCTGCAGGCTGGTGACTTTGACCCCTTTGCTACCGTCACTGGAGGTGGTGTTGGCAAATTCTGCGCCGGCCAGGCCTTCGTGCAAGCTGTCCGCTTTCACTTTGTTGACCGAGGCTTCCTTAAGCTTGGCGGTCACATCAATGGCCTTGCCGTCGCGGACAATACCCAGTGACACCTGCTTGCCGGCACCCAGGGTGGCAATCTTCGCCCGCAGCTCGCCAAAGGTGCGGATCTGCTTGCCATTGACTGACACGATAATGTCACCGGCTTTCAAGCCGGCTTTTTCCGCAGCGGAGTCCGGCATTACCTGGTTGATAAAGGCACCGTGGTTGGTCTCATAACCGAAGGCTTCCGCCAGTTCGGATGTCAGCTCGCCGCCTTGTACGCCAAGCACGCCACGTTTGACCTCGCCAAATTCGAGGATTTGCTCGGTCAGGTTTTTCACCATGTTGACCGGAATGGCAAAGCCGATGCCGACGTTGCCGCCGTTAGGACCGAGAATGGCGGTGTTGATCCCGACCAACTCGCCGTTGAGATTGACCAGGGCGCCGCCAGAGTTACCACTGTTGATGGCGGCATCGGTCTGGATAAAGTTTTCGAAGTTCTCGATATTGAGGCCGCTGCGGCCGAGGGCCGAGATGATCCCCGAGGTAACGGTCTGGCCGAGGCCGAACGGGTTACCGATGGCGACCGCGAAATCACCGACACGCAATTTGTCGGAGTCGGCCAGCTTAATTTCGGTCAGGTTGGCTGCATCTTTGAGCTTGAGCAGGGCGATGTCAGACATCTCGTCGCTGCCGATCAGCTCGGCAGAGACCTCACGGCCATCATGCAGCTGAACCAGGATCTTGGTGGCACCGCCAATGACATGGTGGTTGGTGACGATATAGCCCTTGTCAGCATCGACAATGACCCCCGAGCCCAACCCGCGGAAAGGGCGCTCGCGGATTTGTTCTTCAGGGAAGTCAGGTCCGAAAAAGAAACGGAACGTCTCAGGTAAGCGTTGTTTGGATACTTGTTTACCTTCAACGGCAATGCTGACCACAGCTGGTGTTACCTGCTCTAGCATCGGGGCCAGGCTGGGTACTTGCTGGTTGTTGACTGACTGGGGAAGGGCGGCGGTTGCCGTCACTGGGGTAATAACTGAGCTGATGCCAATGGTCAGGGCACTTAAAACAAGTAATGTTTTTTTCATTATTACTAAACTCCGGTTTTCAAGTCCAAGCGCAGGCAACGTCCTAGTAGCTTGATATGCCTGCTTAATCTCAGACTTGAAAACGGGTGTTTAGTTCCTGAGAAATTTTAGCTCGCCTTGGATTCTTCGGCGACCGGTTTAGGCTCTTCAGAAATTTGCTCTGGTTTTTGGTCTTTCAGCAGGCCGGTTGCGCCGTTGGCGTAATCGCGTGGCTGCTCTTCCTGGGTCTCTTGCACGTCTTTCACGGCTTCCAAAGTACTGATGCGGCGTGAAAACGGGTTGTCCTGATCCGGCAGGTTCGGCATCAGTTCGGTAGATGTCTTCGCCATGTGCTCGTAAAGTTTACCGTAGTCTTTGGCGATGTTATCGAGTAGCTCTGAACTCTGGGCGAAGTGATCAACCAGCTCCTGGCGGAACTGCTCGAGTTCGTATTTAGACTTATCCAGCTCTTTCTTCAGTTCTTTTTGCTGTTTCAAGCCCTTATTGCTCAGCCTCGTGGCAAAGGCACCGACAATGGCACCGGCAATGAAAATCAGCAGCGCATAAATCCAAGCCATGAAAAACTCCTTTTGCTCTTATATAGGGACAGGGGGGATTACGGCACCATGGGCAGGCTCGCCTGCGGGGCGAAATGGTGAACGTACATCATCATACCTGTTGTATAACATCAAAATTTAATTGGTGCTGAATAGCACGTCAACTTCATCTACTTGTTTAGATACTATACATGTACATGAAGCAGCATGGTACTATCACGCACATGGAGAATGACGTTTTGGGCTTAACAAGGATGACCCCACAGCAGAAATACCAACAAGATCTGAAGCGTAGTGACTTCGTTGCCGATCCGGCCCAAGCATTGGCGGTGCGTCACCTCGACGATTTGTACCATCGGCTCCTGGCCCCTAGGCCGGTGCCCACTCGCCGCTGGGTCGATCGCCTGATGCGCCGCCCGGCCGAAGCGCCAGCCCCTGTCAAAGGGCTCTATTTCTGGGGCGGGGTCGGGCGAGGCAAGACTTACCTGGTGGATACCTTTTTCGACTGCCTCCCGACAGAGCGCAAGATGCGGGTTCATTTCCACCGTTTCATGCACCGGGTGCATCAGGAGATGAAGCTGCTGGAGCAGCAGGCCGATCCGCTTGAGGTGGTTGCCGAGCGCTTTGCCGCGGAAACTGAGATCATCTGTTTTGATGAGTTTTTTGTGTCTGATATCACCGATGCGATGATCCTCGGTACCTTGTTCGAGGCCCTGTTCCGTCGGGGGATCACCTTGGTGGCCACCTCGAATATTCCGCCGGATGAGCTGTACCGCAATGGGCTACAACGGGCCCGTTTCCTTCCGGCTATCGACCTGCTTAATACCCACTGCGAGGTGGTCAATGTTGACTCGGGAACGGATTACCGGCTGCGGACGCTTGAGCAGGCCGAAATCTACCATTTCCCTCTCGATGAGCAGGCAGAGCAGAATATGTGCCGCTACTTTGAGCAGTTGGCGGCGGGCAAGCACCGCACGGGGGGGACGGTAGAGATCAACAACCGGGCCTTGCCGTTCAGGCATGAGGGGGAAGGGGTGATCCATTTTGATTTTGCCACTTTATGCCAAACGGCCCGGAGTCAGAGCGATTATATGGAGCTGTCGCAGCTCTACCATACCGTGCTCCTTTCGGGGGTGATTCAGATGGCCGAGGACGACAGCGATGCCGCACGCCGCTTTATTGCCTTGGTGGATGAATTCTATGAGCGCAACGTCAAATTGATCCTCTCCGCCGAGGTCGACTTGGCGCAGCTATACCGGGGCAAACGGCTGGCTTTCGAGTTCAAGCGCTGTTGCTCGAGGCTTATCGAGATGCAGAGCCATGACTACCTGGCCAGTCCACATCTTCCTTAATGCCTCATCGGTGCTAAATTCGCCCAAAACAGCGCTTGATAAGCTGTTGTTTTAGGCCTTAAACCCTGCCAGAGAAAAAATCATAATTTTTTTTCAAAAAAAGGTGATTTTTTCTCCACCCTTCCCTATAATCTTGCGACCCACCGTACCTGTAACGGCAAAAGCCGGGAGTGCCAACCACTCGAAGGGGTGATGAGAGGGCTCTGTACAGAGGGAGCATTGCTGCTCCTGTAAAGTGAAACTATTTAATTTTGGGTAAGAATTAGCATGAAAACTTTCGTTGCTAAACCAGAAACTGTAAAACGTGACTGGTATGTTGTTGACGCTGAAGGTAAAACTCTTGGTCGTCTAGCAACTGAAATCGCATCTCGTCTACGTGGTAAGCACAAGCCGGAGTACACTCCGCACGTTGACACTGGTGACTACATCGTAGTTATCAACGCTGAAAAAGTTGCAGTAACTGGTGCTAAGCGCACTGACAAGATGTACCACCACCACACTGGCTACATCGGTGGTCTGAAGTCTATCAGCTTCGACAAGCTTCTTGATAAGAAACCAGAAATGATTATCGAGACTGCTGTTAAAGGCATGCTTCCTAAAGGTCCTCTAGGCCGTGCTATGTACCGTAAGCTGAAAGTTTACGCTGGTGCTGAGCACAACCACGCTGCACAGCAGCCTAAAGTTCTAGACATCTAATTGGGGAAGATGACAATGGCAGAGAATCAATACTACGGCACTGGTCGCCGCAAAAGCTCAGCTGCTCGCGTTTTCATTAAACCGGGTACTGGTAACATCGTAATCAACAAGCGCAGCATCGAAGAGTACTTCGGTCGCGAAACTGCTCGCATGGTTGTTCGTCAGCCTCTAGAGCTAGTTGAAATGACTGAGAAGCTTGACCTATACATCACTGTTAAAGGTGGTGGTATCACTGGTCAGTCTGGTGCTATCCGTCACGGTATCACTCGCGCTCTAATGGAGTACGATGAAACTCTACGTCCTGCTCTACGTGCAGCTGGCTACGTTACTCGTGACGCTCGTCGCGTTGAACGTAAGAAAGTTGGTCTACGTAAAGCACGTCGTCGTCCACAGTTCTCTAAGCGTTAATTCAACGCTCCAGATTTTTTCTGGGAATTGTGTGCAAAAGCTCAACCTTCGGGTTGGGCTTTTTTATTGCCTGTTAGGTGGCCATTGTCACATCTAAGCAACAAACCCTCTGCATCTAGCCCTGCCTCTGTGCTTTTTCTTCCCTCTTTCTGTAGCCTAAATCTGCTTTACAACAGCTGTTTGCATTACCTGGTGTAACAAAAAGAACATACCTCTCACATTTGTTGCGAAAAGGTAGCTTTATCTTGTCAAAAAGTGGGGTTTTCTTTATCATTTGGCGTGATAAGCAACAGATTTATACCACTACTTTAGCCTTCCGGGTTGGAAGGGGTAGCTGTTGTTTCTTTCCGTTGAAAGTTAGCCGTAAGCTCCAGGGACGCACAAGGACATAATAATAATCCAGAGCGGGAGCACATGGGAGAATGTTGGATGAGCAATGCGCCAGTAAGTAACGGCCGACGCCGCTTCCTGACTGCGACGACTTCGGTTGTTGGAGGCTTAGGTGCAGCCGCTGTAGCCGTGCCTTTTATCAAATCATGGAACCCGAGCGCGAAAGCAAAAGCCGCGGGTGCCCCAGTTGAAGTTGATATCAGTAAGTTGGAAGAAGGCCAGATGGTTCGCGTCGAGTGGCGTGGTAAACCTGTCTGGGTAGTCCGCCGTAGCGATGCTGTTTTAAAAGAGTTGGGTGGCCATGATGGCCAGCTTCGCGATCCGTCTTCGGCGGAACCGCAGCAGCCCGAATACGCCCAAAATCAATTTCGTTCAGTGAAACCTGAAATTTTTCTAGCCGTAGGTATCTGTACCCACCTTGGCTGTTCACCGACCTATTTACCGAATACCTTCAGTGAGCAAGTCAGCGGTATTTCAGCCGGTTTCTTCTGCCCGTGCCACGGGTCGAAGTTCGATATGGCTGGCCGGGTTTTTGCCGGGGTGCCCGCACCATTGAACTTGGTCGTGCCGCCTCATACATTCCTGGATGATAATACCATTCTGGTCGGTGTCGATGAGGAGGTGGCCTAATGGATGCGTTACTTGGATGGTTTGAAAAACGCCTGCCGGTGATGAATGCTTATCGGAAGCACTTGTCAGAATACCCGATGCCGAAGAACTTCAACTTCTGGTACCTGTTCGGATCACTGGCGATGCTGGTCTTGGTCAATCAGATCATTACCGGGATCTGGCTGACCATGAACTACGTGCCGTCCGGCGAGGGGGCCTTTGCCTCGATTGAGTACATCATGCGTGATGTCGAATACGGATGGCTGCTGCGCTATATGCACTCGACCGGTGCCTCGGCATTCTTTGTCGTGGTCTACCTGCATATGTTCCGTGGCTTGATTTACGGTTCATACCAGAAACCCCGCGAACTGCTGTGGCTGTTCGGGATGTTGATTTTCTTGGTACTGATGGCTGAAGCCTTCATGGGCTATCTGTTGCCTTGGGGCCAAATGTCATACTGGGGAGCGCAGGTGATCATCTCGCTATTCGGCGCGATCCCGGTGATCGGTGATGATCTGACGCTATGGATCCGCGGCGACTACGTGATCTCAGGGGCAACCCTGAATCGCTTCTTTGCCCTGCATGTGATTGCGTTGCCAATCGTGCTGCTGTTGCTGGTGGTACTGCATATCCTAGCGCTGCATGAAGTGGGCTCGAACAACCCGGATGGCATCGAAACCAAGCTACCGAAAGGGAGTAAGGGAGAAGACTATAAGACCCAGTTCCCGTTCCACGAGTACTACAGCAAGAAGTACGACATCATCGACTCGATTCCTTTCCATCCTTACGGGACGGTAAAAGATATGGTGGGGATTGCTGTGTTTGCCTTCCTGTTCAGCTACGTGATCTTCTTCAATCCTGAGATGGGCGGTTATTTCCTTGAGCCACCTAACTTTGAGGCGGCCAACCCGCTGAAGACCCCTGAGCACATTGCACCGGTATGGTACTTCACACCGTTCTACGCCATCTTGCGTGCGGTGCCGGACAAACTGCTGGGTGTGGTCGCGATGGGGGCCTCGATTGTGGCACTGTTCCTACTGCCTTGGCTTGACCGCTGCAAGGTGCGCTCGTACCGCTACCGCAGCAAGCTGCACTTGGCCAATATTGTCCAGTTCACCATTAGCTTCATTGCCTTGGGTATTCTGGGTGCACTGCCGGCAACACCGACGTACACCATCTTGGCGCAGATCTTCAGCTTTGCGTACTTCATGTTCTTCGTTTTGCTGTTCTTCTACAGCAAGAACGAAGCAACCAAACCACTACCAGAGAGGGTAACATTCAAATGAAGAAGTTGATTGTCATGCTATTTGCCCTGCTGCCGTCTCTGGCTATGGCGGCGGGCCCGTCGGTGCCACTGGACAAAGCCGGTAATGATCTGACCGACAAAGCCTCGCTGCAGCGCGGTGCCCAGACCTTCATGAACTACTGTTTCGGCTGTCATGCGACCCAGTACCAGCGCTACGAGCGGGTGGCGACGGATCTGGGGATCCCGGCGGCACTGATGAAGGAGCACATGATCTTCGATCCTGAAGCTAAAATCGGTGATCTGATGGTCAATGCCATCCCGACCGAATATGCGGCGGCCTCGTTTGGGGCGCCGGCACCGGATCTGACCATGGTTGCCCGTGTTCGCGGCAGTGACTGGCTCTACACCTACCTGCGCTCCTTCTATGCGGATCCTAGCCGTCCGTTTGGGGTCAACAACGTGGTGTTCCCGAGTGTGGGGATGCCCCATGTGCTGGAAGAGCTGCAAGGTGTCCCGACCAAGGTGTATGAAACCCGCTTGATTGACGGGGAAGAAGTACAGGAATACGTTGGGATCAAGTCTGACGGTACGGGTGAGCTGAATGATGACGAATATGACGAGGCGGTACGCGATCTGGTCAATTTCCTCGAATATTCGGCCGAGCCGATGAAGTTGGAACGCCAGCGTCTGGGTTACTGGGTGATGGGCTTTATCGTCGTATTCTTTGTACTAACATTACTGTTGAAGAAAGAATATTGGCGTGATGTCCACTGATCAGGTAATCTAGTGGGTTAGAATCTCGCAATGGGGGCCGGTGCCCCCGTTGCTTTTTGTGTATTTAAGTATACTGGAGGGGTTAATGGCTGTTGCTGCCAATAAACGCTCTGTGATGACTCTGTATTCTGATGCTTCTGACATCTACAGCCATCAGGTGCGTATCGTACTAGCAGAAAAAGGTGTAAGCGTTGAAATCGAGCTGGTTGACCCAAACAACCTGCCGGAAGACTTGCTAGACCTAAACCCGTACAACTCTGTGCCGACTTTGGTTGACCGTGAGCTTGCACTTTACCAAGCAAGCATCATTATGGAGTATCTGGATGAGCGTTTCCCTCATCCACCATTGATGCCTGTTTACCCTGTTGCTCGTGGTAACAGCCGTTTGATGATGTACCGTATCGAACGTAACTGGTACACATTGGCTGAAAAAGTAAATAAAGGAACTGCCGACGAAGCTGAGAAGGCACGTAAGCAGCTGCGCGAAGAGCTGTTGGCTCTTGCTCCGGTATTTGCTGAGTTCCCATACTTCATGAGTGAAGAGTTCAGCTTGGTTGACTGTTACCTGGCACCGCTACTGTGGCGTTTGCCTGAAATGGGTATCGAGCTAACTGGTGCTGGCGCCAAGGAAGTGAAAAACTACATGACCCGTGTTTTCGAGCGCGATTCATTCCTGGCCTCATTGACTGAAGCAGAGCGCGAAATGCGTTTGGCTGGCAAGTAATGATGGACATCGACAACATGACACCGCGTCGACCGTATTTGCTGCGTGCTTTCTATGATTGGCTGGTAGATAACGATCTGACCCCGCACTTGGTGGTGGATGCGACGCTGCCGGGTGTCAAGGTTCCGATGGAATTTGTCAGTGATGGTCAGATTGTTCTGAACATTGCGCCGCGCGCGGTGGGCAACTTGGAGTTGGGTAACGAAGCGATCAGCTTTAGCGCCCGCTTCAGCGGCCGACCTCACACGGTGATTGTTCCGCTTTACGCTGCGATGGCGATTTATGCGCGTGAAAATGGCGCTGGTACCATGTTCGAGCCAGAGCCGGCCTATGCGACGGATATGGCGGATATCGAAGAGCTTGATGATATCGAAGAGCAGCCACAGGATACCCTGTCTCCTGTTGAGCCGGTGACTGAAGCGGTATCGGATATTGAGCCTGACGATGAGCCACCTCGCCCGCGTGGCCGTCCAAGCCTGCGTGTCGTGAAATAATCTCACGGTCCAATAACCCAATTAAAAAACGCAGCGAAAGCTGCGTTTTTTTTGGGCTTTCTTGTCGTACCCCCTAATCCTTAGGGTATTCAAACACCTTGACCACTTTCTTGACGCCCGAAACATTGCGGGCGATGTCGGCGGCAATGTTGCCCTGCTCACGGCTGACATAGCCGAGCAGGAACACTTCCTGGCCTTCGGTGATCACCTTGATGGTGGCATTGCTCAATTTTTTGCTGCCAATAAGCTGGGCTTTGACCTTGGTGGTTAGCCAGCTGTCACTGCTGAATTCCCCAAACTGGGGCAGCGGGCGGATCTGGATTTGGTTGTAGACCGTATTGACGTTTTTTAGCTCACGGACTTGTTGCTCCAATTGGTGGCTGTATCTTTGCTCGGTCGCTTGGCCAACCAGCAACACTTTGCCTTCCACTGCAACGGCGTTGACTCGGGTATGCTGGCGGTAAGGGGGCTTATTGGCCAGACCGCCAACTTCCATTTCAATTTCCTGATCATACCATTGCTGCTTGGTCGAGCGGGTATCGGCAGGATCCAGGGCCGCGCAGGCCTGCAGGCCCAGCGTCAGTAGGAGAACAATTAGCAGACGCCAGTTCATGATTACCTTCCTTGTATCGATCTATCCTTCGTGATGGGGGAACAGAACCTTGTCGATGAGATCGCAGAGGCAGTGAACCACCAATAGCTGGCCTTCCTGGATCCGGGCGGTCCGTTGCGAGGGGATACGGATCTCGACATCCTGGATACCCAGCAGCCCGGCCATTTCACCACCATCTTTACCGGTCAGGGCAATAATGGTCATATCCCGGGTCAGTGCAGCCTCCATGGCCTTGATGATGTTCTTGCTGTTGCCGCTGGTTGACAGCACAAACAGGATGTCACCGCCCTGGCCAAGTGCCCTTACTTGTTTGGAGAAGACTTCATCGTGGTGATAGTCGTTGGCGACGGCTGTCAGGGTTGTGGTATCTGCTGTCAGAGCCAAAGCAGGCAGGCTAGGGCGCTCGGTTTCGTAACGGTTGATCAGGCAAGAAGCAAAGTGCTGAGAATTCGCCGCCGAGCCACCATTACCGCAGCAGAGGATCTTGTTGCCATTGAGCAGGCTTTGCACCATCACCTGGGCTGCCTGTGATATTGCGTCTGGCAGGGCCTCGGCGGCGGCAATCTGGGTTTGGATGCTTTCGGTGAAACTTTCTTTGATGCTCTCTAGCATGGATTAACCTTCTACTAGGGTGTTGGTAAACCATTCGATTCGCGGTGGTGTGCCTTCGAGCGATACCACATCAAACCGAAACTCAGTGTGTTCAATGGCCAAGCCATTTTTCTTAAGCCACAACAAGGCTGCACGTTTAACGCGTTGTTGTTTACGCCAGTTTACCGCTTCTGCGGCCGAACCGTAATGGTTGTTTTTGCGGAATTTGACTTCGACAAAGACCCAGCACTGGCGATGGCGCATGATCAGATCGATTTCGCCGCTACGGCACTGGAAATTGCGGGTATGGGGGAGCAGGCCATGGCGGCAGAGGTACTGCTCGGCCATGGCCTCGTAGGTTTGCCCTTGTTGGCGCTTATTGAGCCGGCTCAATACCGTTTCCGGTATAGATGGCCCAGCTGAGCTGGCGCTGGATCACACACTGGTCATCGAGGCTAAGCTGGCCGGTATTGCCCTGGGTGGTGTAGTTATCGACCACACGCATTTGTGGCAGTTCGGATACCATCTTGTAGGCGTCCATCCCGAAGGCATGAAGTCGGACATCGGTATTCCTGCTATCTGGCCACAGCTCTTCATAGCGGTTCATGAAGTTGTGGTTGGCGTCGATCAGCAATGGGATATCGCTGAACTCGATACCACGGATTTCAGAAGTATCCGCGGTACGATCCGGGTAGCTGCGCGAGCTGGCATAAAGCTTCGGCTGCGAGGCGTCCGGGTTGATAGACACTTCGATAAACGGCTTGAGCAGAGTCAGCTCGTTGACATTGGCGATCAGGTAAACCGCATCGGTATCACGGCGGCTTCGTGGCTCGGCTTCAAGCTCCATCCCCAGCACCTGCTGCATCTGTTGGATACGGCTTTGGCTCTCGGTGAGGCCAAATACCGCAGCAATTTCCTGCTGGATTTGCTTGCGCGAGCTGAACTGGCGGGTTGCCGGGGTATTACCGGTCAGTTGCTGCCATTGTTCGATGAAGGCGTTGCTAACGCGGCTGCCGAAGCTGTTCCCCGGTGCCAGCACCATCGGGTACTGGTGTCCCTTGGCAAAGAGGTGGCGGGCGGCCTGCTCCGCTTCCTGCTCCGGCGAGAGCGAGAAGTAGCACGCATTATCTTGGGTCAGCTTGCTCGGATCCGGCTCGTTGAGGGCAAGCAAGGCAATGTTGCTGCTGTTGGCGCGCTGGAACTCGGTGATTTTTTCCTTGCGCAGAGGCCCGATCACCATTTCGACGCCGCTTTGCTCCAGCTTGGCCATGATGGAAGCCATGCTTTCCGCTTCGGTGTCGAAGACTGTCAGCTCGGTTTCGGCCTCGCGGCCGGTGTCGTCGAGCATGGCATTGATAAAGCCATCGCGAACGGCCTTGCCGGATTGTTCAAAGCGGCCGGATAGCGGCAGCAGCAGGGCAACATTGTCGAGCTGGGCAATTTCCAGTGACATGATGCTGTCGAGATCGGTCGGCAGGTATTGATTGGCCGGGTGGTAAGGGTGGCTACCCAGCCACTCTTCGACCATCGACTTGAGCTTGGCCGGACGCTGTGAATAGGTGTTTTTCAGCACTGCCAGTTGGAGCCAGCCGCGCAGCACTTCTTCATCGCTGGCCAGGGTGACTGACTGGAGCTGGTTGTTGTTGTAGTTGGACAGATCTTGCCATAGGTTCTGCCAGTTTGCTGCTTTCTGGTCATTGTTCAGGTACTGATCCAATGCCGTACGCGAGCGGGCGGCGCTGAGTGGCTGGTTGGTCTGGCGGTAAAGCTCTGCGCGTAGCATATGGTAACGCAGGTACTGGCTGTCGGCCAGGGTCCACCAAGGCTGGAAGTTGAGTGAATCAAGAGCGGCTTTAGGCTGGCCTTGCTGGTAGCGCAGGGTAGCGCGCGCCAGCTGCCATTCGGCCATCTGCAGCGGATCCATGTTCATCCGGCTTAGGCGGTCAGCGAGTTGTTCGGCCTGGCTCCATTGGCCTTCCTTGATCAACGCTTTGAGGGCCAGGATGTTCCAGTTGATGCTCTGGGCACCTTCACTTGACTCGGCTTTGATCAGATAATTGGCTGCGCTATCAGTAGCGGCGGCTGTAATATCGGTGACCACGACAGGTTGGTTAGAGGTACTACAGCTTGCCAGAAGCACGGCAAGGGCTACAGGGGCTAACAGTCGTGATACACTTTTACGCTTATGGGTAAAATTGAGCATTGAATTCATTCAACTGTGACAAATTACTCTCTATATTAATTGCAGATGAGATCTTAGACAAATGAGTGAGACCAATTCATGCACGGTAGATGTCGCAACTTTGTACATCGTACCTACACCAATCGGTAATTTAGCGGACATTACGCAGCGTGCATTGGACGTATTGGCAAACGTCGATCTGATTGCCGCCGAGGATACGCGACATACCTCGCGCCTGCTGACCCATTTTTCGATCTCGACCCGCACCTTTGCGCTTCACGACCACAATGAGCAGCAAAAAGCTGACTACCTGATCGAAAAACTTCAGGCTGGTACCAGTATCGCACTAGTGTCCGATGCCGGTACGCCGCTGATCAGTGATCCAGGATACCATCTTGTCAACCGTTGTCGTCAGGCGGGTGTTAAAGTTGTCCCTCTTCCGGGGCCCTGTGCGGTTGTGACTGCGTTGAGTGGTGCCGGGCTGCCGTCGGACCGCTTCAGTTTCGAAGGCTTCCTGCCGCCAAAGAGCAAGGGGCGTCGTGACCGCTTCCAGGCACTGGCCAATGACGAGCGCACCATGATTTTCTACGAATCACCGCACCGCATCATGGACTCGCTGGCGGACATGCTGGCGGTGTTGGGGGCTGAGCGACAGGTGGTGCTGGCACGAGAGCTGACCAAAACCTACGAAACTATCCACGGGGCACCGCTGGGCGAGCTGATTGACTGGCTGAATGAAGATAGCAACCGTACCCGTGGGGAAATGGTGCTGCTGGTAGCTGGGCACCGCGCTGAGAAAGAACAGTTGCCGGCTGATGCGCTTCGCACCCTGGGCCTGCTGGTCAAAGAGCTTCCGCTGAAGAAAGCGGCGGCACTGGCGGCGGAAATCCACGGAGTCAAGAAGAACGCGCTGTATAAGTGGGGACTTGAAAATCTAGACTGAGGCTAGAGGCTAGAGGCTAGAGGCTGGGGGGGGGGGCTTTTCGCCTAGCGCCCCATGCCAATGGCCCATAGCCACCTGTTGCTATTTCCACCGCTTTTGGGTTTTGTCGGATTTTTCACTGGTAACTGTGAGCCAAGTCCTATACAATCGCCCGCCTGAGTTGGCCAGGTAACCGCTGCTTCGTTGATGTCCTTTGGGAGACTGACGAGGGGGAGGAAAGTCCGGGCTCCACAGGGCAGGGTGCCAGATAACGTCTGGGGGGCGCGAGCCTACGACCAGTGCAGCAGAGAGCAGACCGCCGATGGCCCATTCTTCGGAGTGGTGCACAGGTAAGGGTGAAAGGGTGCGGTAAGAGCGCACCGCGCGGCTAGTAATAGTTCGTGGCACGGTAAACTCCACCCGGAGCAAGACCAAATAGGTCCCTAATGGCGTGGCCCGCGTTGGGGACGGGTAGGTTGCTTGAGCCTGTGAGTGATTGCAGGCCTAGAGGAATGGTTACCACCGCGCAAGCGGGACAGAACCCGGCTCATCGGCCAACTCACCCCTTTAAGTACGAAAGGTGATGTGAGGTCTCAAATGAGGCTTTACATCACCTTTTGTCGTTTTGGGCCCGGTGATTTTACCGTTGGCCTCTGCTTTAGCCTCCGCGATTAATTTCAAGTGATTGTTAGAATTGCGGCCCTCGGCTTGACATCTTTTTTATCAAATACGTACACTTTGCGGTGGGAATTTGCGGAAAATGCTTTTAAAACAGCGTTTTAATAGCCTAAGTTAATGAATTTCCACTGTTACTGGATTTTATGCCTACTTGTTGACTAACGGGTTGGCTCGCTTTTACAAGAGCTGAATAATTACTTATGTCTGAACAGTTTGAGCACGTCTCGGTTTTACTTCATGAATCTGTTGATGGCTTGGCCATCAAGCCAGATGGTATCTATATCGACGGTACATTTGGCCGCGGTGGACACAGCCGCCTGATCCTATCCCAGCTAGGTGAAAACGGACGCCTTTACAGTATTGACCGCGATCCTCAGGCGATTGCCGAAGCCCAGAAAATTGATGACCCACGTTTTACCATCATCCATGGCCCGTTCTCGGGGATGGAAAAATACATGGAAGAGCGCGATCTGATCGGCCGTGTCGATGGTGTGCTATTGGATCTTGGCGTTTCTTCGCCGCAGCTGGACGATGCCGAACGTGGCTTTAGTTTTATGCGAGATGGGCCGCTTGATATGCGTATGGACCCAACATCTGGCATTTCTGCGGCAGATTGGCTGGCAGAAGCGGAAGCCGATGATATTGCTTGGGTACTCAAAGAGTTTGGTGAAGAGCGTTTTGCCAAGCGTATTGCCCGTGGCATTGTGGCTTACCGCGAGGATCCGGAGAACGAGCCGTTGACCCGTACCACTCAGTTGGCCAAGCTGATTGCTGATGTGTCGCCGTTCAAGGATAAGCACAAGCATCCGGCTACCCGTAGCTTCCAGGCGATCCGCATTTACATCAACAGCGAGCTTGAAGAGATTGAAACAGCCCTTAAAGGTGCGGTGAATATCTTGGCTACCGGTGGTCGCCTGTCGGTGATCAGTTTCCACTCGCTGGAAGATCGTATGGTTAAGCGTTTTATCCGCAAGCAGAGCAAAGGACCGGAAGTACCGGCTGGTTTGCCTTTGACGGAAGAGCAGATCAAAGCGCTGGGCAGTGCGGATCTCAAGCCGGTCGGTAAAGCGATCAAGCCATCGAAAAATGAAGTGAGCGATAATGCTCGCTCCCGTAGCTCTGTACTGCGACTGGCTGAACGCCTATGAACCAACAGCCGGAACCAACGGACAACCTGGCCCAGCTTATTGGCCGGGATTTGATCTCTGTCAGCAGAATTCCGCTGACACTGTTGGTTCTGGTACTGATTTCTGCAATGGGGGTGGTGCTGATCACCCACCATTCACGCCAGCTGATTGCCCAGCAGGAGCAATTGCTAGTTGAGCGGGATCAGCTCGATATCGAGTGGCGAAATCAGATCCTTGAAGAAAGTTCATTGGCCGAGCATAGTCGGATTGAACGTTTAGCCGAACAGGAGATGGAGATGCAGCGTCCATCCCGTGATAGCGAAATTATTGTTAAGTAATGAAAATAACAAAATCCTTCAAGCGTTCTGATAAACAGAATCAACGTCGCCAGAAAGCGCCACCGGCATTTATCCCGTGGCGCTTTGGTGTTATTTGTACATGTATTTTTCTGGCCTTGGTCGCCTTGCTGGCGCGATCGGCTTATATCCAGGTTCTTGAGCCTGGCAAGTTGATCCAGGAAGGTGATTTGCGCTCGCTGCGGGTCAAGGCACTGCCTTCTGCCCGCGGGATCATCTCCGACCGCAATGGCGAACAGCTGGCGGTCAGCGTCCCTGTGCAGGCGGTGTGGGCTGATCCGGTCCAGATCTTCAAAAATGACGGCCTTGCCCAGCCCGAACGCTGGTATGCCTTGGCCGATGTGCTGGGGCTGGATCGCCAAGGGTTGATGACAAGGCTTGAAAACAACAGCAAGCGCCGCTTTATTTACCTGCAGCGCCAGGTTAGTCCTGCCATGGCTGCCTATGTCAGCAAGCTCAAGTTGCCCGGCATCGGCCTGAAAGATGAATCCCGCCGCTTTTACCCTGCCGGTGAAGTCAGTGCCCACCTGATCGGTGTGACCGGTATTGACAGCCACGGCTTGGAGGGCGTCGAGCGGACCTATGATGGCTGGCTGACCGGGGAGCCGGGTCGCCGTACCGTGCGCAAAGATCGCTATGGTCGGGTCGTCGAGAATATTTCCCTTAAGAAACGCGAGCCGGGCCAACCACTTAGCCTGAGTATCGATCAGCGCCTCCAGGCAGTTGCCTACCGCGCGGTGAAGCAGGCGGTAGCGGATTACCAGGCGACGTCGGCGTCGGTGGTGATGGTCGATGTACGTACCGGTGAAATACTGGCGATGGTCAATGCGCCGTCCTATAACCCGAACAACCGCGACCAGCTGAAGAGTTTCCGGATGCGTAACCGGGCGATCACTGATGCGATGGAGCCGGGGTCAACCATCAAGCCGTTTGTGGTGCTGGCGGCCATGGAAAATGGTGTTGCCGATGAAGATACCGTTATCGATACCGGTAACGGCCTGATGCAGATTGGCGGTAGCCGGGTGCGGGATGTGTCCCGGGTTGGTAAGGCTAATCTTGCCAAGATCCTGCAAAAGTCCAGTAATATCGGGGTCAGTAAGCTTTCGCTGGCGATGCCGGTTGATGCGGTGCTGGGGATGTACAGCAGTGTTGGACTGGGCGATGCCTCGGGGATCAATTTGATCGGCGAGGCGCAGGGCTTCTTCCCGGATCGCCGCCGTTGGTCGGACTTTGAGCGAGCCACGCTGTCTTTCGGCTACGGGATTTCCGTTACCCCCATCCAGCTGGTGCGTGCCTATGCCACTTTGGGGGCGATGGGCGTCAACCGTCCGCTTTCTATTTTGAAGACCGAATCGGTGGTGCCTGGGCGCCAGGTTGTCTCGGCGGAGAAAACCCGCAAGCTGCTAGATATGCTTGAGCTGGTCACCCACAAGGGCGGCAGTGCCCGCCGTGCGGCGGTGCCGGGTTACCGTGTCGGTGCCAAAACCGGTACCGCGAAGAAAGCGGCAGCCGGCGGCTACAGCGATGAATACGTAGCGATGACGGCGGGACTGGCCCCGATCAGCAATCCGCGGCTGGCAATGGTGGTGGTGGTCAACGAACCACAGGGTGATGCCTACTACGGCGGTGCCATTGCCGCGCCGATTTTCTCCGAAGTGATGGAGAGTGCCTTGCAGATTTTGAATATCCCGCCGGATGCGGGAACGCTTGAAGAATTAAATGTAGTGAACCTTAGAGGCAAGACCCATGCCGGAACCTAAATTATTACACTCCATTGGCGAGTTGCTAGCGCCATGGCTAGAGGGCTTTTGTCTGCCTGAATCCGTGGCAGCGATTTCCATTGCGGGGATGACCCTTGATAGCCGGCAGGTAAAGCCTGGCGAGATGTTTGTTGCCGTTAGAGGCCACAGTGTCGATGGCCGCAAGTTCGTCGCCAAAGCGCAGCAAGCCGGTGCGGCTGTCGTATTGGCTGAGGCTGATACCGAGCAGCCTTCTCTGGAACATACCGACGGCGGTGCCGTGATTTATCTCCCTTTGCTAGGAGATTCGCTGTCGGCGATTGCGAAGCGCTTCTATCGCGCTCCAGATGAACAGATCGAAGTGGTTGCCGTGACGGGAACCAATGGTAAAACCACCATCAGCCAGATACTGGCCCAATGGGCAATGCTGTTGGGCAAGCCTGCGGGTGTGATGGGGACCACAGGTAATGGTTTGCTAGGTCAGATCCAGCCTGCGACCAATACTACTGGCAGCGCATTGGAAATCCCTTGCGAGCTGGACAAGATGGCACTCCAAGGTGCCCGCTTTGCTGCGATGGAAGTGTCTTCTCACGGTTTGGTGCAGGGGCGGGTGAAAGCCCTGGCGTTTAAGGCCAGCATCTTTACTAATTTGAGCCGTGACCACCTTGATTATCATGGTGACATGGCAAGTTATGCCGCAGCGAAGAAAACCCTGTTTACCGAGCATCAGAGTGGTGTAGCGGTGATCAATGCCGATGATGAAGTCGGCCGTGAGTGGCTTGCTGATCTGCCGCAGGCAGTCGCAGTTGCTATGGCGCAGGAAAATGTCGCTGGTCATCAAGGTCAGGCACTTTGGCTGGAATCGGTTGACTACAGCGCAAAGGGCGTGACCGTTGTCTTTGATTCCAGCTGGGGGGGCGGGCAGTTTACTGCACCTTTGGTTGGCGCCTTTAACGTCACTAATTTGCTGTTGTCACTGGCTACCTTGCTGGCGACAGGACATGAGATGGCGGCTTTATTAGCGGTGGCATCGCGGCTGCAGGCGGTAACCGGGCGGATGGAGGTTTTTCAAAAGCCTGACAAACCTATGATGGTCGTTGACTATGCTCACACTCCCGATGCCCTGGAAAAAGCCCTGCAAGCCCTGCGTGTGCACTGCCACGGCAAGCTATGGTGTATTTTTGGCTGTGGCGGCGACCGCGACCGCGGCAAGCGCCCGCTGATGGCGCAGGCTGCGGAGAGCCTGGCGGATCGGGTGATCCTGACCGATGACAACCCGCGCAGTGAGGCGCCGGACGCCATCATGGCTGATATGCTGGCCGGTCTTGCCCAGCCGCAATTGGCCGAGACCATCCATGACCGCCGTGCAGCATGTCAGTGGGCACTTACCCATGCTGCTGCCGAGGACATCGTGCTGGTGGCGGGCAAGGGCCACGAGGACTACCAGATCTTGGCTGACCGCACTATTCATTATTCTGACCGCGAGACGGTCGCCGAGCTGCTGGAGGTTAAGGCATGATCCCGGTTCAACTATCTCAATTGGCCGACGTGCTGGGCGGCCAGCTGGTTGGTGCTGATGCTATGATCTCGGCAGTCTCGACCGATACCCGTCAAATCGGCACCGAAACCCTTTTCATCGCCTTGATCGGTGAGCGCTTTGATGCCCATGATTTTTGCCAGAGCGCCAAAGAGCAAGGAGCTACCGCCTTGCTGGTAAGCAAGCACTTACCGGTTGAGCTGCCACAGCTGGTGGTCGGCGATACCCACCTGGCACTCGGCCAGCTTGGCGCTTGGCTAAAAGCCGAAATGGAGCGTTGCCATGGCTTGAAGACGGTGGCGCTGACCGGTAGCTGCGGCAAAACCACGGTCAAAGAGATGACGGCTGCTATCTTGGCGCAGAAAGGCAAGGTACTGGCAACGGGTGGAAACTTCAATAATGACATTGGAGTCCCGCTGACCTTGTTGCGCCTGAAGCCGGAGCATGAATACGCGGTGATTGAGCTGGGTGCCAATCACCAGAAAGAGATTTCCTACACCACTAACTTGGTCGAACCGCAAGTGGCATTGATCAACAACCTGGCCGCTGCCCACCTCGAAGGGTTTGGCTCGCTGGACGGGGTGGCGAAAGCCAAGGGAGAAATCTTCGAAGGCCTGGAAGCGCGTGGTAAAGATGCTGTCGCCGTTATCAACCTTGACTCCAATGCCCTGGACATGTGGCAGCCGATGCTGGATAAGCATCAGCTGCAGACGTTTTCGGCCACCCAGCCAGAAGCAGATTTTCACGCGCTTGACATAAATATTAACAGTATGGGCCGTGCTTGCTTTACAATGCGCACCCCCGCTGCAACATTTCCGGTCAGCCTGACGTTGGCTGGTGGTCATAATGTCGCCAATGCGCTTGCCGCCGCTGCGCTGGCAATGGCGATGGGGGCAACGCCGGAGCAGGTACAGGCGGGGCTGGGCGGTGTGGCCAATGTGAAGGGCCGTGCCGATGTGACTGAGCCGCGCCGGAATCTGCGTCTGATCGACGATACCTACAACGCCAGTGTCGCCTCAGTGAAGGCGGCCATCGATTTGTTGGCCGGGTTCGACGGTCAGCGCTGGTTTGTATTGGGGGACATGGCCGAGCTGGGCGATGACAGTGCAGCACTGCACCAAGAAGTGGCAGAGTATGCCTTCGAGCGTCGCCTGGATAAGGTACTGACGTTTGGCAATGCCAGCCAAATCGTCAGTAAGCTCAACAGTGGCCAACACTTTAACGATAAAACAGCATTGATCGAGACGCTGCAGCAGCAGCTCGACCCTTTGCTCAATGAAGACAACATCCAAGTGACAGTGCTAGCAAAAGGAGCCCGTAGCTCCCGCATGGAAGATGTGATTGTTGCACTGCAGGAACATAAATAATGATTTACTGGTTAGCTGATTTACTGGAATCGACATTTCCATTTTTTCGACTGTTTGAATACCTGACTTTCCGCGCCATCATCAGTATCTTGACGGCGCTGATGATTTCGCTGTGGATGGGACCGCGCCTGATCGCCCGCCTGCAGCTGCTGCAGATCGGCCAGGTGGTTCGCCACGATGGCCCCGAGTCTCACTTCAGCAAACGCGGCACCCCGACAATGGGCGGGATCATGATCTTGGCATCCATTGCCATTACGGTGCTGCTGTGGGCCGATCTGACCAATCCGTATGTCTGGGCGGTGCTTACCGTAATGCTGGGCTACGGTGCAGTCGGTTTTGTCGATGACTACCGCAAGGTGGTGCGTAAGAATACCGATGGCCTGATCGCCCGCTGGAAGTATTTCTGGCAGTCGGTGATTGCGTTGGGGGTGGCCTTTGCTCTGTATGTGCACGGCCAGGATACCGTGGCGACCCAGCTGGTGGTGCCATTCTTCAAGGATGTGATGCCGCAGCTTGGCTTGTTCTACATCGTATTTACCTACTTTGTCATCGTCGGTACCAGTAATGCCGTCAACCTGACCGACGGCCTTGACGGCTTGGCAATCATGCCGACCGTGATGGTAGCCGGCGGTATGGCATTCATCGCCTGGGCGACCGGTAACGTCAACTTTGCCAACTACCTGCATATCCCTTACCTCAAAGATGCCAGTGAGCTGGTTGTCGTCTGTACCGCGATCGTCGGTGCCGGTCTGGGCTTCCTGTGGTTCAACACCTATCCGGCACAGGTCTTTATGGGCGATGTCGGCTCATTGGCCTTGGGCGGTGCGCTGGGTACCATCGCGGTACTGGTTCGCCAGGAGCTGCTGCTGGTTGTGATGGGCGGTGTCTTCGTGATGGAGACTGTGTCGGTGATCCTGCAGGTTGGCTCGTACAAATTGCGTGGCCAGCGGATCTTCCGCATGGCACCGATCCACCACCACTATGAATTGAAAGGCTGGCCGGAACCACGAGTGATTGTGCGTTTTTGGATCATTACTTTGATGCTGGTACTGATCGCACTGGCAACCCTGAAGGTAAGATAAGATGAAAGGCTTGGAAGGCGTAAAACAGGTTGTGGTGATCGGGCTGGGCATGACTGGCCTGTCGGTGGTGAACCATTTGCAGAGGGCGGCTCAGCCATTGGACATCAAGGTCATTGATACCCGCGAGCACCCTCCAGGCCGCGAACAACTCCCGCCGTCGGTTGAGCTTTGCAGCGGCCAGTGGCAGATGGACTGGCTGATGGCGGCAGACATGATTGTCTCGAGCCCGGGGATCGCCCTGGCTACCCCGCAGCTGCAGCAGGCCGCAGCGGCCGGGATTGAGATCGTCGGTGATATCGAGCTGTTTGCCCGGACGGTAGACAAGCCGGTGGTGGCGATCACCGGTTCCAACGGCAAGAGTACCGTGACCAGCCTGGTCGGCGAGATGGCCAAAGAGGCCGGTATCAACGTCGGTGTCGGTGGTAACATCGGTTTGGCTGCGCTGGATATGCTGGCAGAGGATCACGACCTGTATGTCCTCGAGTTGTCCAGCTTCCAGCTCGAAACCACCTCCAACCTGGCATTGAAAGCCGCGGCCTACCTCAACCTGTCCGAAGATCATATGGACCGCTATCCGGGCGGCCTGGCACAGTACAGTACGGCCAAGATGCGGATCTTCAACCATACCGAGCTGGCGGTGTTCAACCGCGAAGATCTGGCGACAAAGCCTGCTACTGATGGTTGTGAGCTAGCGCTGGTCAGTTTTGGCCTCAATGCCGGCAATGCGGATAGTACCGAGCGCTATGGCTTGGTAGAGCACTGCGGCGAGGAGTGGCTGGCCATCGCAGGCGAGCCTGTCATGCCAAGCAAGGATATTGCCCTGGTCGGCCGCCACAATGTGGCCAATAGCTTGGCGGCGCTGGCCCTGGCCGATGCAGCAGGCATTGACCGCGAGGCCTCGTGCCGGGCGCTGCGTCGCTACAACGGCTTGGCCCACCGCTGTCAGCTGGTTGCCGAGCAGCATGGCGTAAAGTGGGTCAATGACTCCAAAGCGACCAACCTGGCGAGCACCCTGGCCGCGCTTAACGGTCTGCAGCTTGACGGCAAGCTGCACTTGCTGGTCGGTGGTGACGGCAAGGGGGCGGATTTTTCCGAGTTGGCCCCGGTGTTGGCCACATTGGATACCCAGCTCTATTGTTTTGGCCGTGATGGCCATCAGTTTGCCCCATTGGTGCCGCAGCCGGTAATGGTTGAGACGATGGAGCAAGCCATGTCGCAAGCAGCGCATACCGCCCGTGCTGGTGACATGATTTTGCTATCACCGGCCTGTGCGAGCTTCGATCAATTTGCTAACTTTATGGTACGTGGTGATACCTTTGTCGAATTGGCACAATCACTGCAGCATCAAGTAGGCAAGGATAGCTGATGGCAGGAGCGGTAAAGGAAGGGGTGGGGCAGTTTTTTGACTGGATGACCAAACCGGCGGCACACAGCCCGTATGACAGGCAACTGGTCTGGATCGCTCTGGCCTTGATGGCCACTGGGCTGGTCATGGTGACCTCTGCCTCGGTGCCGATCGCGACCCGCCTGACAGATATGCCGTTCTACTTTGCCCTGCGCCATGGCTTCTTTCTAGTGTGCTCTTTGGTGCTGGCAAGTTTCGTTCTGATGATCCCGCTCGAAAAGTGGCGTCAGTACAGCGTGCCGATGCTGATCCTTTCGATTGTTTTGCTGATCGCGGTCCTTGGCGTTGGCCGTTCAGTTAACGGGGCATCGCGCTGGATCCCGCTGGGGATTTTCAACCTGCAGCCTGCTGAAGTGGCCAAGCTTTCCCTGTTCTTGTTTCTTTCGGGTTACCTGGTCCGCCAATATCAGCAGGTGAGGGAAACCTTCGTCGGTTTTGCCAAGCCGCTGCTGGTACTTATTGTACTCGGCGGCTTGTTGCTTGAGCAGCCCGACCTCGGCTCCTTCGTGGTGATGTTCGTTACCACGGTCGGTATGCTGTTTATTGCTGGTGCCAAACTGTGGCAGTTCATTGTCATGATAGCCACGGCGGGCGTCGGTATTGCCTCTCTGATTTACTTCGAACCTTACCGCTGGCGACGGGTGACGTCGTTTCTTGACCCTTGGGATGACCCGTTTGGCAGCGGCTACCAGTTGACCCAGTCACTGATGGCCTTCGGTCGTGGTGATTGGCTGGGACAGGGGCTGGGCAACTCAATTCAGAAACTTGAGTATCTGCCCGAGGCACATACCGATTTCGTGTTTGCGGTATTGGCTGAGGAAGTCGGGCTGATTGGGGTGACAGTCGTGCTGCTGCTGATCTTCGCTCTGGTGTTCAAGGCGCTGATGATCGGCCGCCGCTGCCTGCAGACCGAGCAGTTATATGGAGGTTTTCTGGCATTTGGCTTTGCATTCTGGTTTGCTTTCCAGACCTTGGTCAATGTCGGGGCTGCCGCGGGCATGGTTCCGACCAAGGGCCTGACTCTGCCACTGATCAGTTACGGTGGCTCCAGTTTATTTATTATGGCTACTGCGGTCGCCATTTTGATCCGGATAGATTATGAGCAGCGAATCGCTGCCAAAGCAATGCCGGATCCGGAAGTAGAAGAAAATGACAATGAACAAGAATAAACGCCTGCTGGTCATGGCGGGCGGCACCGGAGGCCATGTTTTTCCGGGCTTGGCGGTTGCCAAGCGCTTGCAGCAAGAAGGCTGGGACATTCGCTGGTTGGGTACGGCTGATCGAATGGAAGCCGAATTGGTGCCAAAGCACGGTATCGAGATCGACTTTATCAAGGTTAAGGGCTTGCGCGGCCAGGGGATTACCCGGTTGTTGGCTGCGCCATTCAAGATTGTCGGTGCGATCCTGCAGGCGAGAAAATATATCAAGGCGTGGCAGCCCGATGCTGTGCTGGGCATGGGCGGCTATGTCAGCGGCCCGGGCGGCGTCGCAGCCTGGTTGTCGGGCGTACCGGTGATCCTGCATGAACAAAATGCGGTAGCCGGCCTGACCAACCAGTGGCTTTCACGCATTGCTTCCAGCGTACTGCAGGCCTTTCCGGGCGCTTTCCCGAACCGCGAGGTTGTCGGCAACCCTGTGCGTCAGGATGTGGTGTCGCTGGCAGCGCCAGAGCAGCGCTTCGCCGAGCGTGAAGGCCCGATCAGGGTATTGGTGATGGGCGGTAGTCAGGGTGCACGCATCCTTAATCAAACACTGCCTCAAGTGGCGGGCTTGCTGGGCGATAAAATCACGGTGTGGCACCAGGCTGGCAAAGGGGCTCAGGCACAGACCGAGCAAGATTACGCACAATACGCCAACGCGCCGGGTGACAATTACCAAGTAACCGAATTCATTGACGAAGTGGCCGCCGCCTATGCGTGGGCTGACATTGTCGTTTGCCGCTCGGGGGCCCTGACGGTCTCCGAACTGTCGGCGGCAGGCCTCGGCGCGGTGTTTGTGCCATTCATGCACAAGGATCGCCAGCAGGCCCTCAATGCCGATCATTTGGTGCAGTGTGGCGCCGCAAAAATGATTGAGCAGCCAGAGCTGACTGCCGAAGGGTTGGCCGATACCTTACAACAATTAGATCGTGCACAGCTGGCCCAGATGGCGCAGGCGGCACGAGACGCAGCGATTGTGGATGCTGACCGCCGGGTGGCGGAGGTGATTAAATCGCTGGCAAAGCAATAAGACGAGACAAAGTGATGAGTAAACTGGATAACCAGCAATTAGCAAAAATTAGAACCATGGTGCCAGAGATGCGCCGCGTAGAGCGTATCCACTTTGTAGGGATCGGTGGTGCTGGCATGAGCGGTATCGCCGAAGTCTTGGTGAACGAAGGTTACCATGTCAGCGGCTCGGATTTGGCGCCCAATGCCGTGACCAACCGTCTAACAAGCAAAGGGGCTGAGATCTTCTTTGGCCATGCGGCCAGCAACATCGATGGTGCCAGCGTTGTCGTGGCCTCGACGGCTATCGACCCAACCAACCCTGAGCTGGCTGCAGCCCGTGAGCTGCGTATTCCGGTGGTGCGCCGGGCGGAAATGCTGGCCGAGCTTATGCGCTACCGTCACGGTATTGCGATCGCCGGTACTCACGGAAAAACTACCACCACTGCGCTGGTTACCCAGATCTATTCCGAGGCTGGCTTAGACCCAACGTTCGTCAATGGTGGCTTGGTAAAGAGTGCCGGAACCAATGCCCGCTTGGGTTCGAGCCGCTACCTGATTGCCGAAGCAGACGAAAGTGATGCCTCGTTCCTGCACCTGCAGCCGATGGTATGCGTGGTGACCAATATCGAAGCCGATCACATGGATACCTATGGTGGTGACTTTGAAGTTTTGAAGCAGACCTTTGTCGATTTCCTCCACAACCTGCCGTTTTACGGCCTGGCCGTGATGTGTATTGATGATCCTGTGGTGCGTGAGCTGCTTCCAAGAATCGGTCGTCAGGTGATCACCTACGGTTTTTCCGAAGATGCAGATGTGCGTTTGGTTGATTATGATCAGTGCGGTCAGCAGGGACATTTCTCGATACTACGCAAAGGTAAGCCAGCCTTGCAGATCAAACTGAATATTCCGGGCAAGCACAATGCGCTCAATGCCACCGCTGCTGTGGCGGTCGCAACGGAAGAAGGGGTGGCCGATGAAGCTATCATCCGTGCGCTGGCCGAGTTCGAAGGCACAGGCCGACGTTTTGATCACCTGGGTGAGTTTGAAACGGGTAACGGTAAGGTGATGCTGGTCGATGACTACGGCCATCACCCAAGTGAAGTCGATGTGACTATCCAGGCGGCACGGGCTGGCTGGGAAGACAAGCGTTTGGTGATGGTGTTCCAGCCGCACCGCTATAGCCGTACCCGCGATCTGTATGATGACTTTGCCAATGTGCTGGAGCAGGTGGATGTGCTGGTGATGCTGGATGTGTATGCGGCGGGCGAGCAGCCGATTGCCGGCGCGGATGGCCGAGCGCTGTGCCGCACCATCCGTGGCCGCGGTAAGCTGGATCCGATTTTTGTGCCGACTATCGATGCCCTGCCGTCAGCGTTGGCAAATATTCTACAAAATGATGATTTGGTTCTGACACAAGGTGCGGGTGATGTTGGCAAAATTGCTCGCCAGTTGGCTGATATGCAATTGAATATTGAGCAAATGAGCCAACAATAATTTTTGGTGATATCAAAATATATATTTGGCTTGTTTTTTGCTTTAATTTAAGCTTATAGCCAAGGATATGCGAGGAATCGGCTATCAGTTGTTGGAGAGCCGGAACTTGCTCGGTATAATCTGTCAACTTTACGAGAAAAAGCGGAACGGATTGAGGGAATGATCTTGCCGCTTTGGCTGGGTAGGTATCGGCTATGACATCGGGATTAAACTATTTATGGCTGATAGTGTCCTAAAAAGAATATCGTTTTCCCCTGCGGCCCAGTTAAATGACCGTAGGGGATTGGTTTTTTTTCTGTTTGTGATCGGGTTGGTTGCCTGGCTGTTCAGCGCGGCCATCAACTGGATGACGGATGCCAACCGACTGCCGTTGTCACAGTTGGTGATTCAAGGTGAGTTACACTATCTCACGCCCGGTGATGTCCGTGCGGGGATCCTGCACCTTGAGCAGCTTGGCAGCTTTATGACTCAGGATGTTGATGACATTCAGCATGCGCTTGAGGCGATGCCATGGGTGGCCAGGGCGGCAGTGCGTAAGCAGTGGCCGGATACCTTGAAAGTATTTCTGGTGGAACAAGATCCCGCCGCCACCTGGAATGGCCGTTACTTGGTCAACCATGATGGTGAGGTGTTCGAAGCCCCGCCCGAACAGGCAGGCCAATTGCTGGTGGGCCTCGCGGGGCCAGGCGGCACCAGCTTGGAAGTGTTGAGCGCATTGCGCGAAATGCAACCGAGGTTACAGCATGCGGGCTTTGAAATTGCTACGCTGGCATTAAACGAACGTCGAGCCTGGCGGGTTTGGTTAACCAACGGCGTCAGGCTTGAGTTGGGGCGCAAGGAGCGTATGGAGCGGATTGACCGCTTTATTGCCTTGTCTCCGCAATTAGAACAGCAAGGAAGGGCCATTGAGTACATAGACTTACGCTATGATACCGGGGCTGCTGTAGGCTGGGTCTCCGACCCAGAGCAAAGTAAGACCAAATAGATCGGCTCGGCCGCAGCCTGTTTGGCTTAAGAGAACTATAAGAGTAGGCGCTATGACGAAGGCGGCAGATAAAAAACTGATAGTAGGCCTGGATATTGGTACGTCCAAAGTCAGTGCTTTGGTCGGTGAAGTGCTACCGGATGGCGAGGTCAATGTCATCGGTGAAGGTAGCAGTCCGTCCGGAGGGATGGACAAGGGCGGCGTGAATGATCTCGAGTCTGTAGTCAAATCGGTACAGAGCGCGATCTACAAAGCTGAGTTGATGGCTGACTGCCAGATCTCCTCGGTATTTTTGTCTCTGTCGGGCAAGCATATCCGCTGCCAGACGGAAGAAGGCATGGTGCCGATTTCTGACAAAGAAGTCACTCAGGATGATGTTGATAACGTCATTCACACCGCCAAATCGGTAAAAATTAGTGATGAACATAAAGTTTTGCATGTAATTCCTCAGGAATTTGCTATTGATTATCAAGAGGGAATTAAAAACCCTGTTGGTTTATCTGGGGTACGCATGGAGGCCAGTGTTCACTTGATCACCTGCCATAACGACATGGCGCGGAATATCGTCAAAGCGGTAGAGCGCTGTGATCTCAAAGTCGATCAGCTTATTTTCTCCGGCTTGGCTGCCAGCCACGCAGTTCTGACGCCTGATGAGCGCGAGCTCGGTGTGTGCGTGGTGGATATTGGCGGCGGTACCATGGATATTGCTGTTTGGACCGGTGGCGCCCTGCGTCATGCGGCCGTGATCCCTTATGCGGGCAATGTTGTGACCAGCGACATTGCCTATGCGTTCGGTACCCCGCTTGGGGATGCCGAGGAAATTAAAGTGAAGTATGGCTGTGCACTGAGCGAGCTGGTGAGTAAGGATGCCAAGGTCGACGTGCCGAGTGTTGGCGGCCGACCGTCGCGCAGCTTGCAAAGCCAAACTTTGGCTGAAGTGATAGAGCCCCGTTACAGTGAGTTGCTGGGGTTGGTTAATCAGAAGCTGATAGAAGTACAAGAACAACTGCGTAATGCGGGAGTTAAGCACCAACTGGCGGCGGGTATTGTCCTGACCGGCGGTGCGGCCCAGATGGAAGGCCTGGTGGAGTGCGCCGAGCGTGTATTTAGCAACCAGGTACGTGTTGGCCTGCCTCTCAATGTGACAGGACTGACAGAACATGTACAATTCCCACATTATGCAACTGCAGTAGGCTTACTGCATTACGGAAAGGATAGTCAGACATTTGATGATAGCGAAATCGAGCAGAAACGTTCTGTTTCTGGCTTTTTCTCTAAGCTCAGTGGCTGGTTTAGAAAAGAATTTTAAAACCTGATGCGAACAGGATGGACGGAGAGAACACATGTTTGAACCGATGATGGAAATGTCTGACGAAGCAGTAATTAAAGTCATAGGCGTTGGCGGCGGCGGTGGTAATGCTGTCGATCACATGGTACGTGAATCAATCGAGGGCGTTGAGTTTATCAGTGTGAACACTGATGCTCAGGCGCTGCGTAAAACCAGTGTAAGTACAGTGATCCAGATCGGTGGGGCTATCACCAAAGGTCTGGGCGCGGGTGCCAACCCACAGGTTGGTCGTGATTCGGCACTGGAAGATCGCGAAGCGATCAAGGCAGAGCTCGAAGGCTCTGACATGATTTTCATCGCAGCCGGCATGGGCGGCGGTACCGGTACCGGTGCAGCGCCAATCATTGCTGAGGTGGCGAAAGAGCTAGGGATCCTGACAGTGGCGGTGGTGACCAAGCCATTTAGCTTCGAAGGCAAAAAGCGTATGGCGTTTGCCGAGCAGGGGATCGAAGAGCTGTCAAAGCATGTCGACTCGCTGATCACTATCCCGAACGAGAAGCTGCTGAAAGTGCTGGGCCGTGGTATTACGCTGCTTGATGCGTTTGCCAAGGCGAACGACGTATTGAAAAATGCGGTACAGGGTATTGCCGAGCTGATCACCCGCCCGGGTATGATCAACGTCGACTTTGCTGACGTGCGCACCGTTATGTCTGAAATGGGTCACGCCATGATGGGCAGCGGTGTAGCAACCGGTGATGACCGTGCAGAAGAAGCGGCGGAAATGGCGATTTCAAGCCCGCTGCTGGAAGATATCGATCTGGCTGGCGCACGTGGTGTCCTTGTCAACATTACTGCGGGTCTGGACATGCGTCTTGACGAGTTCGAAACGGTAGGTAATACCGTTAAGGCATTTGCTTCTGATAACGCGACCGTGGTGATCGGTACCTCGCTTGACCCAGAAATGTCTGACGAGCTGCGTGTAACGGTTGTGGCGACCGGCATTGGCAAAGAGTGCAAGCCTGACATTACGTTGGTGACCGGCACAGCGAAGCCAGTCCAAGCGGTAGCGGCGGAGAAACCGGCTGTGGCTGCGGTGGAAGAGACCAAAGCGGCACCATTGAACCAGTCTGCACCGGCGTCTGAATCTGGCAACCCGCAGACGGCAACAGCGGCAAACCCTAAGCCACAGGCTGATCACGACTACCTGGACATCCCAGCATTTTTGCGCAAGCAAGCTGACTAAGCGCGCAAATTATTTTGGGAAACTGGTTAAAAAGTGATATGATATCTGTCCTTGTCCTTTTTTTGACAAAGGATAGGGGCCGATATTATGGCAATTTTAGTTGAGATAAGCAGATGATAAGACAACGTACACTGAAAAGCATTGTGCAAACGACTGGGGTGGGACTTCACTCTGGCCGTAAAGTGACGCTTATTCTTCGTCCTGCTGCTGCAAACACTGGTGTGATTTATCGCCGTACCGATTTGAATCCGCCTGTTGATTTTCCGGCAGACGCAGATTCGGTTCGCGACACCATGTTATGTACCGCTTTGGTTAATGAGCAAGGCGTGCGTATCTCAACGGTTGAGCACCTTAACGCTGCTTTGGCAGGAATGGGCATCGATAATGTGATTATCGAAGTGGACGCACCTGAAATCCCAATCATGGATGGCAGTGCAAGCCCGTTCATCTATCTGCTGCAGTCTGCCGGCATCGATACTTTGAATGCGCCTAAGCGCTTCTTGCGTATCAAGAAAACTGTTCGCGTCGAAGATGGCGACAAATGGGCAGAGCTCCGTCCTTACAACGGGTTCCGTCTTGATTTTGCTATCGATTTTAATCATCCGGCGATTGAATCAGAGCAGCAGCGTTTGGTATTGGACTTCTCTAGCCAATCATTCGTTAAAGATATCAGCCGTGCCCGTACTTTCGGCTTCATGCGCGATATCGAGTACCTTCAGTCACAGAACCTGTGCCTGGGCGGGAGCTTTGACAATGCGATTGTGCTTGACGACTACCGCATCCTGAACGACGAAGGGCTTCGCTTCGATAATGAGCTGGTGACCCACAAAGTACTGGACGCCATTGGCGACTTGTACATGTGTGGCCACAATATCATTGGCGAAATGGTGGCTTACAAGTCAGGCCATGCGCTTAACAATAAGCTGCTGCGAGCGGTGCTGGCCGATCAAGAAGCTTTTGAGTGGTCGACCTTCAATGACGAACAGCAGGTTCCAGTAACCTTTGCTCAGCCAGGTATGGTGCTGGCGTAAATCCGCCAATAGCACTTCAAGAATTACATAAACGCCGGACTCAGTCCGGCGTTTTTTTTGCCTTAACGGCACGGGTTAGGTCGCTGGGGGAGGCGTCGCTAGGGGGACAACACCTTAGTGTGGGCGAAAAGAGGTGGTTAAGTTCTAATTTTTCGAATATGGAAAACACCGTCTGGCCATTAGCCATAGGCGGCACCGCCAATATGGCTTATTATACCTAGCTTGGGAGAACATAGACCCATTGGCCAAAGGCGTTTGGTCGGGTGGGGGCTATTTGGGTTTCACCCCTCCACGGATAGCTGATGGTGTTCAATTTTCTGGTATTGTTTTCATTTATCCCTTGAAATGGTCGACTCGTACCACAATATCAACATTAACCATTGTTTTTCGTATCGGCTTCCGTAGTCACACCTGTGGCGAGTTTAAAGACGGGACAGGGATGATTCATCGCAAGTCCTAGCCTAGCGTCTTGTTGATATAATCCCGGTTGAAAAATTCAGATTAAGAATTCAGCCTTGATAGGCTGAAATAACTAAGAGAAAACGGCAACGCCATGTTATCAAAACTACTGACCAAAGTTATCGGTAGCCGTAACGACCGCACACTGCGTCGTATGCGCAAAATTGTTGACCAAATCAACAAGCTTGAACCTCAATTCGAAAGCTTGCAGGACGAAGAACTAAAGGCCAAAACGGTTGAGTTCCGTGAGCGTCTGGAGCAGGGCGAGAACCTTGACCAGCTATTACCAGAAGCGTTTGCGACGGTGCGCGAAGCCTCCAAGCGTGTGTTCGGTATGCGCCACTTCGACGTGCAGCTGATGGGTGGTATGGTGCTCAATGCTTGCCAAATCGCGGAAATGCGTACTGGTGAAGGTAAGACCCTGACCGCAACCCTACCGGCCTACCTCAACGCCCTGACAGGCAAAGGCGTGCATATTGTAACGGTGAACGACTACCTGGCTGCACGTGATGCCGAAACCAACCGCCCACTCTTTGAATTTCTTGGCATGACCGTTGGCGTTAACGTGCCTAACATGCCGCCTCAGGCGAAAAAAGAAGCCTACGCCGCCGACATTCTATACGGTACCAACAACGAATTCGGTTTCGACTATCTGCGCGACAACATGGCGTTCCGTCCGGAAGACCGTGTACAGCGCGAGCGCTTCTTTGCGGTAGTCGATGAGGTTGACTCCATCCTGATCGATGAAGCCCGTACCCCGCTAATCATCTCTGGTCCGGCGGAAGATAGCTCTGAGTTGTACACCAAGATCAATACCCTGATCCCACAGCTGGTGAAGCAGGATCAGGAAGACAGCGAAGAATACCGTGGCGAAGGTCACTACACGGTTGATGAAAAATCTAAGCAAGCCCACCTTACCGAAAACGGTCAGGAGTTTGTTGAGGAGCTGCTCAAGAAAAATGGCATGATGGAAGAGGAAGATACCCTTTACTCACCAGCCAATATCAGCCTGTTGCACCACGTCAACGCGGCTCTGCGTGCCCACGTGCTGTTCGAGCGTGACGTTGACTATATTGTCAAAGACGGTGAAGTCATCATCGTTGATGAGCACACCGGCCGTACCATGCCGGGACGTCGCTGGTCTGAAGGTCTGCACCAGGCTGTTGAAGCCAAAGAAGGCGTGAAGATCCAGAACGAGAACCAGACCCTGGCCTCGATCACTTTCCAGAATTATTTCCGCCTCTACACCAAGCTGTCGGGGATGACAGGTACCGCCGATACCGAAGCTTTCGAATTCCAGTCAATCTACGGTCTGGAAACCGTGGTGTTGCCAACCAACAAACCGATGATCCGTGATGACATGGGTGATCTGGTTTACATGACCGAGCTGGAAAAATTTGCTGCGATCAGCGAAGACATCAAAACCCGTGTTGAGAACGGCCAACCGGTACTGGTTGGTACTGTGTCGATCGAAAAATCTGAGCTACTGTCGAAATCGCTGAAGAAACAAGGCATCAAGCACGAAGTTCTGAACGCCAAGTTCCACGAGCGTGAAGCAGATATCGTCGCCCAAGCAGGTGCACCAAGCGCGGTAACCATTGCGACCAACATGGCCGGCCGTGGTACCGATATCGTACTGGGTGGTTCATGGCAGAGCGAAGTGGCCAAGCTGGACAACCCGACAGACGAGCAAATTGTCAAGATCAAAGCCGATTGGCAGGAAAAACACGATGCGGTTCTGGCCGCAGGTGGCCTGCACATCATCGGCACCGAGCGTCACGAATCTCGCCGTATTGATAACCAGTTACGTGGTCGTGCGGGTCGTCAGGGTGATGCCGGCTCTTCTCGCTTCTACCTATCGATGGAAGATGGCCTGATGCGTATCTTTGCATCGGATCGTGTCTCTAACATGATGAAGAAGCTGGGGATGGAAGAAGGCGAAGCGATTGAGCACCCATGGGTGACTAAGGCTATCGAGAACGCCCAGCGCAAGGTTGAAGGCCGTAACTTCGATATCCGTAAGCAGCTGCTTGAATTCGATGACGTGGCAAATGATCAGCGTAAGGTGGTGTACGAGCTACGCGATGAGCTGATGAATGCCGACGACATCAGCGAGATGATCGAGCAGAATCGCGAAGATGTGATCCAGGCGGTTATCGATGGCTACATCCCGCCGCAGTCGCTGGAAGAGATGTGGGACATCCAGGGGTTGGAAGAGCGCCTGAAAGCCGACTTCGACATGGAGCTGCCAATCCAGGAGTGGTTGGACAGCGAAGAGAAGCTCTACGAAGAAGCATTGCGTGAGCGTATCGTCGAGAAAGCGGTTGAGATCTACCGTCACAAAGAAGAAGTGGTTGGTGCGCCGGTACTGCGTAACTTCGAGAAGACGGTGATGCTGCAGAACCTCGATACGCTGTGGAAAGAACACCTAGCGGCCATGGACCACCTGCGTCAGGGTATCCACCTACGCGGTTATGCGCAGAAGAACCCGAAACAGGAATACAAGCGCGAGTCGTTTGAGCTGTTCGAGGGGATGCTGGAGAACCTGAAGTCTGACGTGATTGCGATTTTGAGCAAGGTACGTGTTCAGCAGCAGGAAGAAGTTGAGCGGGTTGAAGCCGAGCGCCGCCGCCAGGCCGAAGAGCTAGCTCGCCGCCAGCAGTTCCAGCACCAGAATGCGGAAAACCAAATTGCCGACGAAAGTCAGGCAAGCGACGAAGCGGCACCTTACCAGCGCGAAGAGCGCAAGGTAGGCCGTAACGAGCCTTGTCCATGTGGCTCTGGCAAGAAGTACAAGCAATGCCACGGTAAAATCAACTAACCGGGCTGCTTGACTCAGACAAAAAGGCCGCACTCGCGGCCTTTTTTCTATCCGAGATAGTGCCGCTGCCTCCGGGTATATGCTTAAAGAAGAGATCTGCTCAGCAGACAACGACAGAGAAAGGAACAGGTTTGGAAAAGAAACAAGTGTGGATTTCGGCGGGGATCATCCTCAACGCCGAGCAGGACAAGGTTTTCATTACCCAGCGTGCCGCCAAAGCGCACAAGGGCGGTTTTTGGGAGTTTGCCGGAGGCAAGGTCGAAGCTGGCGAAACAGCCGAGCAGGCAGTGATCAGAGAGCTTCAGGAGGAAGTGGGTATCCAGGCGACGGAGCTGGAGCACTTCATCGCGCTGGAGCACAACTACCCAGAGAAATCGCTGAAGTTTGATTTCTTTTTGGTGCGTGCCTTTGAAGGCAAGGCCTATGGCAAAGAAGGCCAGCCAAGCGAGTGGGTGCGTCTGGAAGAACTAACTAACTACGCATTCCCAGAAGCGAATGAGGTAGTGTTAGAGAAGTTGATGAGCCTATAAACTGGTTCTGTGGTTCTGTGGTTCTGTGGTTCTGTGGTTCTGTGGTTCTGTGGTTCTGTGGTTCTGTGGTTCTGTGGTTCTGTGGACCTATAGCGTTTGAATACCATAGGGCCACAGCGCCATAGGATCGATTCTTAGTATCCCATATCTTCCGACCAGCCGTCGGAGTCCGACATATCCGGCGCGCCCGGAATGGCTTTCTCTTCCTCAGCCCACTCACCCAAATCGATCAGCTGGCAGCGCTTGCAGCAGAACGGACGAAATGGGCTCTGCTCGCCCCAAACAACATCGGTCTGGCAGGTAGGGCATTTCACCACAGTAATCGGTGTGGTAGGTGTGTTGGATTGCGTCACTAGTTACCTCAGCAAATCGCTAGTTTAAATTCTATCGTCTCGGCAATACCGGTGCCTTCTTCAAACGGCATGAAGCGGATGGCAAACCGGCTGCGGTGTCCTGATATCATAGGGTAGACACCATGGCTGGGGCAAATCTCAAGCCGGATCAAACTGGTTTCGTCCGCTTCATGCTGGAAGAAACCGCCGCGAGCGACTTGGTTTTGGAACTGGCCGCTTTCTCTGACTAATTTGAGCCACAGGTTGAGGGCTACGCTCAGCTCCTTGATTTGGGACAGCCAGTTGGTCAGATCATTTTGCTTGTGGGCCAGTGGCAGGTGCAGCCAATGGTGCAGCGTCGGAAGGTCAAAGCAGCAGCTGCCCCCGGGGATCGACAGGCGTTGCTTGATCCCGCCGAGGAAGCGATCTTCACGAAGTTCCTGGCCAAGACGGTTGGCCGTTAGCAATTGATGCTGGGCCAACTCTAGTTGGTCCAGTAATGCCAGCAGAGCGGTTTGATCAACCCCTTCAATATTAAGCCACTGCTTGAGGCGGCCACGCTGTTTCTCTAGGTCTTTGGCAAGCTCTGACTTGACCTGGATCTGATCGAGGATTTCCAGCAAATCAAACAGAGCGCGGAAGAATAGCTGATGTTGCCAGGGATCCGTCAGTTCGCTGGCATGCTGCATTTGGCGGATCAGGTACTCTAGGCGAAGGTAAATACGTACCTTCTCGTTCAACGGGTGTTCAAAGCGGTTTACTTGCATATCAACGTACCCAAATTAGTTAGCACTGCGGTGTATTGTTTTGCTGGCGGCTCAGCGCCAGGTATTCTTGGTGCAGTCTGGCAACTTGCTGCTCAAGGTTGTCACCATTGCCATTATTGCAGATCACATCATCGGCGGCGGCAAGGCGCTGCTCGCGGCTGGCCTGGGAGGCCAGAATGCTACGGATCTGCTCGGCAGAGACGTTGTCCCGCTGCTGGGTGCGGGCGATCTGGGTCTCTTCATCGACATCGACCACCAGCAAGCGGTTGGTCATCACCTGTAGGTTATTTTCCACCATAAGCGGGACAACCAGCAAGCAATACGGTGATTGGGCGGCGGCAATATCCTGCTGCATTTTTTCCCGGATCATCGGATGCAATAACTGGTTAAGCCACTCTTTTAGCTGGTGATCACTGAAGATGGCTTCACGCAGCTTACTGCGATTGAGCGAGCCATCTGTCAGCAAGATGTCAGAACCCAGTCGCTCAACAATCGCTTGCAAACCGGCACTGCCGGGCTCTACCACTTCGCGGGCAACGATGTCGGCATCGATGATATCAATGCGCTGGGCGGCAAAGAGATTGGCAACCGTGGTTTTGCCGCTACCGATCCCGCCAGTCAATCCTATAACAAAAGCCATAAATTAAAGTCCCAGATAAGCGGTTAGATACCAGTTGAGCAGAGGCTCACCCCACAAGATGGCGACCCAGCCAGCCATGGCCAGATAAGGGCCGAAAGAGAACGGCTGTTGACCGTCGGCTTGTTGGCGGCGCATCATGATAATGCCGCAGATAGCCCCCACGAGTGAAGAGAACAGCACCACAAACGGTAACAGTTGCCAGCCCAGCCAAGCCCCCAGTGCTGCCAGTAGCTTGAAGTCGCCGTAGCCCATGCCCTCCTTGCCCGTTAGTAGTTTGAAGGTCCAGTACAGGCTCCATAGCGAGAGGTAACCGGCCATGGTGCCGATGACGGCATCTTGCAGACTGACCGGGGAGATCCCCAGTAGCGACAGCAGCAAGCCAGCCCACATCAGCGGGAGGGTGATCTGATCCGGCAGCAGCATTTTGTCGATGTCGATAAAGGTCAGGGCGATCAGGGCAAAGCTGAACAGGATCACCGCCAATGACCAGGTAGAAGCCGGTAGAAAGAGGGCAACCGTGGTACTGATCACCGCGGTTAAGAGCTCGATTGCCGGGTAACGGCCGCTGATGCTGGCTTTGCAGTTGCGGCATTGACCTTTGAGCAGCAGCCAACTGATCACCGGAATGTTATCCCACATGCTGATTGGATGCTGGCAGTGCGGGCAGCGCGAGCGTGGGAGGCTGAGGTTGAAGGTGCCTGTGTCCTGCTGTGGGCCTAGCTCGGGGAAATACTCGGTGCAGTCGGCTCTCCATTGGCGCTCCATCATGATTGGCAGGCGGTAGATCACCACGTTGAGGAAGCTACCTACCAGCAATCCGAAAATGGCAGCAAAAACAGGAAATAACCAAGGATAGACAGACAGCAGCGTCATGAAAAAGCTCTCATATTACTCAATGGAGATATTGTAGGGGAAATGGATCTTGGATCCTAGGGGAAGAGAGCCTAGATCTTAGAACCTGGCTCCTAGATGCTGGCAGATATGGGGCATAGGAGGTGTTGGCCCTAGGTCCTAGTTTTTACCCAACCACACTCATCAGCTTGAACACTGGCATATACATGGCGATCAGCAACCCGCCGATCAGGCCGCCGAGGAACAGGATGATCAGGGGCTCGAGGATTTTCCCCAGATTATCGACGGTATTGTCGACATCGTCCTCGTAGGTAATGGCAATTTTGTTGAGCATATCGTCAATGGAGCCGGATTCCTCGCCGATCATCACCATTTGCAGCATCAGCTCGGGGAAGACCCCGCTGTGGCGTAGCGCCAGATGCAGTGGCATGCCGGCCGCGGTATTGCCGTGGGCACCTTCGATCGCTTGCTCGATAAAGCGGTTGCCCGCCGTTCTACCAGCCGCTTCCAACCCGCTCAGCAGTGGGATCCCCGACGAGAAGGTAGTGGCAAGGGTGCGGGCAAAACGGGCAATGGCGGCTTTGCGCATGATGGGGCCCACAATGGGGATCATCAGCAGTAAGCGGTGAACCCGCAGCTTGTGTTTGTCTGATTTACGGTAAGCGGTAATGGAAAAGATGATCGCCAGCAGCAAGCCCAGCGCGAGGTAGGGGCCATGGCTGATCATGAGGTTTGATACATTAATGACCCATTGGGTAAACCATGGCAGTTCAGCACCAAAGCTTTTGAATATATTGGCAAATTGCGGGATCACGAAAATCAGCATCAGCACGGTGACGATAATCGCCGTCAGGGTCACCATCGACGGGTAGATCATCGCCTTGATCACCTTCTGGCGCATGGATTCGTTTTTTTCGCGGTAGGTGGCAAGGCGATTGAAGGCTTCAGCCAAGTGGCCGGTTTGCTCGCCGGTAGCGACCAGATCGCAGTAGAAATCATCAAACAGCGGCGAGCTGGTATGCAAGGCTCTGGCAAGGCTTGAGCCGGCTTCGACCTGGTTGCTGACCATGGTCAGTGTGGCCCTGGCCTCGGCTTTGTGGTGGCTCTGTGCAATGAGTTTGAGGGCCTGCACCACGGGCACGCCGGAGTTCACCATGGTGGCGAGCTGGCGGGTGATCGCGGAGACATCTGTGGCCATGAACTGGTTCCTACGCTTGCTCAGTGTCGAGGGCTGGTGGCGCTTGATCTTGCGTACCTGGATCTGCTGCTCGCCGAGCTTGGCGCGGATCTCCTGCTCCTGAAAGCCGAGCATGACACCTGACAAGCGCTTGCCGGTTGGGTTGATCCCACGCCAGCGGTAATAACGTATTTTTCTGTCCTTGGCCATGGGGAGTTCCTTATTTGCTAGACGTTGTATTTAGTGAGTGCTGGTTCAAGCGAAATGCAGGACACGCTGAAGCTCGGCGAGGCTGGTGGTGCCCTGGCAGAGCTTTTCGATACCGGCTTGCCGGAGGGTGATCATGCCGTGCTGGCAGGCGATATCCTCCAGCTCCAAGGTACTGGCTCCCTGCAACAGGGCGTGTGACAACGGCCTTGAGAAGGGCATCACTTCATAAATTCCGACCCGTCCCAGGTAGCCCTTGTTGCAGTCATCACAGCCGTTAGGACTGGCCTTGAACAGCTCGGCGCCTGGCGGGATCTCGAGTCTGGCGCGAAGCAGCGGGTCGAGATCGTCCGGCTGTTTGCAGTGGTGGCACAGCCGCCTAGCCAGGCGCTGGGCGATGATCAGGCTGAGCGACGAGGCCAAATTGAAATCCTCGATCCCCATATTGGTCAGGCGGGTGATGGTCTCGGCTGCCGAGTTGGTATGCAGGGTCGATAGCACCAGGTGGCCGGTTTGCGCCGCTTTTACCGCAATGCCCCCGGTTTCGAGATCGCGGATTTCGCCCACCATCACCACGTCCGGATCCTGACGCAGAAAAGCCCGCAATGCTTCGGCAAAACCCAAGCCGGCGACGGGGTTGATCTGGACCTGGTTGATCCCCGGCAGGTTGATCTCTATCGGGTCTTCGGCAGTGGAGATATTCCGCGCTTCGGTGTTGAGGATCTTCAGCCCTGAATAGAGCGAGACGGTTTTGCCGCTTCCGGTCGGCCCGGTCATCAGGATCATCCCCTGCGGCTGGTTTAACGCGTCAAGGTAGGCCTGTTTTTGCCCGTCGTTATAACCGAGGTGATCGATATCCAGCTTGCTACTGCTGCTATCGAGGATCCGCAATACGATTTTCTCACCCCACATGGTCGGCAGGGTCGATACCCGCAGATCCACCGACACGGTTTCGGACAGTTTGAGCTTGATCCGACCATCTTGCGGTATTCGCCGCTCGGCAATATTGAGCCGCGACATGACTTTTAGTCGGGTCGACAGGCGGCGCGACAGGTTGGCCGGCGGGGTGGCATACTGGTGCAAAATACCGTCGCAGCGCAAGCGGATCCGGTAGTGTTTCTCGTAAGGCTCGAAATGGATATCCGAGGCATGTTTGCGCAGGGCATCGAGCAGGGTTTGGTTGATGTAGCGGGTGACCGGGGCACTGTCGCTGCTGAGGTCGGTGGTGTCATCAATCAGCTCGCCATCGCTGAGCTCCACCAGTTCGGTCAGCTCAGTTTCGCTGATCCCGCGCTGCGGTGCGTGCTGTTCGGTGCCTTTGAGCTCGCTGCCGTAAACTCGGCGGAGTGCCGCCTCGAGCTGTTTGTATTCCAGCAGCATTGGCTCGACATGCTTACCGGTGGCAAAGCGGAAGTCATCGAGGGCATCGAGATAGGTGGGGTCGCACAGGCCGATGAACAGGGTGTTGTCGGTATGGGTAAGTGGCAGTACCCGGTGGCGCAGGATCAAATCACGCAGGTTGAGGGTCTTGCAGCACTCGGCGTAGTCATACTGGTGGGCATCGACCAAGGCAACGGCAAAAATCACTTCCAGCTGGCGCGCCAGATCCTGGCTGGTCATGATCCCAAGGCCAATCAATGCCGCCGGTACCGACAGTTTTTCAGCCTGTACCTGGTCAACCACCTGTTGCAACTGCACCGGGCTGATCAGCTCAGCCTGGTGCAGAATTGAAGCAAGGTTGGTGTACATTAGCTTGCTGGGCACCAGTCTGTATAGCCATCACCTGTACAACTGATGACCCAAACAACACCATTAGTTGTTAAATTAGGAGTTAATCTAACAGTAGCAGAAGTAGGAAGAGAGCCTTTTGCGACAACCGTTGCTTCTACAATACCTGTTGCTGTTCCAAGAGTTGCTTGTGCTACTGTCGAGTCAATAGTGAAATCATCTGAAGCACTTTTTTGAAAGTGCTGCTGACTTGGGACACCACCATTACCACTCGAACAGTCAGCTTTACCATCAAGCAGGCAAATTCCTACAGCTGTTTTAAATGCAGCAGTAGCGCTTAGCATTTCACTAGCATGAGCTCGTTTAGTGTAATTCTGGTATGCAGGCACAGCAAATGCGCTGATAATCCCAATAATCGCCACCACTATCATCAACTCAATCAGCGTAAAGCCTTTTTGTCCTTTCATTGTTGTTGTCCTTGTTTTCTAGCCATGAATGTAAAGTAGGCTCAGCATACGCCTGATATGCAATCGGTTTTAATGGTGATGAAAGGTTGCTGGAAATGTGCCGGGAAAATGATCAGCGGCTTACAGTCGTTGATCATTTTTTTGCGACTCGGTGAAGGGAAATGGCGCTGCTGTCGAGGCGTTTAAGTCGGTGGTTTTCCGGTTAAGGTGTTGATTTTATTGTCAATTAAAGCGAATCTTTGCTCGTGAACCATACCCCGAAACAAAAACAGGCTCCCGAAGGAACCTGCTCAACAATCAAGACCAGAAGCGGCGACGCTTATTTGAAGCGCATCGACAAATCCATCGCCTTGAGGTGCTTGGTCAGTGCGCCGACCGAGATGTAATCGACACCGGTTTGGGCAAACTCGCGGATGGTCTCCAGCGTCACGTTGCCGGAGTTCTCCAGCGCGGCGCGGCCGGCGTTGATTTTCACTGCTTGGCGCATCATGTCGGTGGTGAAGTTGTCCAGCATGATGATGTCGGCACCGGCATCAATGGCCTGCTGCAGTTCGTCCAGCGACTCGGTCTCGACTTCAACCGGCTTGCCCGGGTTGAGCTGCTTGGCGGTGCTGATGGCTTGCTCGATACCGCCGCAGGCGATGATGTGGTTTTCCTTGATCAGGTACGCATCGAACACACCGATACGGTGGTTGTAACCGCCGCCGCAGGTCACGGCATATTTCAGCGCGCTGCGCAGGCCCGGAATCGTTTTGCGGGTATCAAGCAGGCGGCACTCGGTGCCTTCCAGCTGCTTGGCATATTCGGCAACGGTAGTGGCACAGCCAGACAGGGTCTGGATGAAGTTCATCGCGTTGCGCTCGCCGGTCAGCAGAATGCGTGACGGGCCGCGCAGGGTGCACAGGGTCTGGTTCGGCTCGACCTTGTCGCCGTCTTCGACATGCCACTCAATGCTGACTTCGCCGCCCAGCTGGCGGAACACTTCCTCGGCCCACATCTGGCCGCAGAACATACCGTGTTCGCGGGTGATGATGGTGGCGATCCCTTGGCTGTCTGCCGGGATCAGGCTGGCCGTAATGTCGCGGCCGGCATCAATCTCGCCGCCGAGATCTTCGCGCAGGGTGTCGGCAACGGCACGGGTAATTTCAAGGGGAAGCTGCTGTTTAAGGTAATTCAAGCGCGATTCGCTGTCGTGCTTCTTTTCCATTTGAGTCATGACACATCCGTAGCAAGGTTTGGCTGCTGAATAGGGGCGGGAGCCGCTCCTGGGTTAACTGGCGCTGATCATACCGCGATGTGGGGTGAGATCCTAGGTGCGAGTGCCTAGTTCCTGGGAAAAGCGGGAAAAGGCGGTGCTAGAGAGGCAGGGGTAGCGGTGCTATGGTACTGAGGTGCTATGGCCCTATGGATTAAAAGCGGAACCATGGAAAATAATAGTTCCATGGATAGCCAAATAAAAAATAAAGGTTTGACATAGGCTTTTGGCTCAACGAGCCTAGCCACAGGACCACAGGACCACAGGACCACAGGACCACAGGACCACAGGACCACAGGACCACAGGACCACAGGACCACAGGACCACAGGACCACAGGACCACAGGACCACAGGACCACAGGACCACAGGACCACAGGACCACAGGACCACAGGACCACAGGACCACAGGACCACAGGACCACAGGACCACAGGACCACAGGACCACAGGACCACAGGACCACAGGACCACAGGACCACAGGACCACAGGACTTAACAATGTTAACAATTAATCAAGACCACTGGCTGGAAGGGGTCAAGCATGTGCCTTCGCCGTTCCATGATGCCAGGCCGGATAGTGACGATATTTCGCTGTTGGTTGTACATAATATCAGCTTGCCGCCGGGCCAATTTGGCGGTCCGTATATCGAGCAGCTATTTACCGGTACCCTAAAACCTGACGAACATCCCTATTTTGAGTTAATTTCCGGTTTTCGGGTATCGGCTCACTGTCTAATTATGCGAAATGGCGATATTATCCAGTTCGTTCCGTTTGACTGTCGGGCTTGGCATGCGGGTGTGTCGACCTTTGCAGGCCGTGATAAGTGCAACGACTATTCGATCGGAATTGAACTGGAAGGAACGGATACCCTGCCTTACACCCAGGCCCAGTACGATACCCTTGCCGCACTCACCCGGGTGCTGCTCGACAATTACCCCCGCATGGATGCCAGCCGGATCACCGGCCACGAGTTTATCGCCCCCGGGCGAAAAACCGACCCGGGTTTGGCATTTGATTGGCTTGCCTATAAGTCTTCAATATTGCTCAAGTAATCGCCAGTCAGTGCGAGTGCTGGTGAGAAAATTGGCGGGAAAATGTAACAAACAATTGGTCTGACCATTGTTTGTTTTCTCGTCAAAGATTGCCCTAACCCCTGTTGACCACTAGTGTTTGTGATGTTTTAACAAGTTTTCATAATTTGAAATTTTTGTTAAATCACCCCTCGTTCTATGATTTCAATCAAGTTGTCGGTAGACATCTTCAATTATTTCTGTAAAATTTCCTCCCATAGTTAAATTGGTAATACCAATTATCCGCATTCCGGACTACCTTGAAACGTATAAGTACAACCAAGAACCAATAACGAATGACTTATAAACGAATCCGCCAACCCAAGCTCTCCGATGCTATCGAGCAGGAACTGGAGCATCTGATCCTCGAGGGAATCCTATCCCCGGGGCAGCAGCTGCCGCCTGAACGTGAGCTTGCCAAGCAATTCGATGTTTCTCGCCCGTCTGTCCGTGAAGCTATCCAGCGCCTTGAGGCAAAAAAACTGCTCACGCGCCGCCAGGGTGGCGGTACCTTTGTGACCGAAAAGCTATGGCAGAGCTTTTCCGAGCCACTGTTGGAACTCCTCTCCGCCCACCCAGAGACCCAGCTTGACCTGCTGGAGTCGCGCCATGCCCTTGAAGGCCTGGCTGCCTACTACGCCGCCCTGCGCGGCAACCAAGAAGATTTCACCCGTATTCGTGACTGCCATTCGCGGATACAGGAAGCCCAGCAGCAAGGTGATTTGCCGGCCGAAGCCGCCGCTGTGATGCAATACCTGATTGCGGTGACTGAGTCCGCACACAACGTGGTATTGCTCCATATCATCCGTAGCCTTGCCCCTCTGCTGGAGCAAAACGTATTACAAAACTTTGAGCTCCTGAACCGTCGCCCCGATGTGGTGGAAAAGGTGCGCAATCATCGAGCCAACATTGTCCAGGCGATTGTTTCGGGGGAACCCGTACAGGCCCGCGACGCATCGCATGCACATTTGGCTTATATCGAGGAAACCTTGTTGGATTTATCGCGCGAAGACAGTAGACGAGAACGCTCTCTTCGACGCATTCAACAACGCAAGGACGGGCTGGATTAGTACCCCTCATATAAGCCGAGGGCACTAGTAAACAGTCGCGACATTGTTAGTTTTGTAGATTATCAACGAAAGGATAGATCGCATGTCTGAAGTCATGAAAAATGACGTGGATGCACTGGAAACTCAAGAGTGGCTAGCAGCCCTAGAGTCAGTCGTTCGTGAAGAAGGTGTAGAACGCGCCCAGTTCCTACTTGAGCAAGTACTGGACAAGGCTCGTCTTGATGGCGTAGATATGCCAACCGGTATCACTACCAACTACATCAACACCATCCCATCAGATCAAGAACCCGCTTACCCTGGCGACACAACGCTTGAGCGCCGTATCCGCGCGATCATCCGTTGGAATGCGGCAATGATCGTACTGCGCGGCTCTAAGAAAGACCTAGAGCTTGGCGGTCACATGGCTTCATTCCAGTCTGCTGCAGCGTTCTACGAGACCTGTTTCAACCACTTCTTCCGTGCGCCGAACGAGAAGGACGGTGGTGACCTAGTATACTACCAAGGCCACATTGCCCCTGGTATCTACTCTCGTGCGTTCGTTGAAGGTCGTCTGACCGAAGAGCAGCTAGACAACTTCCGTCAGGAAGTAGACGGCAAAGGTATCCCTTCATACCCGCACCCTAAACTCATGCCTGAGTTCTGGCAGTTCCCAACCGTATCTATGGGTCTGGGTCCAATTTCTGCTATCTACCAAGCACGTTTCCTTAAGTACCTAGACGGCCGTGGCCTGAAAGATACGTCAGAGCAGCGCGTATATGCGTTCCTGGGTGACGGTGAGATGGATGAGCCAGAATCACGTGGTGCCATTTCTTTCGCTGCGCGTGAGAAACTGGACAACCTATGCTTCCTAATCAACTGTAACCTACAGCGTCTTGACGGTCCGGTAATGGGTAACGGCAAGATCATCCAAGAGCTAGAAGGCCTATTCAAAGGTGCTGGCTGGAACGTGGTTAAAGTTATCTGGGGTAACAACTGGGATTCTCTACTGGCGAAAGACACCTCGGGCAAGCTGCTGCAGCTGATGAACGAGACTATCGACGGTGATTACCAGACATTCAAGTCGAAAGACGGCGCTTACGTACGTGAGCACTTCTTCGGTAAGTACCCAGAAACTGCGGCACTGGTTGCAGACATGACTGATGACGAAATCTTCGCCCTTAAGCGTGGTGGTCACGAGTCATCTAAGCTGTACGCGGCATACAAGAACGCGGCAGAAACCAAAGGCCGTCCAACGGTTATCCTTGCTAAGACTGTTAAAGGTTACGGCATGGGTGAAGCGGCTGAAGGTAAGAACATTGCGCACCAGGTAAAGAAGATGGACATGTCTTCTGTTATGCACCTGCGTGACCGCCTAGGCCTACAAGACCTAGTCTCTGACGAAGACGTGAAGAACCTGCCTTACCTGAAACTGGAAGAAGGTTCGAAAGAGCACGAGTACCTACACGCTCGTCGTAACGCACTTCACGGCTACACGCCACAGCGCCTGCCTAACTTCACCGAGGAGCTAGTGCTTCCAGAAGTTGAAGAGTTCAAACCGCTGCTAGAAGAGCAGAAGCGTGACATCTCTACCACGATGGCATTCGTTCGTGCGCTAAACGTTCTACTTAAGAACAAGAACATCGGTAAGAACATCGTTCCTATCATTGCTGACGAAGCACGTACTTTCGGTATGGAAGGTCTGTTCCGTCAAATCGGTATCTACAACCCGCACGGCCAGCAGTACACGCCGCAGGACCGTGACATCGTTTCTTACTACAAAGAAGCGACGTCGGGCCAGGTACTACAGGAAGGTATCAACGAGCTAGGTGCAATGTCTTCATGGGTTGCTGCAGCAACGTCATACAGCACCAACGATCTTCCAATGATCCCGTTCTACATCTACTACTCAATGTTCGGCTTCCAGCGTGTGGGCGACATGGCGTGGATGGCAGGTGACCAGCAGGCGCGTGGTTTCCTACTGGGTGCGACAGCAGGTCGTACTACCCTGAACGGTGAAGGTCTACAGCACGAAGACGGTCACAGCCACATCATGGCTAACACTGTTCCTAACTGTATCTCTTACGACCCAACGTTCGCTTACGAAGTTGCTGTGATCATGCAAGACGGTATCCGTCGCATGTACGGCGAGCAAGAGAACGTGTTCTACTACCTAACGGTAATGAACGAAAACTACGCGATGCCAGCAATGCCAGAAGGCGTTGAAGAAGGCATCCGTAAGGGTATCTACAAGCTAGAATCTTACGCGGGTGATAAGTCTAAAGTTCAGCTAATGAGCTCGGGCACTATCATGAACGAAGTTCGCAAAGCAGCACAGATCCTAAGCGACGACTACGGTATCGCTTCTGACATCTACTCTGTGACGTCTTTCAACGAACTAACGCGTGAAGGTCAAGACGTAGAGCGCTACAACATGCTTCACCCTGAAGCAGAAGCGAAAGTACCGTACATCGCACAGGTTATGGGCACTGAGCCAGCGATCGCTGCAACGGACTACATGAAGAACTACGCAGAGCAAGTTCGTGCATTCATGCCTTCTGAGTCTTTCAAAGTACTTGGTACTGACGGTTTCGGCCGCTCTGACAGCCGTGCGAACCTACGCCGCCACTTCGAAGTTAACGCTGGCTACGTAGTTGTTGCTGCACTGACTGAACTGGCTAAGCGTGGTGATGTTGAGAAATCTGTAATTGCTGAAGCAATCGCGAAGTTCGACATCGACGCTGACAAGATCAACCCGCTATACGCGTAAGAGGCAAATTAAACATGGCAATCGAAATTAATGTACCTGACATCGGTGCGGATGAGGTTGAAGTAACTGAGATCCTTGTAAGCGTTGGCGACAAGGTTGAAGAAGAGCAGTCTCTGATCACTGTAGAAGGCGACAAGGCTTCTATGGAAGTACCAGCTTCTCAGGCGGGTATCGTTAAAGAAATCAAAGTGGCTGAAGGCGACAAGGTTTCTACCGGTTCTCTAATCATGATTTTCGAAGCCGAGGGTGCTGCAGCTGCAGCACCTGCTCCTGCGGCTGAAGCAGCGCCTGCTGCTCCAGCTCCAGCAGCAGCGGCTCCTGCTACTTCAGAGCTTAAAGAAGTTCACGTACCGGATATTGGTGGCGACGAAGTAGAAGTAACTGAAATCATGGTTGCCGTTGGCGACAGCATCGAAGAAGAGCAGTCTCTTCTTACTGTTGAAGGCGACAAAGCATCAATGGAAGTACCTGCACCATTCGCTGGTACTCTAAAAGAGATCAAAGTAGCGGCAGGCGATAAAGTATCGACAGGCTCTCTTATCATGATCTTCGAAACCGCTGGTGCAGCTCCTGCAGCAGCGCCTGCGGCAGCTCCGGCTGCAGCTCCTGCAGCGGCAGCTGACCAAGAAGTTAACGTACCGGACATCGGTGGCGACGAAGTAGAAGTGACTGAAATCATGGTTGCGGTAGGCGACATGATTGAAGAAGAGCAGTCTCTGATCACTGTTGAAGGTGACAAGGCTTCTATGGAAGTCCCTGCACCGTTCGCTGGTAAGGTTAAAGAGATCAAGATTGCAGCAGGTGACAAAGTGTCGACTGGCTCGCTAATCATGGTATTCGAAGTTGCTGGCGCAGCACCTGTAGCTGCTCCTGCGGCAGCAGCCCCAGCACCTGCTCCAGCAGCAGCGCCAGCGCCAGCGGCGGCAGCTCCTGCATCTACCGGTGATTTCCAGGAGAACAACGATTACGCTCACGCGTCTCCAGTTGTTCGCCGTCTTGCTCGCGAGTTCGGTGTTAACCTGTCTAAGGTTAAAGGTACTGGTCGTAAGAACCGTATCCTGAAAGAAGACGTTCAGAACTTCGTTAAAGATGCGCTTAAGCGTCTTGAGGCGGGTAGCGCGGCATCTGGCAAGGGTGATGGCTCTGCGCTGGGTCTACTACCATGGCCGAAAGTTGATTTCAGCAAGTTCGGTGAGACTGAAACTAAGCCTCTTTCTCGCATCAAGAAGATCTCTGGCGCCAACCTGCACCGTAACTGGGTAATGATCCCTCACGTTACACAGTGGGACAACGCAGACATCACTGAGCTGGAAGCATTCCGTAAAGAGCAGAATGCTATCGAAGCGAAGAAAGATACTGGCATGAAGATCACTCCGCTTGTATTCATCATGAAAGCGGTAGCGAAAGCGCTAGAAGCCTTCCCAGCGTTCAACGCTTCGCTGTCTGAAGACAACGAGAGCCTGATCCTGAAGAAGTACGTAAACGTGGGTATCGCCGTAGATACACCAAATGGCCTGGTTGTTCCTGTGTTCAAAGACGTGAACAAGAAAGGTATTTACGAGCTATCTGAAGAGCTAATGGCAGTGTCTAAGAAGGCACGTGCTGGCAAGCTAACTGCTGCTGACATGCAGGGTGGCTGTTTCACTATCTCAAGCCTAGGCGGTATCGGCGGCACTGCGTTCACACCAATCGTGAATGCACCAGAAGTTGGTATCCTGGGTGTATCTAAGTCTGAAATGAAGCCTGTGTGGAACGGCAAAGAGTTCGAACCACGCCTACAGCTTCCACTGTCTCTATCATACGACCACCGTGTGATCGATGGCGCGGAAGGTGCTCGCTTCATCACATACCTGAACGCGTGTCTGTCTGACATTCGCCGTCTGGTACTTTAAGGTTTCCTAACCAACCTCCATGCCTGCAAAAGCGGGCATGGAAGTGTTGTGTAGCTCACAGGCTATAGCAATTTACTTTTCAGTTTGTTAACACCTCTGTAAAATCGTTAGCCAGCTGAAACAAAAAGTAGAACACGAATACTTAGCCTGTTAGGGATAAAAGACTTACAACGAGGTCATGATGAGTAAAGAAATTAAAGCCCAGGTAGTGGTGTTGGGTTCAGGCCCTGCAGGTTACTCTGCGGCATTCCGTAGCGCCGACCTAGGCCTAGATACGGTACTAATCGAAAAATACAGCACACTTGGTGGTGTATGTCTAAACGTGGGTTGTATCCCATCTAAAGCCCTGCTTCACGTTGCTAAAGTTATCGAAGAAGCAAAAGCGATGGCTGAGCACGGCGTGGTATTCGGTGAGCCTCAAACCGATATCAACAAGATCCGTGTATGGAAAGAAAAAGTAATTACCCAACTGACAGGCGGTCTTGGCGGTATGGCTAAGATGCGTAAAGTTAACGTGGTTAACGGCTACGGTAAGTTTACTGGTCCTAACACTATCGTTGTTGAGGGCGAAGACGGTCCAACAACTGTAACTTTCGACAACGCTATCGTTGCGGCAGGTTCTCGTCCTATCGAGCTACCGTTCATCCCGCACGAAGACCCACGTATCTGGGACTCAACTGATGCCCTTGAGCTGAAAGAAGTGCCTGAAAAGCTACTTGTCATGGGTGGCGGTATCATCGGCCTTGAGATGGGTACGGTATACCATGCGCTGGGTTCGCAGATCGATGTGGTTGAGATGTTCGATCAGGTTATCCCTGCTGCTGACAAAGACATCGTTAAAGTTTTCACCAAGCGCATCAAGAAGAAATTCAACCTGATGCTAGAAACCAAAGTAACCGCTGTTGAAGCGCGTGAAGACGGTATCTACGTATCAATGGAAGGTAAGAAAGCCCCTGCTGAGCCGGTACGTTACGATGCTGTTCTTGTGGCAATCGGCCGTGTACCAAACGGTAAGCTGATCGACGCAGAGAAAGCGGGTATCGAAGTTGACGAGCGCGGCTTCATCAACGTTGACAAGCAGATGCGTACTAACGTTCCTCACATCCACGCTATCGGTGACATCGTTGGCCAGCCAATGCTTGCTCACAAAGGTGTGCATGAAGGCCACGTTGCTGCTGAAGTTATTTCTGGTAAGAAGCACTACTTCGATCCTAAAGTTATTCCTTCAATCGCTTACACCGAGCCAGAAGTAGCATGGGTTGGTAAGACCGAGAAAGAAGCAAAAGCTGAAGGCATCAACTACGAAGTGGCGACATTCCCATGGGCAGCTTCTGGCCGTGCAATCGCTTCTGACTGTGCCGACGGTATGACGAAGATGATCTTCGACAAAGACACTCACCGTGTGATCGGTGGTGCTATCGTGGGTACTAACGGTGGTGAGCTGCTGGGTGAAATCGGTCTGGCGATCGAGATGGGCTGTGATGCAGAGGATATCGCTCTGACTATCCACGCCCACCCAACGCTACACGAATCTGTAGGTCTGGCTGCTGAGGTATTCGAAGGTTCAATCACTGACCTTCCTAACCCGAAAGCCGTTAAGCGTAAGTAATTACGGCTTTGCTAGCGGATATGAAAAAAGCGCCTTCGGGCGCTTTTTTGGTATTTTGGGGCTAGGAAGAGCCAAAAACTTGGCTTGAATTTGAGGTTCGCAGAACCTAGAACCCAGAAAACAACAAGGAGGGCCTAAACCCTCCTTGCCGTTTGCTTTTATTTCTTCGCTATCGTATCACGCTTAGAGCGTGAACGTGCCGACCATGTCATCCAGGCGCTTGGACAGATCGCGCAGTGCTTGGCTTGACTGGGCTAGCTGCGAAGCGGTATCGGCAGTGCGTTGGGTCGCTTCGTTGATTTCCTCGATATTGCAGTTGATATCGCAGACCACGGTGGACTGCTCTTCCGTTGCGGTGGCGACCTGGGTATTCATGTCGGAAATCAGGGTGATGCGATCGGAGATCGACAGCAGGGCGCCGGAGGCCTCGTCCGCTGCCGAGACGCCATCGGAGGTGAGCTGGCGGCTCTGCACCATCGCGCTGACTGCGTTGCTGGCTTCTTCCTGCAGGCGGTTGATCATCGCCTGGATCTCATCGGTCGAATCGGCGGTGCGGCTGGCCAAGCTGCGTACCTCGTCGGCCACCACAGCAAAGCCGCGGCCCTGCTCGCCGGCGCGGGCCGCCTCAATTGCGGCGTTGAGCGCCAGCAAATTGGTTTGCTCGGAGATACCGCGGATCACATCCAGAATACTGCCAATGGCCTGGGTGTTGCTGGCCAGCGACTCAATCACTTCGCTGACCTGGGTCACATCATTGGCGAGCTGGTTAATGGTATCGCGGGCCTGGCTGACCACCTGCTGGCCGCTCTGGGTTTCGTTTTCGGCATTATGCGCGGCATCGGCTGCGTGCGCGGCATTGCTGGCAATTTCGTTGACGGTGGCACCCATTTCATTGATAGCCGTGACGACCTGCAGGGTACGGTCACGTTGGCTGTGGCTGGTATCCAAGGTGATTTCAGCCTGCTGGGCGACAGACTCGGCCGCTTCGCGGAGGCTGTTGCCGGTTTCGGCGACCTCTTTGACCGAGTAGTGGATCTTGCCGATGAAACTATTGAAGCCCGCGGAGAGCTGGGCAATTTCATCATTGCCTGATACTTCAATACGGTGGCGCAGATCCCCTTCGCCTTCACCGAGATCTTTAAACATAGCGGCCAGGCGGGAAATCGGCTGGGTGATATTGCTACCGAGCCAAATGGCAAGTAACACAAACGCGGCGGCGATGCCGGCGGTCCACAGCATGATTTGCTGGCGGGCCTGATTCAGCTCGGCAAAGGCTTCTTCCAGGGGCAATTGGGCAACCACATACCAGTTCATGGATGGGATGTAGCTGGTAGCCACCAACACATCTTGGCCGTTGATGGTGTGCTGGACGACATTGAAATCATCCTTGGCCAGTAAGGTAGCGGCCGCTTGCTGGCCGTACAGGTTCGCGAGCTGCATTTTGCCCATTACGCCACGGTCGCGATGGATCTGCACTTGGCCTTGGCCGTCAGCGAGGAAGACAAAGCCGGTTTTTTCCAGCTGGAACTGGTTGATGAAGCGGCTCATCTCGGCGAGGGACTTGGAAAGGCCGGCCATACCTTTGCCATTTAGCTGCTGGTAGTTGACGAACAGTTTGACGTCGCCGTTTGATTCGCGGAAGACACTGAGCGATCGGGCTTGCCCCGAGCGGGTGAAATCATAGAACCAGCCATCTTGCTGCGGGGTCAGGCGGCGCAGAAATCCGTCCTGATTCCAGTAGTCGCCACTGGTACGATCAGCAATAGAGGCATCGAACAATTGGTACTGGTTTTTGATATCATTCAGGCGCCGGATTATTTTGCTTTCATCGGCTTGCGATCTGCCATCATGATAGAGGTCAGTAATGAAGCGGCTGGTGGCCAGTTGCTCGGCGGCAGCCAGCATCAGTGATACTTCCTTATCGATGCTATTGCGGATTTGCAGCAGGGTAGCCGGTAGCTCCGACTGCAGTAAGCGGTTTTCGACCACTTGCCTTGCTTGCTTTTGGCTGATGATGCCAACGAGCAGGGTAGAAGCGAGAACCGCAAGGACCATAGCCAGGATCAGCTTTTGTTTGATTGTGAATTGGTTGAACTTCATAGTCTTTTATAGTTTTGTCTGACGATGTGAACGGTGTGTACGTTCACGGAATAAGTAGCCCATGACCCAAGAACAGCCATTTGCGGCAACTCACAGTGTGATATGTTATCTGCACAACGGTTGCAGAACTTTAGTGCTAGGTATCACATTTTTGTGCTTGTTCAGCGTTTCTTTTTCTTCTGTGGCCTTTGCCGAGCAGCGACCTAAGATCGGCGTGGTACTCGGTGGCGGCGGTGCCAAAGGTGCCGCCCATATCGGGGTACTCAAAGCGCTGGAAGATCTTCATATTCCGGTCGACTATATTGCAGGGACCAGTATGGGCGCTTATGTCGGCGGTTTGTACGCGACTGGGATGAGTGCCGATGAAATCGAGGCATTGCTGACCAGCGTGGATTGGGATCGGGGCTATCAAGACCGGGTGATGCGGAGTGACCGTCGGGTCAGGGAAAAGCAACAAGAAGACCGATACCAGGTGACGAGTGAGCTTGGGTTTGGGTTTTGGGAGCTCAAAGCGCCGCGGGGGATTGTCCAGGGCCAGACCATGGGGGAGATCCTGCGCTCGACCTCCGGCAGCCTGCCGGTGTTTGACAGTTTTGATGACATGGTGATCCCATACCGGGCGGTGGCGACGGATATTGAAAACTTGCAGCCGGTGGTATTGGACAAGGGAGATTTGGCCGAGGTGATGCAGGCCAGTATGTCGATACCGGGCCTGCTGCCACCGAAAGAGCTTAACGATAAGCTGCTGGTCGATGGCGGGATCACCGATAACCTGCCGATTGATGTGGTGCGCAATATGGGAGCCGATATCATTATTGCGGTTGATATCAGCAACGAGTTCAAAAAGCGTGATGAGCTCAGCAACTATTTCGCGGTGATGGATCAACTGACGGACTTCATGGTGCGTGATAACGCTGACCGCCAGATCGCTTTGCTGTCGGATAAGGATTTTCTGATCCGCCCCAACATTCGCGGTATCAAGACCGCAGATTTTGCCCGTATGCCGCTGGCTTTCGAGAGCGGTTATGTCGAGGTGATGGCGATGGCCGACGAGTTGGCTCACCTCGGCCGGAGTACCTGGTTCCAAAACTATATCGACAGCAAGCAGAAACGGCGCCGCCAACTGGTACCGCTCGATGAGTTGTTGGTCGATGAAATACGGCTGCAGAATAACAGTAGCTATGCTGACGACGTGTTGCTCGACCGCTTGCAGCTTGAGGCGGGCCAGGCTATTTCCTCCGAGGACCTGAGTGAGAGCGTACGCAGTCTATATGCCCTGGATCGTTTTGAGCGGGTTGATTACCGTATCGAGCAAATTGACGGTGATAATGTCATTTTGCTTGATGTCAGGGAGAAAAGCTGGGGGCCGAATTTTATCGATTTTCGTTTTGCCCTTGAGGATGATTTTGAAAACAGTACCGATTACTCCTTTGGTGTCGCCTTCAATGTGACCGGGCTCAGCCGGGCTGGTGCTGAGTGGCGTACTGAGTTGGAATACGGCTCGGATAAGCGGATTGCCACCGGGCTGTACCTGCCTTTTGTCAAGGATCACGACTGGTTTTCGCTGATCACCGCCGAGTACAAAAATACCGATTACAACATCCCGCTATTTGGTGAAGAGCCGAGTCTTGAGGATATAGATTTCTTCCTGCCTGCCACCTATACCGATACCATTTTTGATGCTTCGTTTGGCTGGCAGCCGACGCTGTGGCAAGAGTTCCGGATCGGGATGCGTTATCTCAGCGGTGAAACGGAGGTACTGGGTTTTCCGGATTTCGGGATCGACAAGCGAAACAGCCAAATTGGTTATATCCGTTACAGTCTAGATACCCTGGATGACATTATGTTGCCCAAGCAAGGTAACCTCCTAGAGCTTGAGCTGGCAGCTTCGGATGACAACAGCCGCTTCCAAGGTACAGAGTATGAAGACTTCTCGGTTCATATGGATATTAACTGGAAGGGGGCGGTGACCTATGGTGACCATACCTTCATGGGCAAGGCGGAATATGGCCGGGTTCGATCGGACTTTGATCTGCGGCTTGATCCCAAAGAGCTGGGGGGATTCCTTAACCTGTCCGGGATCCCGAAGAACAGCCTGTCGGGTAACAACAAAATATTCACCGCCGCGATTTACCGCTACAACTTGATGGAACAGGATTTTGGCTTGTTCAAATCTTCGGTTTTCTTCGGCGGCTCGCTGGAATACGGCGGGGTCTACAACAGTTCAGATCTGAGCTTCAAGGATGTACCCCTCTATACCGCAGGCAGCTTGTACTCGGGGATCACCACCCCGGTGGGGCCACTTATCTTGGCTTATGGCCGGACTGAGCAGTCGAACCATGCATTTTATGTCTTCTTCGGCGGGGCACTATAAGTTAACAGTCTGATATGAGGGGAAGAATGCCAACGGTGGGTATTACGGTTGCTTACATTTATTCAAAATTTGTGAATGTTGTAAAAAACGACCGGATTTTAATATTACGTTAAATCTGGTATGCTCGATAAACGGTTTTGGTCTCCGTTGGCTGAAATAGTAACATTTCTTATGTGACAGAAGGAATATCAAGCCCTTCCAACACGCTAACGGTAGATCAATCACTTCCAAGGATGTTTGGCCATCGCGGCCAAACCTAAAATGAGGAATATGTCGTGCTTGAAGCCTACCGTAAACACGTCGAAGAACGTGCTGCAGAAGGAGTTGTTCCAAAGCCGCTCGATGCTGAGCAGGTTGCCGCTCTGGTTGAATTACTAAAGACCCCACCAGCCGGTGAGGAAGCCTTTCTGCTAGATCTCCTGGAAAATCGTATTCCCCCTGGTGTGGATGAAGCCGCCTATGTGAAGGCGGGCTTCCTTGCTGCACTGACCAAAGGCGAAGCGCAGTCCCCAATCGTCAGCAAGGAAAAAGCTGCCGAGCTATTGGGTACTATGCAGGGTGGTTACAACATCGAGCCGCTGATTGCATTGCTAGACGATGAAGCCCTGGCTCCGATTGCGGCTAAAGCGCTGTCTCATACCTTACTGATGTTCGATGCCTTCTATGACGTCGAAGAAAAAGCCAAAGCCGGCAATGCTTTCGCCCAGCAGGTGATCCAATCTTGGGCGGATGCCGAGTGGTTCCTGTCCAAGCCGGAGTTGGCTGAAAAGATCACCCTGACTGTTTTCAAGGTCACGGGTGAAACCAATACTGATGACTTGTCTCCAGCTCCGGATGCATGGTCTCGCCCTGATATCCCGCTGCATGCCCTTGCTATGCTCAAGAACGAACGTGAAGGTATCGAGCCGGAACAACCGGGTTCTATCGGTCCTATCAAGCAGATTGAAGCACTGAAAGAGAAAGGCCATCAGTTGGTCTATGTTGGTGATGTTGTCGGTACCGGCTCTTCCCGTAAGTCGGCGACCAACTCGGTACTGTGGTTCATGGGCGATGATATCCCTAATGTCCCTAACAAGCGTGCCGGTGGTTACGTGCTTGGTGGCAAGATCGCGCCAATCTTCTTCAATACCATGGAAGATGCCGGTGCACTGCCAATCGAAGTTGATGTGACTGCGCTTAACATGGGGGATGTGATAGATGTCTACCCGTACAAGGGTGAAGTCCGCCGCCACGGCAGCGATGATGTGGTGTCTACCTTCGAGCTGAAAACCGATGTATTGATTGACGAAGTGCGTGCTGGTGGTCGTATTCCTCTGATCATCGGTCGTGGTCTAACTGACCGTGCCCGCCAGTCTCTGGGGCTCGCTTCTTCTGATGTGTTCCGCCGCCCGGTTGCGGTTGAAGACTCAGGCAAAGGTTACACTTTGGCCCAGAAGATGGTCGGTAAAGCGTGTGGTGTTGAAGGTGTCCGTCCTGGCACATACTGTGAGCCGAAGATGACTACCGTGGGCTCGCAGGATACCACCGGTCCAATGACCCGTGATGAGCTGAAAGATTTGGCTTGTCTGGGTTTTTCGGCTGAACTGACCATGCAGTCGTTCTGTCACACCTCGGCGTACCCTAAGCCGGTTGATGTGAACACCCACCACACCCTGCCTGATTTCATCATGAACCGTGGCGGTGTGTCGCTGCGTCCGGGTGACGGCGTTATCCACTCATGGCTGAACCGTATGCTGCTGCCTGATACCGTCGGTACTGGTGGTGACTCGCATACCCGTTTCCCATTGGGGATTTCGTTCCCGGCAGGCTCTGGTTTGGTCGCGTTTGCGGCGGCAACTGGCGTCATGCCGCTGGACATGCCTGAATCTATCTTAGTCCGCTTCAAGGGCGAGATGCAGGAAGGCATTACCCTGCGTGACCTGGTTCATGCCATCCCTTATTACGCGATTCAGCAGGGGCTGCTGACCGTTGAGAAAGCGGGTAAGATCAATGAATTCTCGGGCCGCGTGCTGGAAATCGAAGGTGTTGAGCATTTAACGGTAGAGCAGGCGTTCGAGCTGTCGGATGCATCCGCCGAGCGTAGTGCGGCAGGTTGTACTGTTAAGCTATCGCAAGAGTCGATTGCCGAGTACCTTGAGTCGAATATCGTGATGCTCAAGTGGATGATCGCTGAAGGTTATGGCGACCGCCGTACCATCGAGCGTCGTATCACGGCGATGGAAGAGTGGCTGGCAAATCCTGAGTTGATGGAAGCCGATGGCGATGCCGAGTACGCGCATGTTATCGAAATCGATCTGGCAGAAATCAACGAGCCTATCTTGTGTGCACCGAATGACCCGGATGATGCGCGTCTGCTGTCTGACGTACAGGGCACCGCAATCGATGAAGTGTTCATCGGCTCGTGCATGACCAACATCGGCCACTTCCGTGCGGCAGGTAAACTGCTAGAGAAGTTCGGCGGTACGCTCGATACCCGCCTGTGGGTGGCACCGCCAACCAAGATGGACAAAGACCAGCTTACGGAAGAAGGTTACTACGGTATCTTCGGCCGTGCCGGTGTGCGTATCGAAACGCCGGGATGTTCGCTGTGTATGGGTAACCAGGCCCGCGTTGCCGACAAGGCAACGGTGATGTCGACATCGACCCGTAACTTCCCGAACCGTTTGGGTACGGGGGCCAATGTGTACCTATCTTCGGCAGAGTTGGCGGCAGTGGGCGCAATCCTTGGCCGTATCCCGACCAAGGAAGAGTACTTGGAGTACGCCAAGCAAATCGATGCGACGGCAGCGGATACCTACCGCTACCTCAACTTCCACCGCATGGAGCAGTACACTAAGAAAGCGGATGATGTGATTATCCAGCAGCCAGCCTAAGAGTAAGTTGCTACTAATAAAAACGCCTCCAGTTGGAGGCGTTTTTGTTTCTAGAGCTTAGCTTGTGACTAAGGGAATTAAGCGCTTTTTACTTTCGCTAATGCCTTGGCTTTACGGCGCTTGCTGAGCCAAAAGTGTTCGAGGCCGATGCGGCCGCCGCCTTGTACCATCAGGGTGAGGTAAACCAGCGAGTAGATAAAGGCCAGTTCAGCGCCTGCCCAGCCTTTGGCCATTCCCACTGCGTAGGTTGCTGTGCCCATGGTAAACAGCAGTACCAATGCACTGATACGGGTTAATACACCCAGCATCAAGGCTATCGAGCCAAGTACCTCGGCCAACATGGCCAGTACCAGGCTTGGGGTAGAGCCGATACCGAACGGGTCGATAAAAGTCGGAGCTAGCTCGCTGAAGTTGACGATCTTGCCGATGCCGTGGGTCAGCATCGCACCACCGATAGCCAAACGGAGCAGCAGCAGAAGCAGATCTTCGATACGGTGAGATCCGTTACGGCCGGATAAGAGAGCAAGTAGTTTGTCCATGACAGGATCCTTTAGAGAGAAAGAGTAGCTTGCCCTATTAGACTACGGGGGAGATGACTTTAATCTGAATGACACCGATCAATATGTGGTTCTGGGAGCAAGCTAACACCGTTTCAGGATGGTGGTTTTGTGGGGGGGGTAACACTTGAGCTAGAGGCTCGAGTGGTATGCCCCATAAAGTGGACTCGGGGGTGAATTCTCAAATTCGTACATCATGGTTTTTCATTACTCGAAGTCAGCGCAAAAAAAAGCCGATACGTGTAGTACCGGCCTCGTTATCTAGCTAACTATTAGCGTTTGCCGACAGTCAGCATCGCTGCCACGTTGCGCGCGGTCATCTCGACGTTGAAGGCTGCTTCATCCATTGCCGTTTGAAGCTCCATTGCCCTTGGGGTCACGCTGAATACCGCGTCGATGCCGTGGTCGTAAACCGCATCGCAATCGGCAGCCAGGCAGCCGGCAATACCGATTACCGGAAGATGGAAGCGCTTGGCCGTACGGGCAACACCGATTGGGGTTTTGCCATGAATCGTCTGGCTGTCGATGCGGCCTTCGCCGGTGATCACCAAATCGGCATCGGCACAGACATCCAGCAGGTTCACCGCATCCATCACGATGTCGATCCCCGGGCGCAGGCTGGCATCAAGCAGGCCAAGCAGGGCGGCGCCAAGGCCACCGGCGGCACCGGCGCCGGCCATGTCTTTGACATCTCGCCCGAGTTGGGTCTTGATGATTCCGGCATAGTGGGCCAGGTTGGCGTCAAGCAGCTCGACCATTTCCGGTGTCGCGCCTTTCTGCGGGCCGAAAATATGCGAGGCACCTTTCGGGCCACACAGTGGGTTGTCGACGTCACAGGCTACTTCCAGTTTCACCGTCGCAAGACGCGGGTCTAGGTTAGTCTTGTCGATCGTTGCGATACGTGCCAGCTCGCCACCGCCGAAACCAACTTCCTCGCCGTTTTCGTCAAGCAGGCGGATGCCCAGCGCCTGGGCCATACCGATGCCGCCATCGTTGGTGGCACTGCCGCCGATCCCGACGATAATGTGCTCGACACCTTTGTCCAATGCCGCTTTGATCAGCTCGCCAGTACCGAAAGTGGTGGTTTTTAGCGGGTTGCGCAGTTCAGGCTCGACAAGGTGCAGGCCAGATGCCGCCGCCATTTCGATTATTGCGGTACGGCCGTCGCCCATCACGCCGTAGAAACCGGCTACCGGCTTACCTAGAGGGCCGGTCACAGACTGTTCGACGATAGAACCATTGGTGGCATCAACCAGAGACTGCACGGTGCCTTCACCGCCGTCAGCCATCGGTAGTTTGTGGTACTCCGCTTCCGGCAGGACTTGGCGGAAACCCGCTTCGATAGCCGTAGCCACTTCCATGGCCGTCAAACTTTCTTTGTATGAATCTGGGGCAATTACAATTTTCATGACTATGAATCCTTAAACGAAGAAGCCGAATACACCGAAAATAAGGGTCGAGATGACAGCAATCACTAGGCCAACTGCTGACTCGTAAGGGACAAGCTTGAGGCGCTCTTTGATGTCCATGTGCACAGCACCACCGGTTGCATGGAAGAAGCTGCCGTGAGGCATGTGGTCCAGTACCGTTGCACCGGCATGGATCATCGCGGCACCTGCCAGTGCTGGCACACCCAGCTCAAGGATGGTGTGGCTGAAAACACTTGCGGCAACGGCGGTACCGGCGGTGGTTGAAGCCGTGGCCAGTGACATCATCGAGCCCGAGATAGGCGCCAGCAGGTAAGATGGCAGGCCAGAGGCGGTCAGCAGCTCAATCAGGCCGTCACGCAGGCCGGAGTTGGCAATGATGCCAGCCAGGGTACCGGTACCCAGCAGCATAACGGCAACAGGAGCCATACGGGTCAGGCCGGATACCGCAAAGTGGTTGGTATCGCGGAAGCGGCCCATCACGACGGCACCGACCAAGCCACCAAGAGGAAGCGCGATCAGTGGGTCAACGTTGATGCCGGCAATTGGGCGCAGGGCCAGCAGGGCAATTGCGATGAGCGGTGCAACAATGGCGGCACCGAATTTTGGCAGGCGGCTGTGGTCGATGGCGACGACTTCGTGCTCAGCCACCTTGCTGCCGCGGTTAACCAGTTTTTTGGCAATGAAGTAGGCGAAAGCCATGCCGCACAGGCCCGGGATCACACCGGCTGCCATCACGGATGTCAGCGGGACATCGAACGCATCGGCAGCCGCGATAGCATTGGGATTCGGTGACATGATGTTACCGGCCTTACCGCCACCGACCATGGCAAGAAGGATGGCCATTTTCGACAGGTCGGCACGGCGGGCAATGGCCAGCGCAATCGGGGCGACAGTGATCACGGCCACGTCAACGAAAACGCCGACAGCGGTCAGGATCATGGTGGCGACAGCCAGTGCCAGCAGGGCACGGGTTTCACCGACTTTCTTTACGATGGTTTCAGCGATAGAGGTTGCGGCCCCTGATTCAATCAAGACACCGGCAAGGACACCCGCGGCCAAGATCCGCAATACCGCTGTGACAATACCCTGGGCGCCACCAATCATCAGGTTCACGGTGTCGGTTAGCGACACGCCACCGACAATACCACCGACAAGGGCACCGATGATCATGCCGTAGGCGGGCGGTACTTTTTTCAGGATCAGGCTAATGGCCACGACCAGCGCAGCCAACGCACCAAGTGTTGATACTTCTACCATGTTCTATTCCACGTCAAAATAAAAAAAGAAAACGAAAATTCTTAACTGCGGTGGAATGTACTTGGCCTGGCCCGTTTTGGCTTTAGGCGAGGTGACGAAAAATCATCACCCCAGCATTATGTTTTTGTGCAATCGCACAAATTGAGGGGTTTGTCAGCTAGCAGGAAAGGGCGAGGTATAATCGGGTCTTATCAGATAAGTTGTTGAAACTTAGCTGGGTTTCCTGCTCGATGCGATCGAGGCGGTAACGCAGCGTATTGCGGTGAATATGGAGCACTTCGCACGTTTGAGCTAAATCACAATTCTGCGCAAAAAATGCCTTCAAGGTTTTTAGCAGGGTGCCTTTGGGATCATTGGCCCTGAGGGTTTCGAGAGGTTTGACCAATTGTTCGAAGCGCCATGGGTCTTCTTTGAGCCCGCTGAGCAGCACCGGCAGCAGGTGATCTTGGTAGAACAGGACACTATCCTTGCTGGTGGCAGCATTGAGCGTGGCCTGGGCGGTTTGGAACGAGCGCGACAGTCCCTGTAGCCCGGGGAAGTAGTCGCCGAGGGCGATCTGGATCGAAAAGTGGCTTTGCTTGGCCACCCGCCGTATCAGTTTGTCAATCCGCTTCTGTTCGATTGCCCGCGACCAGCCCGTCTCTTCGAGCGTGATCGGCTTGAGTACCACTATCTCATTGAGCGAGACCGAGTGGATACCGACCAAGTTATCACGCTCGGGGTATTCGAGTAGGTGGACCATTTTCTGTAAGTGTTCGAGCGACAGCGATGCGCCCGCGGCGGGAAGCACTTTGACCAGGGCGGCGATCCGGGGCTGGGCCAGATCCAGATCGAGTTTCTGGGCAATGGAGATCAGCTGGGCATCATTGAGCTCGGTATCCTTGATCAGCTGCAGCACCAGTTCCTCGCGGTGGCGCTTGTTCCACTGGACCTGGGACATCAGCGCTTCCTGCTCGACGATCAGCTCGGCGGTCATCTTGACCAGTTCGCCATAGTTGCGCACTTGATCCGGTGTGCCGGAGATCCCGACGACGCCGATAATCTGGTCGCGAAAGACGATGGGCAGGTTAATGCCCGGTTTGACGCCCTTGAGCTGCAGCGCGGTGCCGGGATCAATCTCGACCACCCGGTTGTCATTGATGGCCAGTATCGCCCCTTCATGGCGCTGGTTGAGGCGGCTGGGATCACCGGAGCCGATGATCCGGCCATATTCGTCCATGACATTGACCGAGTGTTGGATGATTTTCATCGCTCGCTCGACGATTTGCCGGGCAATGGTCGCATTGAGTTGCATTTTGGTGTCAGATCCTGAAAATGTGCGCTCTTGCGCGAAGAGGCGGTCTCACCGCCCAGCTTAAACCAGTTTATCATTTAAGATCACCGACATCACACAGAGGATAGCTATGGATTACGACTTTAAGAAAAACACCTTGGACGGTAGCTATCATGCGGTTTTCTCAATGGGGCATGAGGCCCTGGGCCGCTGGCTGGTGGAAGAGATCGGTAAGGACTTTGACAAGATGGACACCGTCATGTGCCAGCTTGGTGCACTGAAGAACAGCACCCAGGAATGGCGGATCATCGGTGACGAGCTGACCTTGAGTCTGCAGGATAACGAAGCGGTAGTTCAAGCTAACTATCTGTTTTCCGAAGATGATACCGAACTTGAGGATAATATGGACTTTTATGACGAAGAGGCCGTGGCGGTGTGTGGATTCGAAGACTTTGCCCTAGTTTTGACGGCGTGGCGCGCATTCGTCACCCGTTTTTGAGCGAGGTGGTTCCTGCGGGGAGAAATTGCCTCATCACGGTGAAAAGGCTGCACTATTTAGGTGCGGCCTTTTTTGTATCCAAATCACGATTTTAATTAAGTGATTGAAATTAAAGAATTAAAAAAGTTGGCACGTTGCTTGTTTGTTATTGAACTGTGATTGAGAAGGAATTCTGTTTTCGAGGAGCAGGCAATGAAATTGATCAACGCAATAATCAAACCATTTAAGTTGGACGATGTACGCGAAGCACTGGCTGATGTTGGTGTCGAGGGAATGACCGTTTCTGAGGTCAAGGGCTTCGGTCGCCAGAAAGGCCATACCGAATTGTACCGCGGGGCTGAGTACCAGGTGGACTTCCTGCCGAAGGTGAAATTGGAAATTGCTACCCAGGCCGAAAACATGGAAGCCATTATCGAAGCTATTTCAAAAGCAGCGCAGACCGGCAAGATAGGTGACGGCAAAATTTTTGTATACGACCTGGATCATGCCGTACGTATCCGTACCGGTGAAACCGATTTAGAAGCCTTATAAGAATAAGTGTAGGGGACGAAGATTATGGAACTAGCAACGACTGTTACTGAGCTGCGTTATGCTCTCGACACCTTTTTCTTTTTAATGTCAGGTGCCTTGGTGATGTGGATGGCGGCGGGCTTTGCCATGCTGGAAGCAGGGTTGGTGCGCTCGAAGAACACCACCGAGATCCTGACCAAAAACTTTTGTTTGTATGCTATCGCTTGCACCATGTACTTGATTGTCGGTTACAACATCATGTACGTCGATAATGGCGAAGGCGGTTGGCTGCCGTCCATCGGCGCCTTGATTGGTTCGCAGGCCGAGGGCGCGGATCACTCTTTGGAATCTGACTTTTTCTTCCAGGTGGTGTTTGTGGCCACGGCAATGTCTGTGGTATCAGGCGCGGTTGCCGAGCGTATGAAGCTGTGGTCTTTCCTTATTTTTTCTGTCATTTTGACTGGCTTCATCTACCCACTCGAAGGCTACTGGACATGGGGCGGTGGCTTCCTGTCAGAAGCGGGTTTCAGTGACTTCGCCGGCTCGGGTATCGTTCACATGGCCGGTGCTGCCGCTGCGTTGGCTGGGGTGATGCTGCTTGGTGCCCGTAAGGGGAAATACGGCAAGAACGGTGCCATCCACCCCATCCCTGGCTCAAACATGCCATTGGCGACGCTGGGTACCTTTATCCTGTGGTTCGGCTGGTTCGGTTTCAACGGCGGTTCGCAGCTGATGCTGTCGGATTTTGAGAACGCTACCGCGGTAGGCCAGATCTTCCTTAACACCAATGCGGCGGCGGCGGCGGGGGCGATTGCTGCGCTGGCTGTGTGCAAGACCACCTGGGGCAAGGCGGATCTGACGATGATCCTTAATGGTGCATTGGCCGGTCTGGTCGCTATTACGGCTGACCCATTGTCACCATCGCCAATGGCGGCAGTGAGCATCGGTGTGGTGGCGGGTGCGCTAGTGGTCTTTAGCATCATCGGCTTTGACAAGATCAAGATTGATGACCCGGTCGGTGCAATTTCGGTTCACGGTGTGTGTGGGTTCTTCGGCTTGATGGCGGTACCTTTCAGCAATGGCGATGCGACATTCGGTGCGCAGTTGCTGGGAGCGGCAGTGATCTTCGGTTGGGTATTTACTGCAAGCTTGGCGGTCTGGGCTGTGTTGAAGTACACCGTCGGTATTCGAGTGACGGAAGAAGAAGAGCTGGCGGGCATGGATCTTCACGACTGTGGTATTGATGCCTACCCTGAGTTTGTCAGTGTGAAATAAGTAACATATATTTAGTTCACATCTTTAAAAAAACGCTGCCGAAAGGCGGCGTTTTTTGTTTTTTATTGCTTCTGCGCATTGTTTTGCTTTTCGTCTACAGTATAATTGAGCGATATTGATAACCGTTATCATTACATTTTGCGTTTAAGGGAAGGATTAAAATGAAAAAGCTGTTGGCATCGGCAATTCTAGTGGGTTTGGCGGCTCCTCAGGCGGCAATCGCGGCTGAAGAAGTGAATGTTTACTCATACCGCCAGCCATTCTTGGTTGAGCCTATGTTCAAGGAGTTCACTGCTGAGACTGGTATCAAGGTGAATGTGAAGTTTGCCAAAGAAGGTTTGGCTGAAAAACTGCAGCAAGAAGGCCAGTACAGCCCGGCGGACGTAGTGTTGACAACGGATATTAGCCGTTTGGTTGAGCTTTCTGATAAAGAGCTCGTTCAGGCGGTTGACAGCAAGGTGATTGAGGCCAACGTACCGGCACAGTTCCGCGACAACGAAGACGAGTGGTTTGCGCTGACGCTACGCACTCGTAACGTGTACTCATCACGTGATCGTGTTGGCCGTCTACCTGCTGATTTTGATTACGCAGATCTTGCCAAGCCTGAGTGGAAAGGCAAAATTTGTACCCGCTCTGGTAAGCACCCATACAATATTTCTCTAGTGTCTTCGATGATCGCTCATTACGGTGAAGCAGAAACCAAAGAGTGGCTGGAAGGCTATAAAGCGAACCTAGCTCGCAAGCCACAGGGTAATGACCGTGCGCAGGTAAAAGCGGTGCGAGAAGGCCTGTGTGATCTGGCTATCGGTAACAGCTACTACCTTGGCAAGATGGTTAACGACGAGAAGCAGAAGTCTTGGGCCGAAGCGGTATACATTAACTTCCCGGGCCAGGAAAACAACGGTACCCACGTGAACGTCAGTGGTATGGCAATGGCGAAATACGCGCCTAACCAAGAAAATGCCCTGAAGCTGATGGAATTCCTAACAGGCGATAAAGCCCAGCAGATGTACGCGGAAGTGAACTACGAATACCCAGTGAAAGAAGGCGTTAAGCGTTCTGAGCTAGTGGCATCTTGGGGTGACTTCACGGCAGACAAGGTATCGCTAGATAAAGTCGCGCAATACCACAGCACAGCCATCAAACTGCTGGACGAAGTGAAGTTTGATCTGTAATTGGTTACAAAAAATGGGGTGTAATGCCCCATTTCTTGCTCAAGGCTAAGTACTTTTTCCAATAAGTTGTGGTAGTTTCACCCCTCCTGTAGCAAGGTTTTCCCCCTAGGTAGGAAAAACGCGAAGGGAAGAGTGCATCGGTGCCACATCTTGATTGCAAAAGGTACTAAGTAGTTAGCAATGAAAGAAAAATATTTATTCTGGCGGACCAGTGGTTGGGGCTTTTCCCTGCTGCTGGTTTTGCCTATTCTGGCCATCTTCTACACCGCTCTCGGTGAGACTGATAACGTCTTCTCCCACTTGATGGGAACTGTGATGCCGACTTATGCCGCCAATACGTTTTGGTTGGTGGCTGGCACCTTGGTGTTGGCATTGTTGTTTGGTTTGCCGGCAGCTTGGATCATGGCGATGTGCCGTATCCCCGGTGAAAAAGTGCTGCAGTGGTCACTGGTACTGCCGCTGGCCATGCCGGGCTACATCATCGGCTATATCTATACCGATTGGCTTGATTATGCCGGCCCGGTACAAATCCTGCTGCGCGATATCTTCGGTTGGCAGACGATGCAGGACTACTGGTTCCCGAACATTCGATCGCTCGGTGGGGCGAGCCTGGTGCTGGCCTTGGTGCTGTATCCTTATATCTACCTACTGGCCCGAGCGGCATTTATGGAGCAGAGCACCAGCTTGCTGCAATCGGCCCGATTGCTCAAATGCAGCCCACTGGACAGCTTCCGCCGTATTTCACTGCCTCTGGCCCGTCCGTCGATTGCGGTGGGGATGTCGCTGGTGGCCATGGAAACCCTGGGGGACTTTGGTACCGTCAGCTATTTCGCGGTGAACACCCTGACGACGGCAGTCTATGATACTTGGCTGGGGTATTCTAATTTGAATGCGGCCGCCAAAATCTCTGCCATCATGTTGCTGGTGATCTTTGTCTTGATCAGCGCCGAACGTTTCAGCCGCCGCAAACAGAAAATGTTCCAGCAGGAATTCGAGCATGGCGATGATGTCCGCTATGTGCTCAGTGGCTGGAAGAAGTGGCTGGCGTTAGGCTGGTGCTGGGGCTTGGTGGCATTTGCTTTCCTGATGCCGCTGATGCAGCTAGGTTACTACGGCTGGCATTATTTCGGTGACAGCTGGACCAGCCAGTTCCAGCAGTATAGCTACAATAGCCTGAAGGTGTCTCTCATTGCCGCAGTGCTGGCGGTTGCCTTGGCCTTGATCGTAAATTTCTACCGCCGCTTGGACGGTCGCAGCTTCACTATGGTGCCGGCCCGACTTTCTTCCCTCGGTTATGCGGTGCCGGGAACGGTATTGGCGATTGGGGTGATGATCCCGCTTACCAGTGCCGATCACCTGCTCAATGACTTTACCATCGCCAACGGTCTGGGTAGGCCGGGGTTGCTTTTCTCCGGTACCATGTTTGCCATTGTTTTTGCCTTTGTGGTGCGCTTTTCGGCCGTGGCGGTAGGCAGTATCGAAAGTAGCCTTGCCAAGATCCCGCCGTCGCTGGACATGGCCTCCAAGACCATGGGGTATGCGTCGCTGTCGATGCTGCGCCGCGTCCACTTGCCGCTGATCCGCCGCGGCTGCTTGATTGCCGGCCTGCTGGTGTTCATCGAGTCGATGAAAGAGCTCAATGCCGCCTTGTTGTTGCGCCCGTTCAACTTCGAGACGTTAGCAACTTATGTTTTTAATTTCGCTTCTGACGAGCAGCTAGAGCTGGCTGCCTTACCGGCGATCCTACTGGTCATTGTTGGCTTGATCCCTCTGGTGATGGTTAACCGTTCTTTGGAGCAGAAACACTGATGACTCACGCATTATCTGTTAGCAACCTGACCTGCAAATACAATGGTCAGGCCGTACTGGAAAACTTGTCGCTGCCGGTAAAAGACAATGAAATTGTCTGCTTGCTGGGGGCCAGTGGCTGTGGCAAAACAACCTTGCTCAAGGCCATTGCCGGTTTGCTGCCACTGGAAAGTGGAGTCATTCATATTAATGGCCGGATCATTGCCGATGAGCAGACCTGGTTGCCACCGGAGAAGCGGAATATTGGCATGATCTTCCAAGACTATGCGCTGTTCCCGCACCTGACAGTAGCAGAAAATATTGCTTTCGGCCTGCGTGACTGGGACAAGGCCAAAGTCAACGCCAAGATCCAGCAGATGCTGGAGCTAGTGCGCCTGACCGGGCTCGATGACCGCTACCCGCACCAGCTCTCAGGTGGCCAGCAGCAGCGCGTCGCGATTGCCCGCGCATTGGCCTGCGAGCCGGATTTGATTCTGTTGGATGAACCGTTTTCCAATATCGATACCCAGGTGCGCCACGGTTTGATCAAGGAGATCCGCCGTATTTTCAAGGCGCAGGGGGTAACGGCAATTTTTGTGACCCACAGCCGGGAGGAGGCGTTCGCGTTTGCCGACCGTATGGCGGTGATGAATAACGGGGTGATTGAGCAGTTTGGCACGGCGACAGAGCTTTACTATCGCCCGAGCAGCCGCTTTGTTGCTGAATTCCTCGGCACGGGCTCCTATCTGCCAGTGACATTGGCTGATGACAAGACCCTGTCGACGCCATTTGGGGCGATTAACCTCGGCAGTGCCCCAGCCAGCAACGGCGATGCCGAATGGCTGCTCCGCCCGCAGAACCTCAAGGTTCAGCCGGCGGAAGATGGCGCCGGGGTGATCACCGAGCAGTTGTTCATGGGGGATATCTGTCGTTATACGGTGGAGTTCCAAGGCCATAGCTTGATTGTCAACTCGCACCTTATTCTGCAGATCGGCCAGCGAGTGGCTGTCACCTTGGAGCCGCACGAGCCGGTGGTTTTTGCCGCTGCCAGCTAGCCCGACAGCTAGGGATAAAACGCACAAGGCCGGTCTCATTGTGACCGGCCTTGTTGTATCTGGCTGCGAGATAGCGAGCTACATGTTGAACAGAGCCCTGATATGGCTATCGGCCAGCGCCTGCATCTTCTCCCGCTCCGGGGTGATATTGGTCTGCAGGTAGAGGATGTAGCACAGGCCCTGGAATTGCCAAGCGCGGTCGCAAGCAGAGAACTCATCCGACAAACCGGCTTGTTCGAAGCGCTCGTTCAGCTGTGAGAAGTGGTGCTGGTTGCTGCTGACGAAATGCGGCCAGATCTCGTCCCGTACTGACGTACTCCACTCAAACCAAACTTTCAGCCAGTCTTTCTGTTCGACCACTTCGTCGATGAGATGGTAGCAAATAGTGGTAAGCTGCTGTTCAAGAGGCTGTTCGCTCGCCAGACCGTTGTTCATCATTGCAGTAAAGTGATGCTCGACCTGGTTCAGAACCTCTTCGACCAGTGCTTCTCGGGTTGGGAAGTAGTTGAAGACGGTGGCAACAGAGACATTCGCCATATCGGCAATATCAGCATGTCCCGCACGGCCAATGCCGCGTCTGGCAAAGACATCTAGTGCAAAGGTAAGAAGCTGCTCTTTGCGTTTTTCAGGGGATAGACGAGTCCTTGTTTTTTTCGCGATCGTATCCATGTCGATGATTCCTAGCTCAATTGTCATTATTTTGGTTATGTTTTATACGGTGACCACTTTACAGTAGCATTCATTCATATTCAATCATGTTTTATTCATTCTGTATCATATAATAGGCAGGGTCGATAAAATAACTATTAGTTTGTAGGGGTGGTAGAATAAGGCTCCGTTTTACCGCAAGCCGACAGGCGGCTGATGCAGCCGTACTGATGGAGAGAATGATGAAACATACCATTGAAGTAATGATTTCTGAGCAGGACGTTCAGGCACGTGTAACAGAGCTGGGAAAGCAAATTACTGAACATTATAAAGATTCCAACGATCTCGTGATGGTGGGCCTACTCCGCGGCTCATTTGTATTCATGGCAGATCTGGCCCGTGCGATTGAACTTCCTCATGAAGTCGACTTCATGACTGCATCAAGCTATGGCAACACCATGGAAAGCAGCCGTGATGTCCGTATCCTCAAGGATTTGGATGATGACATTAAAGGGAAGGATGTTCTGCTGGTCGAAGATATCATCGATACTGGCAATACCTTGAACAAGGTCCGTGAAATCCTGTCTCTGCGTGAGCCAAACTCTATCGAGATCTGCACCCTGCTTGACAAGCCGGAGCGTCGTGAAGTGGATGTCGACGTGAAATGGGTCGGCTTCGAAATTCCTGATGAGTTTGTGGTGGGTGTGGGCATCGACTACGCACAGAAGTATCGCCACCTGCCATTTATCGGCAAGGTTGTCCCGCAGGAAGACTAACCCCTACCGGGCGGAAAGGAAAAAGCGACTGGGCTGCAGTCGCTTTTTTTGTATATGTTCCCCGGGCGATCATCAGCCTTTGTGCGGCAGTATCTCCGCCATGGCGGCGTTGTAGGAGGCTTCCAGCGACTCGCGGCTGGTGGCCGTGACACCAAGGTTGCGCAGCTGACCATTGCCGATACCATAAATCCAGCCATGGATTTTCACTTGTTGGCCGCGTTCCCAGGCCTGCTGCATGATGGTCGAGTTGCCCAGGTTGTAGACCTGGTAGGCCACATTGAGTTCGCACAGCTTGTCGTCCCACTCTTCACGCGGTAGCAAGGCAAGGTCGTCACGGTGTTTCATGTACAGATCACGGATGTGCAGCAGCCAGTTGTTGATAAGGCCCAGTTGCGGGTTTTCGATAGCGGCAGTCACACCACCACAGCCATAGTGGCCGCAGACAATAATATGGCGCACTTTCAATACGTCGACGGCATATTGGACAACGGACAAGCAGTTCAGATCGGTGTGGATAACCTGGTTGGCCACGTTGCGGTGAACAAAGAGCTCGCCGGAGTCCAACCCGGTTAGACGCTCGGCGGGCACTCTGCTGTCGGCACAACCGATCCATAGGTACTCAGGGTGCTGGGCTTTCGCAAGATGACTGAAGAACTCCGGGTTTTCTTCCTTGATGTTCTCTGACCAAGCAACGTTATTTGCGAATAGCTGTTTAATATCTGCCATGATGATGCCTTTCTCTGATATTTTATACCCTCAGTTCAGGGAACAGCCCTGGTGCTGGGGAAAAACAAATTTACATAGGTATCAGTCCTGCTGTCAGTCCTGAGATCTATGTAAACCGGATGTAACTATACACAAGCTGTTTAGATATCAAATCGGAGTAGTTGTCCGAAGAAAGTTTCTAACATTAAGATCGCATTTTATGAACGCTTTGGAAATACAAAATTTAAACAAAACCTATAAAGGTGGCGTTAATGCACTGAAAAATATGAGCCTATGTGTTAAAGAAGGCGACTTTTTTGCGCTTTTGGGGCCTAACGGTGCTGGTAAATCAACAACAATAGGCATTATTAGCTCGCTGGTTAACAAAACCTCCGGGCAGGTAAAGGTCTTCGGCTATGACCTCGATACCCAGTTGGTCGATGCCAAAAAGCAGCTGGGCTTGGTGCCGCAGGAGTTCAACTTTAACCAGTTCGAGACCGTCGAGCAGATCGTGATCAACCAGGCCGGTTACTACGGGGTAGAGAAAGAGCTGGCCAAGGAGAGGGCGAAAAAATACCTGTCCCAGCTGGACTTGTGGGGTAAGCGCAAAGAGCGGGCCCGTAACCTTTCAGGCGGGATGAAGCGCCGCTTGATGATTGCCCGTGCCCTGATGCACGAGCCGCGCCTACTGATCCTCGATGAGCCAACCGCTGGTGTCGATATCGAGCTGCGCCGCTCGATGTGGGACTTCCTGCGCGAAATTAACCGCCAGGGAGTGACGATTATCCTCACCACCCACTATCTCGAAGAGGCCGAGATGCTGTGCCGTAACATCGGCATCATCAATCACGGTGAGCTGATCGAGAACACCTCGATGAAGGCGCTGCTCGGCAAGCTGGAAGTGGAATCCTTTATTCTGGATATCAAACTCAACGGCAATCAGCCGGCGTTGGCTGGCATGCACTGGAGACTGGCTGATAACCATACCCTTGAGGTTGACATCAACAAAGGCGATAGCCTGAACCATGTTTTCACCCAGTTGACAGAGCAGGGTATAGAGGTCATTTCGATGCGTAACAAGGCCAACCGACTGGAAGAGCTGTTTGTTACCCTGGTGGCCAACAGCAAGAACAAGCAAGGAGCCCAAGCATGAACCGGCAGTACTGGATTGCCTTCAAGAGCCTGATCACCAAAGAAGTGAACCGCTTTGCCCGGATCTGGGTGCAGACTATGGTGCCGCCGGCGATCACCATGACCTTGTACTTCGTGATCTTCGGTAGCCTGATCGGCAGCCGGATCGGCGAGATGGGGGGCTTCAGCTACATGGAATACATTGTACCCGGCCTTATCATGATGTCGGTGATCACTAATTCTTACTCCAATGTGGCGTCATCGTTTTTCAGCGCCAAGTTCCAGCACAATATCGAAGAGCTGCTGGTGGCACCGGTACCGAATTACATCATTATCGCCGGTTTTGTCGGCGGTGGGGTGTTGCGTGGCCTCGGTGTTGGGGTGATTGTCACGGTGGTGTCCCTGTTGTTTGTCGACCTGCAGATCGCTCATTTCGGTGTCATTGTCGCAACCGTATTGATGACCTCGGTGGTGTTCTCGCTAGGGGGGCTGATCAATGCCGTTTTTGCCAAGACCTTCGATGATATCAGCATTATCCCGACCTTCGTGCTGACCCCGCTGACCTACCTCGGCGGGGTGTTTTATTCGCTGAGCTTGCTGCCCGAGTTCTGGCAGGGCGTGTCCAAGTTGAATCCAATCGTCTACATGGTCAATGCATTCCGCTATGGTTTCCTTGGCGTGTCAGATGTCGGGATCGGTACGTCATTTGCGGTATTGGGTGTTTTCACCGTTATTCTCTATAGCATTTGCTACTACTTGATTTCCCGCGGTATTGGCTTGCGTTCGTAATGCTTGGCACAAGTTGAGTAGTGAAAGCCTAGTCCTTTGTGACTAGGCTTTTTTGTTCCCGGCTCTTAATACGGCCGGTATTAGATATGAGCAGGAGTTTGCTTGCTCTTGTAGGCATCGGCAAAGCTATGGTTGCGGTCACGGTGATGCATCTCGTCTTCGCGCACGGCAACAACCACTTCACGCAGCTTGGCATCGGCTGGCAGTTTCCAGTAATCCAAGGCTATCTTAGGCGCAGGCGTATTCTCAATGGTGCCGTTATCGATGTAGTTCAGAAAGTTATCGTAACTGCGTACAGCTTCTTCTTCGAAATAGCCCACAATACGATGGGCGGTTTTCGCTGATAGCAAGTAGATAAGGGTGTAGACAATGAGGAAGACGATCTGGGTAACACGGATAAGGAAGCGTTCAAACAGCGATGGCTTGGCAACTTCAATGAAGGTCATCAGGTGCATACGTTCGTTTTCCGCTTCGGCTAAGAGTTCTTTGATCCAGCCTTCATCGTCTTTGATCCGGCGTAAAGCCTTTAGGTGATTGAAGAAACCACCCACCATACCGGGAACGGCAGCAACGGTTTCCAGCACAATGGCACGGTGACAATAGCGTTTACCAAAAAGCAGATCCGCACAGCTGCGAAGTAACAAGACGAAATACCATGCCAGATGATCGCCTATTGTCTGTGGTTTGAAATGTGGGTTTGGTGTGTGATGGGACATGACTTTACCTATTTGTATGATGTTTTTAGGCATGGTAGCGTTACAATTTTAAAGTTGCAATCAAAATGCATCTTTAAAATTGTAATTTTTGTTTCTATGTCGTACTTGTTTAGGGACGTTGTTTTTGTGTGGGGGAGGAGCTGTTAAAACCGAGCCAATAAAAAAGCCGCCACTCGATGAGTGGCGGCTTAATGATAGCAAGTGCTTATTGTTGCTCAGCAGCTTGAGGCTGGGCGAGTTCAACCACCTGGTTATCGATAAGGCGGGCTTTGCCGAGGAAGGCGGACATCAGGATCACGGCCTGCTGGGTTTCTTCGCTGACCGGTTGGAGGCTGACGGCATCGCGGATGTAGATTTCATCCGGCTGCAGGCCGGCGGCACGCAGCTGGTCGTTGGCATCGACCACGATTTCGGCGTAGTCGGTGCGGCCGCCGCGCATCTGGCTGCTGATCCAGCGCATGGTGCGGGCCAGCACTGGTGCACGCTGGCGCTCGTCGACAGTCAGATAACCGTTGCGTGAACTCATGGCCAAGCCGTCCATCTCGCGGACGGTGGCCACGCCGACAACCTCAATATCCATGGCAAGGTCGAGGACCATCTGGCGGATCAGGGCAAGCTGCTGGTAGTCCTTCTCGCCGAAGCAGGCAATATCAGGCTGCACGATGTTGAACAGCTTGGTCACAATCGTCGAAACACCACGGAAGTGGCTCGGGCGCAGGGCTCCTTCAAGCATGGTAGATAGTCCAGGTACCTCGACAAAGGTCTGACGATCCAGGCCTTGCGGATACATGATATCCGGCGTTGGGGTGAAAACCAGCTCAACGCCTTCGTTGTTCAGCTTGGCCAGATCGTCTTCCAAAGTACGCGGGTAGTTGTCGAGATCATCTGCCTTGTCGAACTGCATCGGATTGACAAAAATGCTGACTACAACCACGTCTGCCAGTTCACGGGCCTTGCGGACCAGCGTCAGGTGACCTTCATGCAGGTTTCCCATCGTTGGAACGAAAGCAATCCGGCGGCCCTCGCGGCGCCAGCTTCGGATTTGTTCACGGATCTGGGCAATCTCGGCGAATGTTTGCATTTTTATTCCTTATTCAAAGGTATGTTCTGGGCCCGGGAAGGTTCCGGCCTCGACATCTTCTAGGTATTTGGTGACGGCTGCGCGCATCTCGCCGGTTTCTGCCAGGTAGTTTTTGGAGAAACGGGGAATATAGTTGGCTGAGATCCCGAACATATCGTGCATGACTAGGATCTGGCCGTCGGTTACATTACCGGCACCGATACCGATCACCGGTACTTCAACCGCTTTGGTAATACGTTCAGCCAGGCTGGCCGGTACGCATTCCAGCAAGATAATCTGTGCACCCGCGTTTTTCAGCAGGATAGCATCTTTTACCATCTGCTCAGCGTGGTCGGAGTCACGTCCTTGCACTTTATAGCCGCCGAAAATATTGACTGATTGAGGGGTTAGCCCCAAATGGGCACAGACAGGCACGGCACGTTCGGTCAGTTTGGTCACGGTTTCTGCCAGCCAGGCACCGCCCTCGAGCTTCACCATGTTGGCACCAGCACGCATCAGCGTCGCGGCATTCTCACAAGCTTGCTCAGGAGTGGCGTAGCTCATAAATGGCATATCAGCCATCAGTAGCGAGTTCGGGCTACCAGCGCGAACTGCACGGGTATGGTAAGCGATATCCTCTACCGTTACCGGCAGGGTATCAGGCTTGCCTTGCAGTACCATGCCCAGTGAGTCGCCGACCAGCATCACTGGTACGCCTTGCTGCTCGAACAGCTGGGAAAAGCTGGCATCGTACGCGGTAACCGAGGCAAATTTACGACCTTCCTGCTTCCATTTCATCAGGTCGTTGATAGTGATCTTTTTCATGTGTTCTCCCTTTAATCCTGATAAACGGTTACTGAGACCAGATGCTCAGGCCGTTGCGGTCTACCTGCTCCACCAGCGCGTTTAGCGGCGTTCCGTCAGGCAGTACCCGTTCAGGGGCAATTTCCGCGAGTGGGTAAAGTACAAACTCACGGACTTTCATTCCGTAATGCGGCACAGTCAGGCGCTCGCAGTGGTGTTCAAGGTCGCCGTACAGGACGATATCGAGATCCAGGGTACGCGGGCCCCAGCGCTCGGCCTTGCGGACGCGGCCATGCTCTTGCTCAATAGACTGGGTACAGTCAAGCAGGGCCAGCGGGCTGAGGTCGGTCTCAACGGCGACGACGGCATTGATGTAGTCAGGCTGATCCTGTGGCCCCATCGGAGTACTGCTGTAGAGCGAGGACACGGCAACCACGCTGAGATCAGGGTGCTGCTTGAGCACCTCGATCGCACTGTTGGCCTGGGCGACAGGATCGGACAGGTTACTGCCGATGGCTATGTAGGCCAGGGTCATGACGATTTAGCCTGTGGTTTCTTGCGGCGCTGCTGCGGGCGACGGCGGCGACGACGGGGTGCGCCAGAGCCACCTTCGTTGATCTGCTGCACCATCTTGCTGCGCTGGTTGCGGTCACCATGCTGGAATTTATCCCACCACTGGGCCAGCTCGGCAATGTCCTCGCTCTCGAAGTTGGCTCGCATTTCCAGGAAGTCGAAGGCGGCCCGGAATTTCGGGTGCTCCATCATCTTGAATGCTCGCTTGCCACTGCGGCGGCTGAAACGGGTTTGTTGCTGCCAGATATCACGGATCGTCGTGGTAAAGCGGCGCGGGATGGCAATGGTCTTGACCTGCTCGTCAAGAATGTCATTGGCCGCCACCATGAAGGCATCGTAGTAGGCCAGACCGCTGGCAAAGGCGACTTCTTCGGCACGGGTAACCAGCGGGTACCACAGCATGGCGGCAAACATAAAGGCCGGGTTAACTCGCTTGCCATCGGCAATACGCTTGTCGGTCGCCGACAGGATATGCTCGATCATCTGCTCGGTCTGGCTGCTGTGATCTTCGGTGAAGTGCTCGGCCAGTAGCGGGAACAGTTGCTGGAACAAGTTGTATTCGCGCAGTAGCCTGTAGGTATCCAGGCCGTTGCCCGACTGCAGCAGCTTGAGGCTTTCCTCGAACAGGCGTGCGGCCGGGATATCCTGCAGCAGCGTTGATAGCGGCTTGATTGGGCCCGCCGTCGTTGGCTCGATGGTCATATCGAGTTTGGCGGCAAAGCGAACCGCGCGCAGCATCCGGACTGGATCCTCGCGGTAGCGGGTTTCCGGATCTCCGATTAGGCGAATAATCCGGTTGTCGAGATCTTCCACCCCGTTGACATAGTCGGCAACGGTAAAATCCTTGATGCTGTAGTACAGCGCATTGATGGTGAAGTCACGGCGTTCGGCGTCTTCTTCGATACTGCCATAGACATTGTCACGCAGCAGCATGCCTTCCTGGCTCTGGGCCGAGACATTCTTCTTGTCTTTGATGCTCGGCTTGGCATCAGAGTGGTGACCGCGGAACGTGGCCACTTCGATGACGTCTCTGCCGAACAGGATATGGGCCAGGCGGAAACGGCGGCCGATCAGGCGGCAGTTGCGAAACAGCTGCTTGATCTCTTCCGGCGTTGCATTGGTGGCAATGTCGAAGTCTTTTGGTTGTTTGTCCAACAGGAGATCGCGAACACCACCACCTACCAGATATGCGTCATATCCGGCTTTATTCAGGCGGTAAAGGACCTTCAACGCATTCTCGCTGATATCTTTACGTGAAATACCGTGCTCTTGGCGCTGATAAACTTGCAAGGCGAGTTCCTCATGGTCGAGATCACTTGCGTCTCGATTCAGTACCTTACGGCAAAAGCTGGCGACTCGATTAAAGATAATACACCTCATTTATGTGGTTCGGATTCAACAAACAGCCGCATATCATATATCACGGCAGGCCATTTTAGAATCCTAGCGCTTGTTTCCCCCGCATTTTGGCGGCAATTTGCGGGCATTTCGGGGGCGACAGGCAATTAACAGTTAGCTGGACGACAATACTGCAGGCGCTTGGTTTCAGCCCGATGAAGGGGCTGAATGGGCCAGGGTAATCGCGGTGGTTGCCGGCAGGTTTGCCACTTGCCAGTGGGCTGTACCCCAGAGCAGAATATCGCGGACCGACGAGCTTACCAGATCGACCGGTGGCTGCATGCCAAGAAACCCCATGGCTGCGATAAGGGCCGGCCTTGGATTGGTTTTATCGATGGCCGGGGCATGGTTCTGCTTCGAGAGCTTGTTGCCGTTTTCGGTCACTGCCAGCGGCAGGTGCAGATAGCGGACTTCCGGCTGGCCAAGCAGGCGGTATAGCCCGATCTGGCGGCCGGTGGGTTCAATTAAATCCGCGCCGCGGACCACTTCGGTGATCCCCTGCTCGATATCATCCAGCACTACAGCCAGATTATAGGCGAACAGGCCGTCACGGCGGCGGATAATGAAATCCTCTGCGGCCAGCGGGGCCGGGATGCTGATGTGGCCATGCAGCAGGTCGTTGAACGCCAGTACGGGGGTGTCAACCTTGAGCCGGATGGCATTGCCAGCCGCCCCCAATCGCAGGTCACGGCAGCTGCCAGGGTAGAAGCCCCCGGCCAGTTTGATTTGCTTACGGGTACATTGGCAGTAATAGGCCTGCTGATCATCGAGCCATGCCTCTATCTGGGCCTGGTACGCTTCGTGGCGCTGGCTTTGGTACATGATCCCCCCGTCCCACTCGAGGCCATAGGCTTCGAGGGTACGTAAGATATCATCCGCGGCACCGGGCATCTCCCGCGGCGGGTCAAGATCTTCCATTCTCACCAGCCAAGTCCCACGTTCTGCTCTGGCCTGGAGGTAGCTGCCGAGAGCGGCTACCAGTGAGCCGAAGTGGAGTGGGCCTGACGGGGACGGCGCAAAGCGACCGATATATTGCTTGTTTGTACTCATAAGAAAATCAACTGTACCAACCTGCATACTATTCTGAACAGCGCAGATAGTTAAGCAGTTTGGTATCAAACGAAAAAGGGAGCTGGCGCTCCCTCTTGACTATCATGGTGTAGTACGTAGTGTACTAGCCAGCCATCTGCTTTTCTTTGATTTCAGCCAGCGTCTTACAGTCGATACATAGCTCGGCTGTTGGACGGGCTTCCAGACGGCGGATACCGATTTCGATACCGCAAGAGTCACAGAAACCGAAGTCGTCATCTTCAATGCGTTGAAGTGTCTTCTCGATCTTCTTGATCAGTTTGCGTTCACGATCACGGTTGCGTAACTCAAGGCTAAACTCTTCTTCTTGAGCCGCACGGTCAACGGGATCCGGGAAGTTGGCCGCTTCGTCCTGCATGTGGTTCACGGTACGATCAACTTCTTCGCGTAACTGGTTGCGCCAGGCTTCAAGAATCTTACGGAAGTGCTCTAGCTGAGCTTCACCCATGTATTCTTCGCCAGCTTTTTCCTGGTAAGGTTCAACCCCAGCAATAGCCAGGATGCCTAGCGATTTTTTAACGTTGCTCTCTGGCATATAGCATCTCCTAATATACCTAATAACCGTCACTGGTTAAATTTGGGCGGTATCTATAGCAGAAAGGGAGTGGTGTGGCAATTGCTGCATATATTCAATTTTATACCAATGTGAAGAAAGCATCACTTTGCGGTACTTACTGGTTGAATTTTATGCGATGGTCTATGTAGAGCTCCGTTGGATTCAATACCGCCTTGTAACACAGGATCTCTACGCCAGCCCGCTCTGCTTGTTGAATTAATGAAAAGTAGTCCGGGTCTATATGGTGCGCCGCAGATACTTTTTCAATCCCCGAATGTAAAATTGCGAAAAAAAGTATGGCACGCTCACCATTTTGTGCCACCTCAATTAGTTCCCGTAGGTGCTTTTGCCCACGAGTGGTGACCGCATCCGGGAAATATCCTTGCCCTGCTTTTCCCTGATCCAGCAGGGTGACACTTTTTACTTCGATGTAGCAGTCTGGTTTGTGCTCATCTTGTAATAAGATATCTATCCTACTGTTTTCACTACCATACTTAACTTCTGTGCGAAGTGATGAATAGCCTTCCAATTCTGTGATGACATTCTTGTTAATCGCCTCTACGACCAACCGGTTGGCCTGGGCGGTGTTGACGCAAATGCTGTGTCCTTGCGGTGTCTGGGATAATTCCCAGCTGTACGGGTATTTGCGCTTCGGGTTGTTCGAGGTTGAATACCACACCGTATTGCCTGGCTCGGCGCATCCGGTCATCGCACCGGTATTGGCACAGTGGATGGTGGTGATTGAGCCGTCGGGCAGTGAAATGTCGGCGAGAAACCGCTTGTAGCGTTTGAGCAGGGTCGCAGGTTGCAGTGGCGGGGTGAACTTCATGCCTTGTCCTTTGGTTGTTATTGCTAGCGGCTGCCGAGGGGCCATTGGCTGAGGAGCTGGTACTGGACCCCCTGGCGGCAGCCATGGCTGACTGGTTTGGAAATATACAGGCCAAAGTGTTTGAAGTGAAAATCTATTTTGTCGAATGCCGGTAGTCGCTCCGGGCGCTTGGCAACGGACTTGGCAAGGGTGATATGAGGCTTGAACGGGCGAGATTCCTGTTCTAGGCCGCAACTTTCCACGAGGGATTTAAGCTGTTGCGCCAGTGCCAGTAAAGGCAGGGGGGGCTGCTCGGGGGCGAGCCATATGACCTTGCTGCGCTTCCAGTATCCGAGTGTTGTCAGCCGCAATGAAAAGGCCGGGGGAGCCGTTAGCTGCTGGGCGGCGGCGACAATGCTATTGGTCTGCTCGTCAGTGACCATGCCGAGGAAGGCCAGGGTGATGTGCAGGTTTTCCTGGCTCACGGGGCGGCCGAGCCGGCAGCATTGCGATGAGAGCCGGGCAAGGCGGTGAAAGGCATCGCTGCTGTGGTCGGGCGATAACGCAAAGAACAAACGCTGTTTTTTCTCTTTGATCATATTAAGTAAGCTACAATGGCCAAGCCTAAATTGAATATGACACAAGGTGTTCCCATTGTCACAGCTGCCTATTGATGATGTGCTTCCCGCACTGCTGACCCAACTTGATGCCCGCGCGCAACTGATCCTCAAAGCTCCTCCCGGAGCCGGTAAATCAACTCGTTTGCCTTTGGTGCTGCTTCAGCAGGGGGCTGTCGCCGGCAAGATAGTGATGCTGGAGCCCCGCCGCCTGGCGGCAAGGAATATTGCCCGCTACCTGGCTTCTCAGCTGGGTGAGCAAGTAGGGGATACCGTGGGCCTGCGGGTTCGGGGAGAAACCCGTGTTAGCAGCAAGACCAAGCTGGAAATTGTCACCGAGGGGGTGATGACCCGGATGCTGCAGCAAGATCCTGAGCTGACGGGGACCGATCTGCTGATCTTCGATGAGTTCCATGAGCGCAGTATTCATGCCGATACCTCGCTGGCTCTGGCGCTGGAGGTACAGGAAGCGCTGCGTGACGATCTCAAGTTGCTGGTGATGTCGGCGACACTGGATGAAGATGCCCTGACGGGGCTATTGCCAGAGGCTGGCTATATCGAGTCGGAAGGGCGCAGCTTTCCGGTTGAATTGCGCTACAAAAAGCTGGCGGAAAACACCCACCTTATTGACGCAACAGCAAGGGAGATTTCAACCCTGCTGTCTTCTGAGTCTGGCTCGATGCTGGTCTTTTTGCCGGGAGCCGGGGAGATCCGCCGTCTGGCAGAGCAACTTGAGGGTCAGCTCGGAGATGATGTACTGGTGTGTCCGCTCTATGGCCAGCTTACCGGTAGCCAGCAACAGCAAGCCATTACGCCAGCGCCCAAAGGCAAGCGCAAGGTGGTGTTGGCCACCAACATTGCCGAAACCAGTTTGACCATCGAGGGGATCCGGATGGTGGTGGACTGTGGTTTGGAGCGCATTGCCTTGTGGGATCCGAAAACCGGGATCAGCCGCCTGGAGTCGGTGCGTATTGCTCGCTCTTCCGCTGAGCAGCGGGCCGGCCGTGCCGGCCGCTTGGAGCCGGGGATCTGCCTGCGATTGTACAGCGAGGAGATGTTGGCGCGTCAGCCTGCCACACCGCAACCAGAGATTTTGCGCGCCGATCTGACCTCGCTGGCGATGGAATTGGCCCAATGGGGCTGCCAGTCTGCCGCGGATCTGCATTGGCTGGATTTGCCGCCCGTACCAGCCTTGAAACAAGCCCATGTGCTATTGGTCGGTCTGGGAGCAATGGATGAGAACGGCAGGCTGACTGAAATGGGCAGCAAAATACAAAAGCTCGGTGTCGAGCCGCGCCATGCCGCGATGCTGCTGATGGCTAAACAGCACGGTGACAAGGCCATGGCCACAGCTGCGCTACTGGTTGCCTTGCTGGAAGAGCCGCCTAGGGGGAATAACAACCCTGATTTGCACTTCCAGCTCAACCTGGTGGAAAGTGGTAAGCAGTCACGGAGCAGGGCTTACCTGCAGCGGGCATCACAGCATTTGGCGAAATTGGGGAATAATAAGGCTGCTATTAAAGTGGCGGGTGAATGGATCGCTCCTTTGCTGGCGGCAGGCTTTCCGGATCGTATCGCCTTGTCTCGCGGTAACGATGGTCGCTATCAGCTCGCTAATGGTCAGGGGGCGATGATGATGCCTGATGAGCCGTTGGCAGATGAAGAACTGCTAGTGGTTGCCGATATCGTCAAGACGCGCCAGGGGGACAGCCGGATCTTCTCCGCGGTGCCAGCCCAACTCGCTGAACTGCAAGATAAATTGCCGCATCTTTTCGTCTGGCGTGACTGGCTCGACTGGGATGATAAGAAAGGTCGGCTGAGTGCAGAGAAGCATTTGTGCTGCGGTAAGCTGGTACTCGAGCGCCAGCCGATGGGCGAGCCTGAACCGGCCAAGGCTAGCGAAGCCTTGCTCAATGCTGTCCAGCGCAAGGGTTTGGGTATTTTGCCGTGGAACAAGACTGCCGAGGGGGTGTTGAGCCGTGCCCGCTGTGCTAGCGAATGGCTGCCTGAGCTGGATTTGCCGGCGATGGATGATGAGGCCTTGCTGGCAGCTGCGGGTGAATGGCTGTTGCCTTACATGAACGGGATGAAAACTCTCAAGGCATTGGAGCGGCTTGATCTCGTGGCGGCCCTGGAAGCCAGGCTGGGGTGGGACAAGAAGCAGCAACTCGATCAGGCATTGCCTACCCATTACACCGTGCCGACAGGGTCGCGGTATGCGATTCGCTATCAGCCCGGGCAATATCCGGTACTGGCCGTCAAGCTGCAGGAGATGTTTGGCGAGAAGAGTTCGCCAGTGATTGCCAATGGCAAGGTGGCAGTGGTACTGGAGTTGCTGTCACCGGCACAGCGGCCACTGCAGATCACCCGCGACTTGGCGGCTTTTTGGCAGGGCGCTTACCGCGAGGTGCAAAAAGAGATGAAAGGGCGTTACCCTAAACACCCTTGGCCGGATGATCCTGCCAGCCATGAGCCGACCAAAAAAACGAAAAAACACATGCAGAAATAGAAGATCATGATGACAGAGCAAGCAAGGCGTTCAGTGGTCCCTGCACCCAAACAGCAGGCACCTAAAAAGCCCGCCGCAGGCAAGGATGGTACCAAGAAACCGGTACGTAAGCGTAAACCGGCGGCAGCCAGCAAATCCAAGGCGACCCCCACTAAGCGTCCGGCCAAGTCGAGCCGCAGCCGCAAAAAAAGCCCGAGAGGGAAACGGCAGGGTCTGCCAGGTTGGTTCAAGTGGCTGCTTGGCTTTGGCCTGAAGTTGTCTATTGCTGTGCTTGCGGTGTTGCTGGTGGTCGGGATCTATCTCGACAATATTGTCCGCGACCGTTTTGATGGCCAGTTATGGAACTTGCCTGCCGTTGTCTATGGCCGGGTGCTGGATTTGCAGCCGGGGCAGACTATCAGCTTGAATGAAGTGCGCCGTGAGCTGGATCTGCTGCAGTACCACAAGGTGCGGACGCCGCAGCGCAACGGGGAATACTCATCGTCAACAACCCGGATCGAGTTGGTCCGCCGCCCGTTTGAGTTTGCCGATGGTCCGGAAGGCGCCCGGCATATCATGCTGACCTTTGACGGCAATGAACTGAAGAGCATCCAGGATGCGGGATCTAAGCGCCAGCTTGGCTACCTGCGCATTGAGCCGAAGATGTTGGGTATGCTGGAAACGGGTGAGAGCGAACAGCGGCTTTTCTTGCCGCGCGAGCAGTTCCCCGAGGTACTGGTCGATGCTTTGCTGGTTACCGAAGACCGGGATTTCTACCACCATGACGGGGTCTCGCCGCTGGCCATTGCCAGGGCCATGGTGGTTAATCTCAAGGCAGGCCGAACCGTGCAGGGTGGCAGTACCCTGACCCAGCAGCTAGCCAAAAATATGTTCCTGAGCCGCGAGCGCTCGCTATGGCGAAAGATCCGGGAAGCCTACATCGCTGTCATTATTGATTACCGCTACAGCAAAGATCAGATCCTCGAGGCTTATCTCAATGAGATCTACCTGGGGCAAAATGGCGGCAAGGAAATCCATGGCTTTGGGCTAGGGGCTAGGCTGTACTTCGGCCGTCCGCTGCAGGAGCTTAGGATCGACCAGCAGGCGTTGCTGGTCGCCATGGCAAAGGGCCCATCCTATTACAATCCATGGCGAAACCCTGAACGGGCCAGACAACGGCGGGATTTGGTGCTGAGGCTGATGATGGACAATGGGATCTTGTCCGGCCAGGATTATGAGCTGGCGGCTTCGCGACCGCTCGATGTGCAGGCGAGTCCAATGATCGCCCGCCGTCAACCGGCTTATTTCCAGCAACTCCAGCGTGAGCTCAAGCTACGGGTAGGCAAAAACTATACTCCGGGTGTGGGCTTGCGGATCTTCAGTACCTTGGATCCCCTTTCGCAGAAAGAGGCGGAGGAGGCGATTGTCAGCATGGTACCTAAGCTCAGACAGAAGGCGGGCGTCGGGCTCGAAACTGCACTGGTAGCGGCTGATCGCAGAACCGGTGAGATCAGGGCGATGATCGGTGGTAGCAATCCGGGCTATGCCGGTTTTAATCGCGCTTTGGATGCCAGCCGGCAGATTGGCTCGCTGGTCAAGCCGGCGGTATACCTGGCGGCTTTGCGCCATCCAGAACAATTTACCCTGGCAACGACGGTCGAAGATAAGCCGATCCTGCTCAATGGCAGCAGGGGGAAAAATTGGCAGCCTCGCAACTACGATCGCAAGTTCCGCGGAGAAGTCCCGCTCTACTACGCATTGGCCAAGTCACTCAACGTTCCAACGGTCAATCTGGGTATGCAGGTTGGGCTTAATGAGGTGATCGATACGATGGTGGACTTGGGGGTTAGCCGCGGCGAGGTGCCCAAACTGCCCTCTATCTTGCTAGGTGCTTTTACCCTGACGCCGTTTGAAGTGACCCAGATGTATCAGTCGGTCGCCAGCGGTGGCATGAAAGCCGAACTTACCGCGCTGAGGGCGGTTGTTGACCAGCAGGGCAACCGGCTATACCAGCGGATGCCGCGAGCCAGCCAGGTGGTACCCGAACAGGCGGCATGGTTGACGACCTACGGGATGAAAAACGTGGTCTCGCAGGGAACGGCTCGCTTTCTTCAGCCCCAGTTTGGCTGGGCAGCTCTGGCTGGTAAAACGGGTACCACAGATAATAACCGCGACAGCTGGTATGTCGGTGCCGATGGCCGTGAAGTGGTCACGATATGGGTTGGCAGGGATGACAACAAACCGGTTAACCTGACAGGCTCTGGCGGGGCGTTGCGTTTGTATGGCGACTATCTCAAGCGTCGCCAGCCGGAGCGCTTGGCGCTGCCATGGCCACAGCAGTTAACCACAGCCAAGTTTAGCCAGATGCCAAATGGTACCTTGGTGAGGGACTGCGCAGGGCAGCATTCGCTGCCGATGTGGGATAAGGACGGCTCCGTTAAAGGCTATTGCGATGGAAATCAGCCTGCTGGATGGCTCAAAGAGATGTTCAGTTGGTAAAGATGGTAGAGCGATGATAAGTACGCCCCTATTTGGGGCGTTTTTTTATCTGGGGATAGGTCTAACTAGTCATCCGGATCGAAGTATAAAGAAATCCGGCTGCGGGGGTTAAGGTAGTCGTAGACCTTGTCCGGCAGCTTGCTTGGGTGGATAACCTGCTCGATGCGCAGGTGGCTCTCTTCTAAGTCAATGATCGGTGCCTCGTTGGAGGGGACCGTCGGGTCGTACAGCAAGATATTGGGCGTGAGCAGGCTCTCTGAGTTGACCGAGATAACCAGTCCCAGTTGCTGGTTTGACAACTGGACCACGCTGCCTGGCGGGTAGACCCCAAGCAGGCGGATCAGCAGTGCCAGGTAGTCATTGTTGTACTGCTCCTTCTTGTGCTTGAACAAGTAGGAGAGGGCGCTGTAGGGGATCCTCGCCTTGGCCGGATCCTGCGGATGGCACAGATTGTCATAAGCATTAACGACGGCAACCAGCTGGGCTTTGGGATCGATTTGAACTGCCGAGAGTTGCTTGGGGTAGCCACTACCATCAAGTAGTTCATGATGCTGGTAAAGGATCGGTTTGGCCTGTTCGGAAAAACTGTCTGACAAATTGGCCAGGTCGACGCTGTATTTCGGGTGGAGCTTGAGGTAGTTCTCCTCCGGCTCGGTAAGCGGGGTGGTCTTGCGGGTGATAGCTGTTGGCACCTTCAATTTGCCCATATCGTGGAACAGGGCTCCGATGGCAATGGTTTTGATATCCTGCCCGGTCATCCCGCTCGAGCGGGCCAGCATCATCGACATGATGGCCACGTTAAGCGAGTGGCTGTAGATATCTTCGTTATCGCTGCCCTCGTTCATTAGGTGAAGAGCAACGTTGTCGGTTTCAAGCAAGGCATCAACCATCTCCTCAACCAGAAGCTCCGCCTCCTTGACGGCTGTAATAGGACGGCTTTTGATTTTGCCGACAATTGCGCGCAACTGGGCCACTGAGCGGGTGAAGTTTTTTTCACAACGCTGTAGCTTACGCTTGTAGTTCTTGAGCTTCTCTATGCGGCCTTGCTTCTCTTGCCATAGCTTTTCTGCCTGGAGGTCGAGAAAACGGCTCTCATGCTCACTGATAGCCTCTAGAGTATTGTCCGGGGCAAGAGGCTGGGTATCACTTTTTTCTGGGAGCAGAAAGACATGCTTGATACCGAGATTTTTGATCAGCCTGATTTGCTGGCTATCTTTGATTTTGAAATGATTGAGGAGGAAAGGGTGATCGGTCCACTGTACTGGCAGCTTGATATAAAGGCCTTCGGTTAAGCGCTCTACTGATAGTTTGATACTGGCCATGGTGTCCGGTGCAACCTGTTTATAATGAGGCTTAATTCTACCTAACCGGATTCATTTCCCAAATATGCCATGAATTGCTTATTGACTGGAGGCTAGCGGTGATATGGCCCCAAATAAATTACCCCGGGGCAAACTACAGGCGAAAAAAAACCTCATCAAAGATGAGGTTTCAAAGGATGGTGCCGACTACCGGAATCGAACTGGTGACCTACTGATTACAAGTCAGTTGCTCTACCTACTGAGCTAAGTCGGCATTTTATTCTTATTATTCAAGCTAAAAAGCTTAAATCGAAAGTGGCTCCCCCTGCGGGACTCGAACCTGCGACATACGGATTAACAGTCCGCCGTTCTACCAACTGAACTAAGGGGGAATTATCTTGTTACATCATGTTGCTTATCTAAAGCACCATAATCAAAATATGGTGCCTCGAGGCGGAATCGAACCACCGACACGAGGATTTTCAATCCTCTGCTCTACCGACTGAGCTATCGAGGCAAAAGTAGCGATGGTAAATCTCTACTTTCACTTACCGAAGTAAGTTAATAAATGGTGCCGACTACCGGAATCGAACTGGTGACCTACTGATTACAAGTCAGTTGCTCTACCTACTGAGCTAAGTCGGCACACTAAAAGTGGCTCCCCCTGCGGGACTCGAACCTGCGACATACGGATTAACAGTCCGCCGTTCTACCAACTGAACTAAGGGGGAATTATCTTTTTACGCTATGTTGCTAATTTCAAGCACCATAACTGAATATGGTGCCTCGAGGACGGAATCTACCGCGCCCGGCTAGGGACCGACACATTATCGCAGCGCGATAACCTTTGGAACCTAATTGTAAGCATCATACTTTTAAATATGGTGCCTCGAGGCGGAATCGAACCACCGACACGAGGATTTTCAATCCTCTGCTCTACCGACTGAGCTATCGAGGCAAAGCAAGAGCGGTTAAGACTCTGCTTCATCTTACCGAAGTAAGGAATAAATGGTGCCGACTACCGGAGTCGAACTGGTGACCTACTGATTACAAGTCAGTTGCTCTACCTACTGAGCTAAGTCGGCACACTAAAAGTGGCTCCCCCTGCGGGACTCGAACCTGCGACATACGGATTAACAGTCCGCCGTTCTACCAACTGAACTAAGGGGGAATTATCTTTTAAATCATGTTGCTATCAAGCACCACAATATGAATATGGTGCCTCGAGGCGGAATCGAACCACCGACACGAGGATTTTCAATCCTCTGCTCTACCGACTGAGCTATCGAGGCAACGGAGCGCTATTAAACGGTTTTTCGTTCTTTTCGTCAACCATTTTTTTGAGAAAAGTTTCATTGCTGCACTTGGTTGCCTGCTTTTTGTCCAGAAATGCTAATTGTGGCTATTTCCTTGTCACTGGGTGAGGTTTTTCCCTTGGTTGAACTCTTTTTGGAATGCGGTAACTTTTTCTAAATATCGCCGGGCCTCGGCATTGCGGTGCTTGTTGGTTAGTGCCCAGTAAACTTGGTTTGGCTGCAAACTGTTCAAATCATTCATCGCCCGCTTGCGGTCGGTACTGTGGAAGGTATTGAGTACGCCTCCGGTACCACCGTTGTAGGCGGAAATCATACTGTAGTGCAGTGACAGGGGATCTCGGACATCCTTCAGGTAACGGGTGCGCAAGATGTAGAAGTATGCGGTGCCGGTATCAATATTTCTTGCTGGGTCAAACAGATACTCGGGGCTCGGTATGCCCGGCTTGTTTTTGACCAGCTTGAACACATCGGCGCCGGCGGTCTTCGGTACAACTTGCATCAGGCCATAGGCGTTGGCATGGCTGACGGCATAGGGGTTGAAGCTGCTTTCCGTTTTGATGATGGCGTAGATCAAATCTTCGGCAATCCCGTAGCGGCGGGAAGCATCGCGGACAATTTCGGCGTACTTGTAGCTACGCTGGTTGGCGTGATCAGCCACCATGGGGATCTCAACATAGTAAACTTGGTGGAAGCGCTCCGAGCGCTTTTTAAGCTTGCCGTTGATCAAGTAGTCGGCAAAGCGGTTGGCACGCCATGACCACTCGATAGGCTTGCCTTCGTTATCAAGCACCTGACCATACAGGAACGGCTTGCCGCTCAGTTCAATGGCAGAGTCTGAATAGAGGTCCACGCCGCCCGGGTTATCCGGGGTCAGCAGGGTGGTGGTGATGGCTTCTTTGAGGTGCTTGGTCGGCTCAGTTTTCGCCACGGTTTCGACAATCACGACACCACGCTCGAAATCGACATGGGCGCGGCTTCGGTAGCCATCAGTGTACTTTACATACTGGCGTTTGCTGGCCACCAGTGAGTCGTTGTCCCCCCAATAGCGTTTTACCTGGCCGTTGAACGAGTTCATCAGCCTGTCGAGCGCGGCAGTATCCTGGGTGAACTGGCCGGGCAGCGGGGCGAGGTTATTGGCAAAACGGTTGGTGGTGGTGTAGTCGACATTGTAGAGTTGTTCGATAAACTCCCGGCTACAGCCGCTCAATAGGAGCAGGGACAAAAACAGCGCGTGTAATTTCATAGTTCCCAAAATATGAAAAAGGCACCGTTTGCCCAGTTTTCTAACCAGTTACAAAAGATGCCTGAATGAATGACTAAGGTGCTTCCCTTGAATTAAACGACCAAGCAAAGGGGAAGCATTAGCAGAATTATTCGCTCGGCGGTGTGTAACCGTCGATGATTACGTCCTGGCCTTCGAACAAGAATTTCACCATTTCAGTCTCCAGCAGCTTGCGGTGTTCCGGATCCATCATGTTCAGTTTTTTCTCGTTGATCAGCATAGTCTGCTTGCCTTGCCATTCTGCCCACGCTTCTTTCGAGATGTTGTCGAAAATGCGTTTGCCCAGTTCACCCGGGTATAGTTGGAAATCAAGACCTTCAGCGTCTTTCTTAAGACGGGCACAAAATACTGTACGGCTCATCGGGGAGCTCCTTCGTTATAACGTTGATTCGGTAGCTGGCTATAGTTATACCATGCTTAAATACCCAAGTAACTTCCCGTTGCGGTTAACTTGAAGTCACAGGGTGATACACCCAGTTTCCTTAGGGATATGTTTCTATCTATTCAGCTCGTAGCGCAGGCTCTCGAGGATCTGCTGTACCGGTGCAGCTAGGCCGATCTCTGCCGGCTGGTTGAGGTTATACCATTGGCCGTTGCCGGCTTCGCCGATGCAATCTGGTTGCTGTGACAGGCTCAGTTTGACCGGAACAATATCCAGATGGTAGTGACTGAAGGTATGGCGGAAGCCGATCAACGGTTCCTGCTCAAGGATGATTGCCTGCTGGCCGAGTCGCTGTTCAATCACCGGGGTAAGATCTGCCTGATCCTGCTGCGGGAAGCACCACAAGCCGCCCCAGATCCCCGCCGGCGGGCGTTTTTCCAGCCAGACGTATTCACCGTACTGGAAGATCGCAAACCAAGCCTGTTTTTCCGGCAGGGTTTTCTTGGGCTTTTTGCCCGGGAAGTCGGTTTGGCGGCCCTGTGCTTTGGCTTCGCACTGCCCGGCGACCGGGCACAGTTCGCATTTGGGCTTGCTGCGGGTACAGATCATCGCCCCCATGTCCATCATCGCCTGGTTGTAGCGCTCTACGCCTGCAGCCGGGGTGTTGGCCTCGGCAATGTCCCACAGTTTGTTTTCGACCGGTTTTTTCCCCGGCCAGCCTTCGACCGCATAGCAGCGGGCCAAGGTCCGTTTTACATTGCCATCAAGGATAGGGTGGTGTTGCTTGAGCGACAGTGACAGGACGGCACCTGCTGTCGAGCGACCGACGCCCGGCAAGGCGATGACCTGTTCGATATCGGTCGGGAACTCGCCGCCATGGTGGTCGACAATATGTTTGGCGGCTTTGTGTAGGTTGCGGGCACGGGCGTAATAGCCTAGGCCGGTCCACAGGTGCAGCACCTCGTCCTGCTCGGCGGCGGCGAGATCGGCCACGGTGGGGAAGCGCGCGATAAAGCGCTCGAAGTAGGGGATCACCGTGGCGACTTGGGTTTGCTGCAGCATGATTTCCGACAGCCAGACCTTGTAGGGGGTCTTTTGCTGCTGCCATGGCAGGGTTTTCCGGCCAAATTTGTCATACCACGCTAAAATGGCATCAGAGAAGGTATTGGTCACAGTTTCAAGCTCACTTTACTGACAGCCGTCTTCGCCTGTCTTATTTTTGGCCCTGATTGCACCACAAAGTTAGGGGCGTCGCAATCGATAGACTTGCACTTGTGCTGTAACTTTGGATAATGCCGTTCCGTTTCTTTTTTGTTTGGATAGTAAGCATGAGCGAAGTTTCAAAGAAGTCAGGTGAGGTTACCCTGAACGAATTTACCGAAGACGGCAAACTGGTACGCAAGGTACGAAGCTTTGTTCGTCGTGAAGGTCGTTTGACCAAGGGCCAGGAAGCGGCCATGGAAAATAACTGGCCAGCAATGGGTATCGACTTCGCTCAGCAGATGCTGGACTGGAAAGAAGTGTTCAACAACGAAAACCCGGTAACGCTGGAAATCGGCTTTGGTATGGGTGCCTCGTTGGTTGAGATGGCCAAAAATGCGCCGGAGAAGAACTTCATCGGTATCGAAGTACACAGCCCAGGTGTCGGCGCTTGTTTGATGGGCGCAGAAGAAGCGGGCCTGACTAACCTGCGCGTCATGTGTCACGACGGTGTGGAAGTGTTCGAGCACATGATCCCGGACGGCAGCCTTGACTGTGTTCAGCTATTCTTCCCTGACCCATGGCACAAGGCTCGCCACCACAAGCGTCGTATCGTTCAGCCAGCCTTTGCAGAGATGCTGCGCAAGAAGCTGAAAATCGGTGGTATCTTCCACATGGCGACCGACTGGGAAAACTATGCCGAGCATATGGTCGAAGTGATGGATGCCGCTCCGGGCTACCGCAACACGGCGACCGAAGGTCCTTATATCCCGCGTCCAGAGGATCGTCCGCTGACCAAGTTCGAAGCTCGTGGTCACCGTTTGGGCCACGGTGTATGGGACATGAAATACGAGCGCACTGAATAAGTTTTCAGGCGTATTGAGGCAAGATATTGCCAAGCACCGATAGGTGCACCAGTTGTTCGATAAAAGCCAACCTCGGGTTGGCTTTTTTATCCTTGGAGATAAGTAATGAAACCAACAGAGCAGTTGCTAAATGATATTTTAGATGAAGTCAGACCGCTGATCGGTAAAGGAAAGGTGGCTGATTATATCCCGGCATTGGCGGAGGTTCCGGCCAACAAGCTGGGGATTGCTGTGTGTTATAACGATGGTGAAATTATCCAGGCTGGCGATAGCGAGGAAGGCTTCTCGATCCAGTCGATCTCCAAGGCACTGAGCCTGACGCTGGCGATGACCCTGTACCAGCCGGAAGAGATCTGGCAGCGAGTAGGCAAGGAGCCATCGGGCCATGCGTTCAACTCGATGATCCAGCTCGAGCTGGAGAACGGTATTCCGCGCAATCCATTTATCAATGCCGGTGCCCTGGTGGTCTCCGATCTGCTGCACAGCCGTCTGTCGGCCCCGCAGTACCGGATGCTGGAGCTGGTGCGTAAGCTCGCCCAAAACCCGCATATCTGCTATGACAAGGTCGTTGCTGCTTCCGAGATGCAGCACAGTGACCGCAATGCTTCGATTGCCTACCTGATGCGCTCGTTCGGTAACTTCGACAACGAAGTGATGCCGGTACTGACCAATTACTTCAGCTATTGCGCGCTGAAGATGAGCTGTGTTGATTTGGCTAAGACTTTCAGCTACTTGGCAAATAAAGGGCTTCCTTTGGGCGCAAAAAAAACAATTATCACCCAAACTCAGTGTAAGCAAATGAATGCACTGTTGGCGACCTGTGGCTTGTATGACGGTGCTGGAGAATTTGCCTATCGGGTTGGTATGCCGGGCAAGTCCGGGGTCGGCGGTGGGATCATTGCTATCGTTCCGGGTGAGATGACCATTGCGGTATGGTCGCCAGAGCTGGATCCTTCTGGAAACTCACTGGCTGGCACCGCCGCCCTTGAATTGCTGGCCGAGCGGATCGGCCGTTCAATCTTTTAACGGGGTAACAGGGACTTAACCTTGGTCTACCCCGATGATGGGGAAAGGCTTATGTTGTTGCGTTTTTGTGGGTTCAAAATAGCCGTTGTCGGGTTCGCCTTGTCATTTGGCGTGCAGGCCAATGAAGCGCCGGTGTGCCAGCTGGAGTGGCACAATAACCTCAGTATGCAGGATGGCGCTCTCAACCTGGAGTTGGAGGGCGAGAGTTTCCAGATCAAACCCAGTGGCCAGCTCTATTTCGGAGTCCACAAGGTGAGGCTCAGTGACGATCAGTCGGCTCTGCTGGCAGACTACCATCGTCTGATGGTCGATGATCTACCGTATACCCTGTCGCATTCGCAGCTGATCGATCAGGAGCTGTGCGATCGGGTGGCGATGCGCCAAGCCAAGGAAAGCGAGATCCAATCCTTAATTCCCGCCCTCAAGCGCTGGCAGAGCGTAACGCTCGATTGAGTTGCGCTATATACAATTCAACAGGACAAGATTTCAAAGACGCAGCGAAGACATCCTTGTCGCTCTAACCCTGGAACGCCAGCCCGGGTTGTGCATGGCGGGTAAGCTTTGAAATCTTATCCTATTAAATTGCCACAGCTTTATTTGCAAAAGTAATCCGAGATATAACTAATCTGAGGTAGCCCTATTCATTCTCTTCGTCGACAAATGCTGCCAGCAGGTCGTTGAGGAACAGTTTGCCGTGCTCGGTGATCTGCCATTGATCGCCTTTGTCTTCGAGGTAATTTTGCTCAAGCGCCCAGTTGATTGGCCCTTCAATGCTGGATAGCGGTAGGCCGGTACGCTCGACATAATCGTGTTTCGGACAAGCCTCAAGCAGGCGGAATCGGTTCATGAAGAACTCGAACGGGCGCTCGCTGGCCGGTACCTGAATTTCCTGATCAAGATACGGTTTGGCTGGGTTGAGGTAGCCGCGTGGATGCTTGACCTTGACGGTGCGGGTAATGGTACCGTCAGCAAAACTCAGCTTGCCGTGGGCACCACAACCGATGCCGAGGTAGTCTCCGAAACGCCAGTAGTTCAGGTTATGGCGGCACTGGCGGCCCGGTTTGCTGTAACCGGAGATCTCGTATTGGACGTAACCTGCTTGAGCCAGCATTTGATGGCCCTGTTCGAAGATCTCCCACAGATCGTCGTCATCCGGCAGTACGGGTGGCTTGGAGTAGAACAGGGTATTGGGCTCGATAGTGAGCTGGTACCATGACAGGTGCGGTGGCTCCAGGGCTATCGCTTGTTTTAGATCAGACAGGGCATCGTCGATGCTCTGATCCGGCAGGCCATGCATCAGGTCGATATTGAAGCTGTCGAGTCCGGCTTCTTGGGCCAGCCCCGCGGCAGTGATCGCCTCGCGGCTGCCATGGATGCGGCCGAGGCGCTGGAGTTTGTCGTCCTGGAAGCTCTGGATGCCGATCGAAATGCGGTTGACGCCAACTTCGCGGTAGGCATTAAAGCGGCCGGCCTCGACGGTGCCCGGATTGGCTTCCATGGTGATTTCAATATCGTCGCTGAACGGGATCCGCAGTTTGACGGCTTCGAGCAAGCGGCCGATCTCCGGGGCGGAGATCAGGCTCGGGGTACCACCACCGATGAAGATGGAATGCAGCGCTCGGCCCTGGCTCGCCAAATCGTATTTGGCCAAGTCGGTATCGAGATCGTCGATAAGCGCATCTATGTAGTCGAGCTCGGGGATATCGGCTTTCAGCGCATGGGAGTTGAAGTCGCAGTAAGGGCACTTCTGGACACACCATGGGATGTGGATATACAGGCTCAGTGGCGGTGGTACTAGCATGACTTATGCTTCCTTCAGGGCAGCAAACAGCTTGGCAAGGGCCTTGCCGCGGTGTGACAGTTGTTTCTTGCGGGCCGGCTCAAGCTCGGCAGAAGAGCACTGATCTTCAGGGACCCAGAAAACCGGATCGTAGCCAAACCCGTTTTCACCATGGGCCTCGGTCAGGATCTTGCCTTCCCAGCTGCCGTGGCAAACGATCGGGGTCGGATCGTTCTCGTGGCGCATCATCACCAGCACGCAATGGAAACGGGCAGTACGCTGCTCTTCCGCAACACCTTCCATCTCTTTTAGCAGCTTCTGCAGGTTTTCTTCATCAGATGCATCTTCGCCGGCAAAACGGGCGGAGTAGATCCCCGGTGCGCCTTTGAGGTAATCCACTTCAAGGCCCGAATCATCAGCAATTGCAGGTAGGCCGGTTTCCTTGGCGGCGTGACGGGCTTTGATAATGGCGTTTTCGATGAAAGTGGTACCGGTCTCGGCTACCGAAGAAACGTTGTAATCGCTCTGGGCGACCACATCGAAACCAAAATCGGCCAGTAGGCTAGCCATTTCTTTTACTTTGCCCTGGTTACCAGTGGCCAGTACTAATTTGCTCATCACAGTTCCTCGCAATAAAGAGGGCGCTATCTTATCTCACTGCCGGGAAAATAAAAGGGGAGCGCGAGGCTCCCCTGTCATTGCTGTCGCTAAATGCGGAGATATGCTTTGATCAGTCGACATAAAAAGTCTGGTCAAACTCAATATTGCCGCGGGTGCCATTGTGGGAGACATCAATGGAAAAGCTAAAGCGCTCTTCATTGGCATGTTTGATTTCAGCGATGTAATAAATGGCTGTCCCTTCTCTGACCTCACGGAAGGAAAGGTTTTTAATGGTACCGAGCAGGTTCTTGGCCTGGCCATTGAGTACCGCGGTCACCGCCGGTTTGTCCGGCTGGGCTTTGTCCAAGACAGTAACATTGATAACGGCCGAATAGCGGCTGCGCTGGATTTTGTAAGTACTGGCCACGTCCGGGGTCAGGAAGGTCGACGGAAAACTGGAATAGTGGACTTCCAAATTACCAATATTCTTGAACTGCTCGGCCTGAACCGCAAAGCTGGTGCTCAGGCTGGCGACAAGCAGGGCAAACAGGCTAAATAGACGAGTCATTTTATTATCCTTCTATACGCACTGGGTGAGGGATTATCCCTTTACCGATAGTGGTATTGCTTAGTTCCATTATAGTTGTGACCATTGAGTCATGAAAAAGACCCTGATGAAAAACAGCCCGGCGTCATAGTGGCGCCGGGCTGGTTATGGCTGTCGGTTACAGCAGAGCCTGGATCGGCTCGGGTATTGCCTTGGGAGCGGTGATACGCACTTGTTTGTGGCGTCCCAGCTCTCCTTTTTCGATATCAACCTGGCCCTTGGCGACCTTGAACTGTTTGGACAGGTACTTGGTCAAGTGGGCGTTGGCTTTGCCATCTACCGGCGGGGCGGTGATCGCGACTTTGACTTCATCGCCATGCAGGCCAACCAGTTGGTCGCGGCTGGCCTTGGACTGGATATAGAGCCGCAGGATCAAATCGTCACCGTCGAGGTAGGCAGCCTGTTGGCTCATAGTTGGTACCAGATTGGACCCACGAAATCACCGATCAGGAAGTTGGCGAACTGCAGGCCGATAAACAGTACCAATACACTCAGATCCAAGCCGCCCATTGCCGGAATAATACGGCGGATTGGGGCTGTCATCGGCTCGGTTAGCTGGTGCATCACGTATTCGACCGGGCTGCGGCCCTGGCTGACCCAGCTTAGGATCGCACGAAGCAGCAGTACCCAGAACAGCAGGCCGCCAGCAGCTTTAAGCAGCGACAGGGCACCAATCCAGAAGTATTCCGGAGTGAACATGAAGCCACCACCCAACACCAGCTGCAAGATAACAAATTTACCCATGCTCAGGACGTAGGCGAACAGCAGCGTTGCTACATCCAGTGAACCGATGGACGGGATAAGGCGGCGCAGTGGGCCAACCACCGGCTGGGTTGCCTTGACGATAAACTGTGAAAACGGATTGTAGAAATCGGCACGCGCCCACTGGAGCCAGATGCGCAGCAGCACGACCATAATGTAGAGATCAAATAGGGTACTGACTAGAAAACCAATTGAGTTCATATACTAACCTTAAAATAATTTTTCCATTTCTTCAGCGCGGGAAACGGCAGCACGCATTGCTTTTGCTACGGTATCACTAAGTTGGCACTCGTTGAAAGTGCGGATTGCCTCGGCGGTCGTGCCACCTTTTGATGTCACCTGGGCTCGCAGGGTGGCCAAGTCGGTATCCGGATTGGCCACTACCATTTCCGCCGCACCGAGCGCCGACTGCTGCACCAGCTTACGGGCTTGCTCAGTGCTAAAGCCTTGTTTGATAGCTTCTTCCTGCATCGCTTCCATGAACAGGAAGAAATAGGCAGGGGCACTGCCTGCCGCTGCAATAATACTGTTTATGCCTGACTCTTGCTCGACCCAGCATACCTCGCCGACAGCCTGCATTAAGCTTTCAGCAAATTGGCGGTCGTTAGGGTTAAGAGCGCTGGATGCATAAAGGCCGCTCATGCCCTTGCCGATCAGCGATGGGGTATTGGGCATCACGCGCACCAGGTTCAAGTTGGTGGCCAGCATCTCATTCAATCGCTCGGCACCGATCCCGGCGGCAATGGAAATCACCAGTTTGCCGGAGAAGTCGAGGATCTGCAGCGGGCGGCAGACTTCTTCCATCAGTTGAGGCTTCACCGCCAGGACAATGACATCGGCATCCGAGGCGGCGCTCAGGTTATTGTCGGTGGTGTGAATTCCGTAATCACGGGCCAGCGGCTCTCGACGGGCTGGGCTTGGTGCTGTAGCGGTGATTTTGTCTGGCGCATAGCCGCTGGCCACAAGGCCGGCGATGATAGAGCGGGCCATGTTACCGGCACCAATGAAGGCAATCGAGCGTTGTTCCATGTTACATCCTCTGTGTTTTCAAGGCCGGGAGGGACAGAGACGTCCTTCCTAGACGTTAAAAGTATGAGGCCATTATATACCCAAGCAGCGCCGGGGTGCTGGGTATAATTCGGCTTACTGTTTGGTTGAATAATCGCGGGCACCAAAAATCGCGGTACCGATCCGGACGATGGTACTGCCAGCGGCGACGGCGGCATCGAGATCACCGCTCATCCCCATCGATAGGGTATCAAGCTGTGGGTGCTTGGCCTTGAGCTTGTTCATCGCCTCGGAAAGGCTGGAGAACGCTGCCAGCTGGCTGTCATAGTCATTGGCCTTTTGCGGAATAGACATCAGGCCGCGCAATACCAGGTTTGGCATCATTGCCACTTCGTCGGCCAGGGCGGCAACGTCGTCGAAAGCCAATCCCGATTTGGAGTCTTCTCCGCTGGTGTTGACCTGAAGCAGGACATTGAGCGGGGGCATGTCGGCAGGGCGCTGCTCGCTCAGGCGGCGGGCTATCTTGGCGCGATCTACCGAGTGGACCCAGTCAAAGTGCTCGGCAATCGGGCGGGTTTTGTTGGACTGGATAGGGCCGATGAAATGCCAGCTTAATGCTGGAGCGGCACCTTGCTGGGCAAAGTACTGGATCTTCTCGACGCCTTCTTGAACATAGTTTTCGCCGAAAGCGCGATGGCCTGCGGCAATCGCTTCTTCGATGGCGGCGATAGGCTTGGTCTTGCTTACCGCAAGCAGTTGCACTGTTTCGGCATCTCTACCGCATTTTTCTGCAGCCAGGCCGATCTGGTTGATGACCTGTTCAATATTTTGCTTGATACTATTCATAATTGATTCTGTGGGGAAAATTTATGGATATCACCGAACTACTGGACTTTAGTGTAAAGCATAACGCCTCTGATCTGCACCTTTCTGCAGGTGTTCCGCCAATGATCCGTGTTGATGGTGATGTGCGCAAGCTGAGCTTGCCGGCTCTTGAACACGGTGAAGTGCACCGTCTGGTATTCGATATAATGAATGACGCCCAGCGGCGGGAGTTCGAAGAGCGACTGGAAGTCGACTTTTCGTTCGAGTTGCCTGATGTCGGCCGCTTCCGTGTCAATGCCTTCAAGCAGGCGCGCGGCAGCGCGGCGGTATTTAGGACCATCCCGGTCAATATTCCAACCCTGGAGTCATTGGGGGTGCCTGATGTGTTCTATCAGATAGCCCAGTGCCAACGCGGCCTGGTGCTGGTGACCGGGGCTACGGGATCGGGTAAGTCCACCACCATTGCCGCGCTGGTGGATCACATCAACGAGAATTTCAACCGCCATATCCTGACCATCGAAGATCCGGTGGAGTTTGTCCATACCGGCAAGCGCTGCCTGATCAACCAGCGGGAGGTCCACCGCGATACCCATAGCTTCCATAATGCCCTGCGCTCTTCGTTACGTGAAGATCCGGATGTGATTGTGGTTGGTGAGCTGCGTGACCGCGAAACAATCAGCTTGGCACTGACGGCAGCAGAAACCGGGCATTTGGTGCTGGGTACCCTGCATACCAGCTCGGCGGCCAAGACCGTTGATAGGGTTATCGATGTATTTCCGGGCAACGACAAGGCGATGGTGCGCTCGATGTTGTCGGAGTCGCTCCGCGCCGTGGTCTCGCAGAACCTGCTCAAGTGCACCAGTGGCGGCCGTATTGCGGCCCACGAGGTGATGATGGCAACCCCGGCGATCCGCAACCTGATCCGCGAAGATAAGGTGGCCCAGATGTTCTCGATGATCCAGACCGGCTCGGCGATGGGGATGCAGACCATGGAGCAGAGCGTCAAGATGCTGGTAGCCCAAGGGCTGGTTGATGCCGAAGAAGGCCGCCGGGTGGTTGATTCTGGCTTGTCGCAATTTTAGTGGGGAATAATAGCAATGACTTTGCAACACGCTCTCAACGAAATGGTCAGCCGCAAGGCGTCGGATCTCTACATTACTGTCGACTCTCCTTGCCTGCTGCGCATTGATGGCAACCTCCATCCGCTCGGCGAGACGCTTGATCTGCAGGCGGTCGAGCAGATGGTTAGCGAAGCGATGGACACCGGGCTGGAAGCGGAGTACCGCGCCAGCAAGGAAGCCAATTTTGCCCTGGTGAGGGGGGAGTATCGCTTCCGGATCAGTGCGTTCTGGCAGCGGGAGCTGCCGGGAATGGTGATCCGCCGCATTGAAACCGAGATCCCGGATATCTTCTCGCTCAATCTGCCGATGGACATGCAGAAGATGGCGCTGGCCAAACGCGGGCTGGTGCTGGTGGTGGGGGCGACCGGTTCGGGTAAGTCGACCTCAATGGCGGCGATGACCGGATACCGCAACGCCAATCGTAGCGGCCATATCCTGACTGTCGAAGATCCGATTGAGTTTGTCCACAAGCACAACAAGTGTATCGTCACCCAGCGCGAAGTGGGGCTGGATACCGAAAGCTACGAAGTTGCGCTGAAGAACTCCCTGCGCCAGGCGCCGGATATGATCCTGATCGGCGAGATCCGCACGCCCGAGACCATGGAGTATGCGATGAACTTCGCCGAGACCGGCCACCTGTGCATGGCCACGCTGCACGCCAACAATGCCAATCAGGCGCTGGAGCGGATCCTTCATCTGGTCCCGAAAGAGCGGCGCGAGCAGTTCCTGTTCGATCTGTCGCTGAACCTCAAGTGCATTCTGGCCCAGCAGTTGATCCCCGATGCCCACGGTGTCGGTAGGCATGGCGCCTTTGAGCTGTTGATCAACACCCCGCGGGTGGCCGATCTGATCCGCCGTGGTGAGCTGCATGAAATCAAAGAGGCAATGGCCAAGTCGAACGAGTCGGGCATGATGACCTTCGACCAGTCGCTCTATGAGCTCTACAGCGCCGGTAAGATCACCGAGCAAGATGCCTTGCACCATGCCGACTCGGCCAATGATCTGCGCCTGATGATCAAAGTCGGCAGCAAGAGCCAGCTTAGCAACAGTTCGCTGTCTGGAGTGACGGTAGATATGGGGTAGATCAACCGATCTGCCAGCGGTAAACCAAAAGCATTAGGGTTGCTATGATCCTAATGCTTTTTTTGTTGATCGTTTTTTCTAAGGTATTGAAATTAAACAGAATGAAAAATAGCAGGGATATAAGTGTACAGCGATATGAGCTTTTGGGTTTAAATAGTCCAAAAGCTGTACAAGCTGATCGCCCCTTGAGCTTTGTGGGCCAGATAGCGGCAATGATTCATGATCTTGGTCGGTGATCGCTTTGGGCTGTAAATATAGGAAAAAGCTGTACAGGTGAGAAGGGGAAGAGCGTGGTGGAAAAGCCTAGGTTCTAGGTTCTAGGAGCTAGAACCCAGGCTCTGGTTTTTTTACCCGTACTGCTGCTCGAACCAGCTCTCGAGGATAACCACGGCGGACTGCGAGTCGATATTGCCTTTGCTGAGGTTGCGGTAGCCGCCACGCTCGAACAGTTCGGTGCGGGCTTCGGCGGTGCTGAGACGCTCGTCATGCAGCTCCACCTGGCAGCCGAAGCGGCCGTGGAGGCGGTTGGCAAACTTCTTGGCTCTAGGGGTGATGGCCTCAAGCTCGCCACCCTGCATATCAAGCGGCAGGCCGACAACCACCAAGTCAGGCTGCCATTCTTCGAGGATTTTCTCTATGTCATCCCAGTTAGGGATCCCATCTCGCGCCCTCAGGGCGGCTAGCGGGTTGGCGGTGCCGGTCAGCTCTTGGCCGATGGCGACACCGATACTTTTCGTACCGTAATCAAAAGCGAGTACGCTGCGAGATTGACTCATGCGTGTCCTTGTTCTGTAGAGAGGTGGGCGGCACTGATGCCCAGTTGGGCAATGGCCTTGTTCCAGCGTTCGTTGACCGGGGTGTTGAACACCACGTCGGCATTGGCTTCTGTCGTCAGCCAGACATTTTCAATCAGCTCTTGCTCGAGTTGTCCGGCATCCCAGCCGGCGTAGCCGAGGGCGACGAGAAAGTTATCTGGTGATTCACTGGTACCGAGCAGCGAAAGGATATCCTTGGAGGTGGTGATCGAGACTTCGTCGGTGACGTCGATACTCGAGCTCAAGCGGCCAACTCGGTTATGCAAGACAAAACCGCGATCGGCAGACACCGGCCCGCCGTTGAACACCGGTTGTTCAAGGCTAGCGGGATCTCTGACGGGCAAATCGCGTTCAATCTCAATTTGATCGAGCATATTGCCTACCGAAATTTCAATCGGCAAGTTAATGACAATGCCCATAGCCCCTTCGTCGTTGTGTTCGCAAATGTAGACGACACTCCCTTTGAAATTCGGATCTTGCATGCTGGGCATGGCTACCAGAAAGTGGTTAGTCAAGTTCATGGGAAGATACCTACAACCGATCGACTTACTTACAGTATGCCGACTAATTAACAGAATTGGTATTAAAGGGAGAGGATTTTAACTATTCATGCAGCCTAACCAAATCCACTACGGGGAATAGATCAGGCTGCATTGAATTAGCGCATTATGCGTTGATACGGCGCTCGATGGCATCCATCAGCTTGCCGGTGATAGAAATATCAAACGCAGCTTCGATTTCGCGGATACAGGTTGGGCTGGTGACATTGATTTCAGTCAGCTTGTCGCCGATCACATCAAGTCCCACGAAGATCAGGCCTTTCTCCTTCAGTACCGGAGCGACTGTTTCTGCGATCTTGCGGTCGGTTTCGCTGATAGGGCGGGCTTCGCCGCGGCCGCCAGCGGCCAGGTTGCCACGGGTTTCCCCTTTGGCCGGAATTCGTGCCAGGCAGTAAGGCATCGGCTCGCCGTCCACCACCAGGATGCGCTTGTCACCGTTGCTGATATCTGGCACGAAAGTCTGTGCCATGCAGAAGTTCTGGCCGTGGTTGGTCAGGGTTTCGATGATCACCGAGACGTTCGGATCGCCCTTCATGACACGGAAGATCGACGAGCCGCCCATGCCGTCAAGCGGCTTGAGGATCACATCGCCGTGCTTTTGGTGGAACGCTCTGATCTTGTCGGCACTGCGGGTAACCACGGTAGTTGGGGTCAGATCAGGGAACCAAGCCGTGAACAGTTTCTCGTTGCAGTCTCGCAAGCTTTCTGGCTTGTTGACGATCAGCGCGCCTTCATCTTCGGCACGCTCGAGGATGTAAGTGGCATAAATATATTCGGTGTCGAAAGGCGGATCTTTACGCATCAACACGGCGTCTAGATCGGACAGCGCGATCTCCTGCTCGTTATGGAACTCGAACCAGCCGGTAGGATCTTCTTTCAGGCTAACGACACGGGTACGGGCCATGGCTTTGCCTTGTTCCAGTGACAGGTCGTTCATTTCCATGTAGTGGATTTCCCAACCACGGCGCTGGGCTTCCAGCATCATGGCAAAGCTGGAGTCTTTTTTGATGTTGATAGACTCGATAGGGTCCATCACGATACCCAGTTTGATCATTGCTTTCTCCTAATTTATTCCCTTGGGTGAGCGTTAGCCTAGATCGCCGAAGCGGACTTGCAGGGCTGTGATTGCTGTCATCGCGGCAGTCTCGGTACGGAGAACACGCGGGCCAAGCAGGATTTCGTCGAATTTGTACTGTTCGGTCATGCTGATCTCTTCAGCAGATAGGCCCCCCTCCGGACCAATCAGCAGCCGGACCTTGCTGACAGGTGCCGGCAGGGTGTTGATCGAGTAGTTGGCACGCGGGTGCAGGTTGAGCTTGAGGCCATCGTATTGCTCGGCGCACCAATCTTCCAGTTTCATGATCGGGCGAATTTCTGGCACCGTGTTACGGCCGCATTGCTCGCAGGCGCTGATGGCGATCTTCTGCCACTGCTGCAGTTTCTTCTCGAAACGCTCAGCATTGAGCTTTACTCCACAGCGTTCGGAAATCAGTGGCGTAATGGTGTTAACGCCAAGCTCAACCGATTTCTGGATGGTAAATTCCATCTTCTCACCACGAGAAACCACCTGGCCTAGGTGGATATCCAATGGGGATTCGACACTGTTTTCATTACGTGCCTGGATCTCCACTTCCACATTTTTCTTGCTGGCATTGGTGATCACTGCCGGGAACTCAGCATTGCTGCCGTCAAAAAGCAGGACTTCCTGGCCAGCCTGCATGCGCATAACACGGCCGACATGGTTGGCGGCCTCTTCGCTGAGCATAATGGTTCCAGAGCTTGGCAATAACTCCGGGTGGTAAATTCGTGGGATTCTCATGGCTATCTCGTAACCCGTTGGTTGTCATCTGGCTGCATTATATCAACTCTCCAGCTGATTGCAGGCGGTTGGTAATTAGATGGACGCTGGATAGACGAAAAACAAGGGCAAGAGGGAAATTTAGCCGCGAGTCGATAATCGCCCTTGCTGCTGGAAGGTCAGGGTATCCCCGCATTGGCGACAGCGGTAATGGGCTTGGCCGCGTTGGACTTTATTGTGACGGCGAACCGTCATGTGATGTTCGCTGCACTGGCAGCGGTAGAGAAAAGTCTGGCCCTGTACCGAGCTGACATCAAAGCTGTGGGTGGTGCGCGGCGTAACGCCGAACACTTCCTGCATGATAACCTGCCATTCCCTGCCATGCGGGCGAACCTTGCCAAACAGTTTGAACACCACCAGGTGGGCCACTTCGTGCGGTACCACTTCATTGAGGAAGGCCTCTGGGTTCTCTTTTAGCAGTACCGGATTGAAGCGTACCTCCCAGCCTTGTAATCGGGCACTGCCGGCAATCTTGCCGCGCTGGGTAAAGCGGACTTCGGGCATCGAGAGCCGTTTATTGAGGCGCCGGTTGGCCTGGGCAATACATTGCTTAACGCGATCAATCACTTGGTATTGCAAAGTGGTCATGTTCTTTCCAAGGCAGGATGGTGGAGCTGGGGAGTATAGGTGGAAGAGCGGCGGGAGGGAAGAGCGGCCCTAGGCACGGGGTTCTAGGAAAAGCGAAAACGAGGTCCTTGGAAGAGCTTGACATCGATTAGCTAGTAGAAACGCTTTTGGACCCAGGACCCAACTTTTAAAAACAAAAAAGGAAGCCGAAGCTTCCTTTTTGCAACCAGACTGTATCTGACAAACTTAGGCGCTTACTTGATGTTAGCGAAGTCGCGTAGGATGTCAGCTTTGTCAGTTTTTTCCCAAGGGAACTCTTCACGACCGAAGTGACCGTATGCCGCAGTCTTCTTGTACATTGGCTTAAGCAGATCAAGCATTTCGATCAGGCCGTATGGGCGTAGGTCGAAGTGCTGGCGTACTGCTTCTACGATGATGTCGTGAGAAACTTTTTCAGTACCGAATGTTTCGATCATGATAGATGTTGGATCAGCAACACCGATTGCGTAAGAAAGCTGGATTTCACAACGGTCAGCCATGCCAGCCGCGATGATGTTCTTCGCTACGTAGCGTGCTGCGTAGGCTGCAGAGCGGTCAACTTTCGATGGATCTTTACCAGAGAATGCACCGCCACCGTGACGAGCTGCGCCGCCGTAGGTATCAACGATGATCTTACGACCAGTCAGACCACAGTCACCCATTGGGCCACCGATAACGAAACGGCCGGTTGGGTTGATGAAGTACTTGGTGTCTTTGTTCAGCCACTCAGCAGGCAGTACTGGCTTGATGATTTCTTCCATTACTGCTTCTTGCAGTACTGGTAGCTCAATGCTGTCGCAGTGCTGGGTAGAAAGTACTACCGCATCGATACCAACGATTTTGCCTTGGTCGTAGGCAAACGTCACCTGGCTTTTCGCATCTGGACGAAGCCAAGGCAGGGCACCGTTCTTACGGACTTTTGCTTGGCGCTCTACCAGGCGGTGAGCGTATGTCACAGGCGCTGGCATCAGTACGTCAGTTTCGTTGGTCGCGTAACCGAACATGATACCCTGGTCACCAGCACCCAGCTCGCGTGGGTCTTCACGGTCAACACCCTGGTTGATGTCTGGAGACTGCTTACCGATTGCGCTTAGTACCGCACAAGAGTTAGCGTCGAAGCCCATGTCAGAGTGTACATAACCGATTTCACGGACGGTTTCGCGAGTTAGCTCTTCGATATCAACCCAAGCAGAGGTCGTGATTTCACCACCAACCATTACCATACCGGTTTTTACGTAAGTCTCACACGCAACACGTGCTTTCGGATCTTGCTCTAAGATCGCATCCAATACTGCATCTGAAATCTGATCAGCAATTTTATCTGGATGACCTTCTGATACTGACTCAGAAGTAAACAGGTGCTTCGACATGAGCGCTCCCATAAATATATGTGTTAGTTGATGTTGTCGGGCTCTTAAACCATGTTTGATGGTCACATACTTGCATACGGTTATACGTTTGTATGTATAGAGCTACCTCCGTCTAGACGGCTATAATACCTTTTGCTGGGTGAAAATCAACATTGTAAAAAGTAGGGTCACTCGCAAAAAAGTAAGGCAAACGTTTACCCCGTAACGCTTTTATTACAGCGAGTTGGCACCGTTTTCGGTTCATGATCTTGATATAGAACTTATTTTTCGAAGGAAATCGTTTGCAGTTATGGCCCAGTCTTTGCGACAATACCCGCCCGCCGAACTGCGGCTAGCCTGAACCAACGACGGTAAAGGTAGCCCAATATTCAACGTCTACGAATTTCTGGAGCAGACATGTCTTCTCGTAAAGATCTTGCTAATGCAATCCGTGCCCTAAGCATGGACGGTGTTCAACAAGCTAACTCTGGCCACCCGGGTGCACCTATGGGTATGGCTGATATCGCTGAAGTACTGTGGCGTGGCCACATGAACCACAACCCACAGAATCCTGAGTGGGCTGATCGCGACCGTTTCATCCTGTCGAACGGCCATGGTTCAATGCTGATTTACTCTCTGCTTCACCTGACCGGTTACGATCTGTCTATCGACGATCTGAAAAACTTCCGCCAGCTACACTCGAAAACACCGGGTCACCCAGAATACGGTTACGCACCGGGTGTTGAAACAACGACTGGTCCTCTAGGCCAGGGCATCACTAACGGTGTGGGCATGGCGATGGCAGAAAAAGCCCTTGCTGCTCAGTTCAACCGTGACGGCCACGACATCGTCGACCACTATACTTACGTGTTCATGGGTGACGGCTGCCTGATGGAAGGTATCTCTCATGAAGCGTGCTCGCTTGCGGGCACTCTAGGCCTTGGCAAGCTAATCGCGTTCTGGGATGACAACGGCATCTCAATCGACGGTGAAGTTGAAGGCTGGTTCTCTGACGATACACCTAAGCGTTTCGAAGCCTACGGCTGGCACGTTATTCCAGCAGTAGACGGCCACGATGCAGACGCTATCAACGCGGCTATCGAAGCGGCTAAAGCCGATCCGCGTCCGACGCTGATCTGTACCAAGACGATCATCGGTTTCGGTTCACCAAACAAAGCCGGCTCGCATGACTGTCACGGTGCGCCACTAGGCCACGATGAAATCGCCGCGGCACGCGAGTTCCTAGGTTGGAACCACGGTCCATTTGAAATCCCAGCAGACATCGCTGCCCAGTGGGATGCGAAAGATGCGGGTGCTGCCAAAGAAGCGGCTTGGAACGAGAAGTTCGAAGCCTACGCAGCGGCTTACCCTGAACTAGCTGCAGAATACAAGCGCCGCGTAAACGGTGAACTTCCTGCACAGTGGGAAGAAAAAGCGAACGCTATCATCGCTGATCTGCAAGCTAACCCAGCGAACATCGCATCTCGTAAAGCTTCACAGAACGCGCTCGAAGCGTTTGGTCAGATGCTACCTGAGTTCATGGGCGGCTCTGCTGACCTGGCTCCTTCCAACCTGACTATGTGGTCTGGTTCTAAGTCGCTAGAAGCGAGCGACTTCTCTGGTAACTACATCCACTACGGTGTACGTGAGTTCGGCATGACTGCAATCATGAACGGCATCGCGCTACACGGTGGTTTCGTACCATACGGTGCAACGTTCCTAATGTTCATGGAATACGCGCGTAACGCAATGCGTATGGCAGCACTGATGAAAGTGCAGAACATCCAGGTTTACACTCACGACTCTATCGGTCTGGGTGAAGATGGCCCGACTCACCAGCCGGTTGAGCAGATGGCATCTCTGCGCCTAACACCTAACATGAGCACATGGCGTCCATGTGACCAGGTTGAGTCTGCCGTAGCATGGAAACTGGCTATCGAGCGCAAAGACGGTCCAACGTCTCTGATCTTCTCGCGCCAGAACCTAGCACAGCAGGAGCGCAGCGAAGCGCAGGTTGCTGACATCGCTAAGGGTGCTTACATCCTGAAAGACTGCGCAGGCAAGCCAGAGCTTATCCTTATCGCCACCGGCTCTGAAGTAGAGCTAGCGGTAGAAGCGGCTGCACAGCTAACTGCAGAAGGTAAGCAAGTACGCGTTGTTTCAATGCCATCAACCGATGCATTCGACAAGCAAGACGCGGCATACCGTGAAGCAGTGCTGCCATCAGACGTGACTGCTCGTGTTGCTATCGAAGCCGGTATTGCCGACTTCTGGTACAAGTACGTGGGCTTCAACGGCCGTATCATCGGCATGAACACCTTCGGCGAATCAGCACCTGCAGGTGAGCTATTCAAGATGTTTGGTTTCACCACCGAAAACGTGGTAAACACAGCGAAAGAATTGCTGGCATAAGCCTAGCCTGAACTAAACCGCTTGGCGCGTTGCGCAAGGCGATTTATTTCGAAGGATGAAAAAAAGACCCCGTAATGGGGTCTTTTTTTATATGAAATGCGATCCCTGTCACGCCATAAATTGCTGGTAAAGACCAGCATAAATGCAGGGTTTTTAATCTAAGATTATGAAATATTGGCTTTTTACTGTCTTGGGTGATTCGGCTCACATTTATGGTGATTATCAGCAAGGCTTGTTATACACTAACGCGGCTTATTAATTTTGTAGCACGGATATGACACTAAAAGTCGCAATTAATGGATTTGGCCGTATTGGTCGCAGTGTGCTTCGCGCACTCTACGAGAGCGGTAAAGATCAGCACATCGACGTCGTGGCGGTCAACGAACTGGCTGAGCCGGAAGCTATGGCTCATCTGCTGCAGTATGACACCAGCCATGGACGTTTCTTCAAGCCTGTCAGCCATGACCAGGAGCACTTGTTTATTGCTCACGAGAATGGCGAGAAGGACAGTATCCGTATTCTCCACCAAAGCGAGATCCACTTGCTGCCCTGGAAGGACCTCGACATCGACATTGTCCTGGACTGTACCGGCATCTTTGGCAGCCGTGCCGACGGCGAAGCCCATATCAACGCGGGCGCCAAGAAAGTGTTGTTTTCCCACCCTGCTGCAAATGATATCGACAATACCATTATCTATGGTGTGAACCATGACTCGCTCAAGCCTGAGCATCACATCGTCTCTAACGGCTCTTGCACCACCAACTGTATTGTCCCTGTTATCAAGCTGCTGGATGACGCCTTCGGTATCGAATCCGGCACCATTACCACGATTCACTCGGCGATGAATGACCAGCAGGTCATCGATGCTTACCACAGCGATTTGCGCCGAACCCGAGCTGCCAGCCAGTCGATTATTCCCGTTGATACTAAACTTCATCTGGGTATTGGTCGTATCTTTCCGAAATTTTCTGACAAATTCGAAGCCATCTCTGTGCGCGTGCCGACAATTAACGTCACCGCGATGGATTTAAGTGTCACTGTAAAAACAAATGTGAAAGTTAATGACGTAAATCAATCACTGGCCGAGGCGTCTCGTTGTACATTAGATGGCATAGTGGATTACACAGAAGCGCCACTTGTCTCAATAGACTTCAATCACGATCCCCATAGCGCGATTGTCGACGGCACCCAGACCCGAGTGAGTAACCAGCACCTTATCAAGCTGTTGGTCTGGTGTGATAATGAATGGGGATTTGCCAACCGGATGCTGGATACCGCTTTGGCAATGCAGGCTGCCGACTAGGCTGCCGAGCAATAGCTGTAAGAATTATTGGGCCTGGCAGTGACGCTGGGCCGACAAAAAACTTTGACTTTAAATTAATCAATGTTGAGAGGACAAACCATGTCTGTAATCAAGATGACTGATCTGGAACTAGCAGGTAAACGCGTATTCATCCGTGCGGACCTAAACGTACCAGTAAAAGACGGTAAAGTAACTTCTGATGCGCGTATCCTTGCATCTCTGCCAACTATCAAGCACTGCCTAGAAGCTGGCGCAAAAGTGATGGTTACTTCTCACCTAGGTCGTCCAACTGAAGGCGAGTACGCGGAAGAGTTCTCTCTACAGCCTGTTGTTAACTACCTAAACGATGCACTAGATTGCGAAGTTAAGCTAGCAAAAGACTACCTAGACGGTCTTGAGCTGAACGCTGGCGAGCTAGTGGTTCTTGAAAACGTTCGCTTCAACAAAGGCGAGAAGAAGAACGAAGAAGAGCTTTCTAAGAAATACGCGGCACTATGTGACGTATTCGTAATGGACGCATTCGGTACGGCTCACCGTGCACAGGCATCTACTCACGGTGTAGGTATGCACGCGCCTGTAGCTTGTGCGGGTCCTCTTCTAGCTAACGAGCTAGACGCACTAGGCAAAGCAATGGACAAGCCAGCTCGTCCAATGGTTGCGATTGTTGGTGGTTCTAAAGTTTCAACTAAGCTAACTGTTCTTGAGTCGCTATCTAAAGTTGCTGACCAGCTAGTAGTGGGTGGCGGTATCGCTAACACCTTCATCGCGGCTGCTGGCCACAATGTTGGTAAGTCTCTATACGAAGCAGACCTAGTTGATACAGCTAAGAAGCTAATGGACGAGTGTGCAATCCCAGTTGCCACTGACGTAGCGTGTGCAAAAGCATTCGACGAGAATGCAGAAGCTGAAATCAAGCACGTTTCTGAAGTTCAGGACGACGACATGATCTTCGACCTAGGTCCAGAATCAACGGCTGCTCTAGCTGAAATCCTTAAGAACGCTAAGACTATCCTATGGAACGGCCCAGTAGGTGTATTCGAGTTCAAGAACTTCGAGGCAGGTACTGAAGGCATCTCTCGCGCGATCGCTGACTCAGAAGGTTTCTCTGTAGCGGGCGGCGGTGACACCCTAGCGGCTATCGACAAGTTCGGTATCAAGGCTGACGTTTCTTACATCTCTACAGGTGGCGGTGCGTTCCTTGAGTTCGTTGAAGGTAAAGTACTTCCAGCGGTTGCAATGCTAGAAGAGCGTGCTAAAGCTTAAGTAATTCGAGGGCGGGAGCTCTGAACAGCGCTTCCGCACTTAATTGTTTGTGAATAAGGTCATGTTTTTGTAGAATATGGGCGCTTCGCAAACGATTGCACAGATTTATATTTATATAAGACAACAAGGCAAATAGGACTATTGTTATGTCTAAGATCTTCGATTTCGTAAAACCTGGTGTTATTTCTGGCGACGACGTACAGAAAGTATTTGAAGTAGCGAAAGAAAACAAATTCGCTCTTCCAGCGGTTAACGTTGTTAACACTGACTCTGTAAACTCTGTACTAGAAGCTGCTGCTAAAGTTAAAGCACCAGTTGTTGTTCAGTTCTCTAACGGCGGTGCTGCATTCTTCGCTGGTAAAGGCCTGAAACTAGAAGGTCAAGAAGCTCAGATCATGGGTGCTGTTGCTGGTGCGAAATACGTACACGCTGTAGCTGAAGCTTACGGTGTACCAGTTATCCTTCACACTGACCACGCTGCTAAGAAACTTCTTCCATGGATCGACGGTCTACTAGACGCAGGTGAAGAGTTCTTCGCGCAAACTGGTAAGCCTCTATTCTCTTCTCACATGATCGACCTGTCTGAAGAGTCTCTAGAAGAGAACATCGAAATCTCTGGTAAGTACCTAGAGCGCATGGCTAAGATGGGTATGACTCTTGAGATCGAACTAGGTTGTACTGGTGGTGAAGAAGACGGCGTTGACAACACTGATATGGATCAGTCTGAGCTGTACACTTCTCCAGAAGACGTTGCTTACGCTTACGAGAAACTAAACGCTATCAGCCCTCGTTTCACTATCGCTGCCTCTTTCGGTAACGTACACGGTGTATACAAGCCAGGTAACGTTGTTCTAACTCCAACTATCCTACGTGACTCTCAGGCATACTGTGCAGAGAAATTCGGTATCGCACCAAACGCGCTGAACTTCGTATTCCACGGTGGTTCTGGTTCTTCTCAGGAAGAAATCGAAGAGTCAATCGGTTACGGTGTTATCAAAATGAACATCGATACTGATACTCAGTGGGCGACTTGGGACGGTATCCGTCAGTACGAAGCGGCTAACCGTGACTACCTACAGGGCCAGATCGGTAACCCAACTGGCGAAGACGCGCCAAACAAGAAGTACTACGATCCACGCGTATGGCTACGTGCTGGTCAGACTTCAATGGTTGCTCGTCTTGAGCAGGCATTCAAAGATCTTAACGCTATCGACGTACTATAAGTTACGTTTAGCTTTAAGCTTTGTGAAAAAACCCGCTTCGGCGGGTTTTTTTATGCCTATAGCTATTTGTGATACGCAGTAATTTTTTGTTGGCGTTTTTTAGGCCGAGGAGTATCATCCTGCGCGAAAAAGGGCTTCTAAAGATCCCTCAAAAGAATAAATCGCTGTTATAGTAGTGATTGCATAAGTAAATTAAGCCTATGACTATTTGTGCTCCCGTGGCTTTTTGGGCGGGAAAGGAAATAACATTTGCAGGATGAGAAAGGTATGAGTGAGAGTAGTGTTACAGATACCGTAGCGGATACCGTCACTGGTGTTGCGGATACGGTGGTGGATACCATCAAGGATAATGAACTAACCACAGGTGTACTCAACGCAGGGACCTGGGTCGCAGATAACCAGGAGTTGTTGATCCAGTACGGGGTAAATATCCTGTCTGCACTGGTTATCCTGTTTATCGGTAATATCATTACCAAGAGCATCGCGAACGGCGTAGCGAAGATGCTGCGCAGGAAAGACATGGATGAAGCGGTCGTTGAGTTCTTGCACTCCCTCGTTCGCTATCTGCTATTTGTTATTGTGTTGATTGCCGCCCTTGGCCGTGTCGGCGTTCAGACAGCCTCAGTGGTTGCTGTGATCGGTGCCGCCGGTTTGGCCGTTGGCCTAGCTCTGCAAGGCTCGCTGTCAAACTTTGCTGCCGGTGTGCTGATTGTTGCCTTCCGTCCATTCAAGTCCGGTGACTTTGTCGAGATCGGCGGTGTATCTGGCTCGGTTGAGTCAATTCAGGTGTTTTCCACTATTTTGAACACCCCTGACAACAAGATGGTGGTGGTACCGAATGCATCTGTGATCGGTGGCCCGATCACCAACTATTCACGCCACAAAACCCGCCGTATTGATTACGTGATTGGTGTCTCGTACAAATCTGATCTGCAGAAGACCAAAGCGGTGCTGCAGCGCGTTGTGGCTGCCGAAGAGCGAGTTCTGAAAGATCCTGAGCCGACTATTGGTGTGGTGGCACTGGCGGATTCTTCGGTAAACTTTGTCGTCCGCCCTTGGGTCAATACGTCTGAATACTGGGCGGTGTACTTTGATCTGCTGCAGGCGATCAAGGAAGAGCTGGACAAAGAAGGTATTGAGATCCCATTCCCGCAAATGGATGTCCATCTCAATAAGATGCTCGACAAATAACACAAACAATAAATGGAGCCGCAAGGCTCCATTTTTTTTTTTTTATGGTGCGCCGAGCATGGCGTTGTTCTAGGAGGTGAAAGTCCTCTACGGGCTCAGTCGAGCGAGAACCGTTAGCCTATGCAAGGGTGTCCACCGTGAGGTGGGATCTGAAGGAAGCAAACGGCAAAACTTGGTTGTGACGAACAGAAATCTGATAGTAGGCCAGTACAACTTGGGTAACCTAGCCATATATAGAATAGCCCAATGCCTCGACGGGAAGTGTGTACGGGTAAATCAGGCACAACCAAGTGAAAGAACAACGTCTTACCTCGGGAGATCTTATTAGCTGTCTCGGACGAGACTAGTGCAGCAGTGATGCTGCGTGACGGTTAATAAGAAGTCAGCAGAAGGCATAGTACCTTGGGGAAGTACAACCCAAGGGAAGGCCGGAACTGAATATATCAAGAAGCAGTCACTAGACACTCAATCATGTGGAGTCATAGCAAGATGAACAATATCTCTACGTACCAATGGGCAACACCGCAAGTGACGCTCATGGCTACGAAGAATGACAAGCATGTTTGGCGTAGACAGGAGGACGAGTCTTGGTGACCTCAACTCAGTTGATGGAGCAGATCTGTTCATCAACGAATCTGAACCAAGCCCTGAGAAGAGTAAAGAAGAACAAGGGATGTGCTGGGGTTGATAAACTCGACATAGCAGCCACTATCTCGGTGCTTCGGCAGTCTTCCAATGGGCAAGCGCTCCGCCAGAGCCTTCTGGACGGTAGCTATCAACCCCAACCCGTCTTGGGTGTAGAAATCCCTAAACCTAGTGGGGGAGTGAGGCAGCTAGGTATCCCAACGGTACTTGATAGGATTGTCCAACAGGCCATCACATCAGTCCTGACAGATATCTACGAACCTAAGTTCTCCAACAGCAGTTACGGGTTCAGGCCCAACCGTAGTGCCCACCATGCTCTGGCGGCAGCAAGCCACTACATCAGGGAGGGCGGGGTTATGTAGTCGATGTTGACCTAGCGAAATACTTCGATACCGTGAACCACGATAGGCTGATGCACAGGCTATCGAAAGATATCACAGATAAACGGGTACTGAAGCTGATCAGGTCATACCTACAGGCAGGCATAATGCGAAACGGGTTAGTCGAGCAGAGGCAACGAGGGACACCACAGGGTGGCCCATTATCTCCGCTGCTATCAAATATCGTATTAGATGAGTTGGATAAAGAGCTTGAACGAAGAGGGCATAAGTTCTGCCGATATGCAGACGACTGCCAAATCTACGTGCACAGTGAGGAAGCCGCAAATCGAGTAAAAGCCTCGATAACGGAGTTCTTGGAGCAGAAACTGAAACTCACGGTCAACCGGGAGAAGAGTGCGGCAACAAGAGTGACAGAGCGGACTTACTTAGGCCATCGCTTCCAACGAGATGGGAGTATCCATATCTCGAAGACAGCACAAACTCACATGAAGAAGCGAGTGCGTCAAATAACGAAGCGGAATCGAGGACGAGAGTTGAAGACAGTAATAGTCGAACTAACTCAATATCTAAGAGGTTGGCAACACTACTCCAAGCTCGCCATGCGGAAAAGCGCGATGCAGCGCTTGGATGAATGGATAAGACGGCGCTTACGGTGCTACCGACTCAAGCAGCGAAAACGCAGACACAGCATAGCGACATGGTTACGCCAAGAAGGCGTAAACGAGCGCAATGCTTGGAAGCTAGCGATGTCAGAGAAAGGATGGTGGCATCTGGCTTTATCGCCGCAGCTCAATCAGGCCATGCCAGTTAAATGGTTCAAGGAGATGGGCATGTACTCATTGAGAGATGGGTATGAGTCACTGAAAATATATTCGGAACCGCCGTATGCGACCCACGCTTGTACGGTGGTGTGAGAGGACGGAGGCCGTGAGGCCTCCTCCTACTCGATTCATTAATTGGATGAGACTTCGACTTTTGCTGGCAGAGACAACACCCGGTTGGGTAGGGTTGCCAGTAACCGCTTGAGATCGGCACTGGCAAAAGCAAAGGTCATGTCCGGTTTGCCTGGAGTGAACATCAGCTCCTGGTAGGTGTATACGATAGGGTCGACCAGCAGGGTGATATCGGCTGGTAGGCTGAATGGGCACACTGCACCCGGCGCACAGCCAATGGCAGCCATCATTTCGTCATGGCTACAGACCGATACCCGCTTGCCCAGTACCTGCTTGACCAGCTTGCTGTTGAGTCGGCTGTCACGGTGGGTCAGCAGCAGGCAGTGGCCGCCTCCTTTGACCTTCATGAACAGGCTTTTGGTCGGCGCAGCTGTCCAGCCGAGCTCCTTGCCGATCCGCTCGTCCGCCTCGAAATCGAGGATTGGCTCATGCTGCCATTGTTGGTAATTGACATTGGCTTGGCTGAACAGTTCCAGATTAGACTGGTAGATGTGCTCTATTTTCTCAGGCTGCATATTGGCTCCATAATCCCTGTGCCAGATGAGTGGCGATGAAGAACATCATAGCGGCAACGGCCAGATCGATTCCGCGCTTTACCTTGGGTTTTGATAAGGTCGGGCCTAATTTAGCAGCCCCTAGCGACAGGGTATAGAACCAGACAAACGAGGCCAAGATAGTACCGATGGCAAAAGCGACCCGGTCGTTACCTTCGAACTGGCCACCTGGCTGTTGCCAGCACTAAGCCCACTGCTGCGCGCACGGCGTATTGAACTCAATTTGATGATCGAAGACGAGGCCCGTACCCTGGATAGACTGCGCAGTGGTGAAGTGGTCGGGGCGATCAGTATGGAATCGACCCCGATGCCGGGGTGTGTCGCCGATTACCTGGGCAGGGTGGACTTTCTTTGCGTCGCCAGCCCATCGTTTGCCGACAAGTATTTTGCCGGGGGAGTAAACCGCGACACCTTACTGGCTGCACCCGGGGTGACATTTGATCATCATGATGATATGCATGAGCGCTTTATCCATCAGCATTTCAACTTGCCATTCGGCTGCGTGATGAAACACACCGTCCGCTCATCAGAGGCATTCGTCAGGATGGCCGTAGAAGGGATTGCTTATTGTTTGATCCCACGGATCCAGATCCAGCAGGAGTTGGACTCGGGTTTGCTGGTGAACTTAACCCGCGATATTTTTCCGGCCCGCCGAATGTATTGGCATCACTGGGCACTGGAGAGTGGGGTACTGTCAGATCTGTCTGAGCAACTGGCCCAATATGCAGGGAAGGTACCACCTCAATAAAACAATGTACAAAAAATTCTTATTTAAGGGAATTTTTTGTCTTAGCCTGTTGTCATATGGACAAAGTATGAAAAAACAGACTCGGATAATAGGAATAAGACAGATGAAAAAACAACTTATCGCAGTGATGTTAGGGTTGGGTTTAATGGGCACCAGTGGTATCGCTGCGGCCTCGGTCAGTGTTCCGCATTTGCAGACAACCGGTAACGGTGAAGTGACGGCCCAGCCGGATATGGCAGTATTTGCCGTGGCAGTAGAAGAAATCCGTCCGACAGCCAAAGAAGCCAAGCAAGCGGTGGATCAAGCGGTTGAAGCCTTCGTGGCGCGTTTGCTTGAAGAGGGAATCGAGCGTAACCAGATCCAGAGCGCGAATATCAGCCTCCAGCCTCAGTACCATTACCCGAAAGACAAAGAGCCTGAGCTCAAGGGCTACCGTGCCAGCCGCCACGTGACGGTAACGGTCAACGAACTGGACAACCTCAATACCTACCTTGATAGCGCGTTGGGTGATGGTATCAACCGTATCAACAACATCGAGCTCAAGGTCAGCAACGAAGACGAGTACCTAGAGCAAGCACGTCAGGCGGCGATCAAAGATGCCATAGCCAAAGCGGAGTCGCTGGCCAAAGGGTTCGGTGAATCACTCGACGGGGTATGGCAGATTTCCTACCAGGCCAGCCAGCCGCGCCCGATGATGATGCGCATGGCGATGGACGCGGCACCGGAGAGTGCGGTGAGCTACCAGGACACCCAGATCACTATCCGCGACCGGGTCGAGGTGGTGTTTAAGCTGGAAGAGTAGGATAGAGCGGGGCTATGGCACTAAGGTACTGTGGCCCTATAGGGTGAAATACGGAGCTATGGATCATCTAGGTACTTGGTCCTAAAGGGGAAATTAGCAGTGTTAATTTATCTATAGTGTGTAGATTGACTGTGGGTGTAGTTTGGGGATTCTTCTTGCAGAACCGCAGAACCGCAGAACCGCAGAACCGCAGAACCGCAGAACCGCAGAACCGCAGAACCGCAGAACCGCAGAACCGCAGAACCGCAGAACCGCAGAACCGCAGAACCGCAGAACCGCAGAACCGCAGAACCGCAGAACCGCAGAACCGCAGAACCGCAGAACCGCAGAACCGCAGAACCGCAGAACCGCAGAACCGCAGAACCACATCTAAAACAAAAGGAGAGCATCTGCTCTCCTTTGTCGTTTTAGGTCGCCGTTCTGGCTTAGTGCAGGATACGGGCCCGGATGGTGCCGTCGATGGCCTTGAGTTTGGCCAGGGCCTGCTCCGAGCGCTCGGTCTCGACATCGATAACCACGTAGCCGATTTCAGGACCGGTTTGCAGGTACTGGGCGGCGATGTTGATCCCTTCCGAGGCAAAGATTGTGGTGATCTGGTTGAGGATCCCCGGGCGGTTTTCGTGGATGTGCAGCAGGCGCGAACAGTCCTTGTGCTCAGGCAGCGATACCTCAGGGAAGCCAACGGCAGACAGGGTCGAGCCGTTGTCAGAGTATTTGGCCATCTTGCCTGCGACTTCCACACCGATATTGGCCTGGGCCTCCTGGGTCGAGCCACCGATGTGCGGGGTGAGCAGCACATTATCGTATTTTGTTAATGGGCTTTCGAACGGGTCGTTGTTGGTCTTGGGCTCTACCGGGAACACGTCGATCGCCGCGCCGGCAATATGGTTGCTTTCCAGGGCACTGCACAGTGAATCGATATCGACCACGGTACCGCGGGCGGCGTTGATGAAGATAGCGCCCGGTTTCATGCGGGCAAACTCCTCGGCCCCCATCATGTCCTGGGTTTCAGGGGTTTCCGGTACGTGCAGGCTGATCACATCACACTTGTTGAGCAGCTCGGTCAGCGATGGTACCTGGGTGGCATTGCCCAGCGACAGCTTGTTCTCGATGTCGTAAAAGTACACCTTCATACCGAGGTTTTCTGCCAGGATGCCAAGCTGGGTACCGATATGGCCGTAGCCGATGATCCCAAGGCGCTTGCCGCGGGCTTCGAAAGAGTGATCGGCAGACTTCAGCCATTCGCCACGGTGGGCTTTGGCATTTTTTTCCGGGATCCCGCGCAGCAGCAACAGGATTTCCCCCAGTACCAGCTCGGCCACGCTTCGGGTATTGGAGAATGGTGCATTGAATACCGGGATCCCGCGTTTGGCCGCGGCAGCAAGGTCAACTTGGTTGGTACCGATACAGAAGCAACCGACCGCAATTAACTTTTGCGCGGCGCTGAACACGTCTTCGGTCAGCTGGGTACGGGAGCGGATACCCACGAAGTGGGCATCTTCAATGGCGGAAATCAGCTCGTCACCGGAGAGTGAGCCTTTGTGGTATTCGATATTGCTGTAGCCCGCCTGCTGCAGTACTTCGATTGCCGAAGGGTGAACGCCTTCTAACAGCAGGATCTTAATTTTGTCTTTTTCCAGTGAAACTTTAGCCATTGATACTCATCCTTAACGCTAGGGCTGAGGGGCTCATGGGAGCCAGGCAGAGGCAGGAAAAGGAAGGAATAGATTTCCTGTGTACGGGCTGTCCATGAGCACCACATTCGTTTGCTTACATGCTCTGCCAGTTAAGTTACCAAAAAATGACCATAATGGGTAAGAATATTACAGGATTGATAATAAAAAACGGCATATATTATGCCGTTTTGAAAGTGAGTAACGCATAAAGCGCCTTTTTCTGGTCAACCAAGTTGAAAAAGGGGCAAGGCGATTACTTTTCGAATTTTTTCACGCCTTCAGGGCTACCGACCAGCAGTACGTCTGCACCGCGGTGGGCGAACAGGCCAACGGTTACTACGCCTGGTAGGGCGTTGATCTTATCTTCCATCGCTTTCGGATCAGTGATTGCCATGTTGTGGACATCCAGGATCATATTGCCGTTGTCCGTGATGCAGCCCTCGCGGTACTCAGGATCGCCACCGAGCTTAACCAGCTCACGGCCGATGAAAGAGCGTGCCATAGGGATCACTTCAACCGGTAGTGGGAATTTACCCAGCACATCGACCTGTTTGGTATCATCGACGATACAGATAAACTGCTTGGCAATCGCGGCAACGATTTTTTCACGGGTCAGGGCTGCGCCGCCGCCTTTGATCATGTCGAAGTCGCCGTTGATTTCGTCGGCGCCATCAACGTAAACGTCCAGGCTAGAGACTTCGTTGGCATCAAATACAGGGATACCGATCTGCTCAAGGCGCTCTGTTGAGGCGACAGAGCTTGATACTGCACCTTTGATTTCTTCTTTGCGGGTAGCCAAAGCATCGATGAAGTGATTAACCGTCGAGCCAGTACCGACACCGACAATGCTGCCTTTCTTTACGTATTCCAGAGCAGCCCAGCCAGCAGCTTTCTTCATTTCATCTTGTGTCATGCTTATCTCCTAGTGATGACAAACGTTGCGCGGAGCGCCGATTATAGCCAAATAGCGGTCTGTCGTCAGTCCCTATCTGGCCCGATAACGGCAACCTTAGTGAAAGGAAAAAGACAATTCTATTAATAACATAGGGTTAAGGTGTTCGAAACGGCACTTAAAAACAAACGTTTGCGTCAGGCTGTGGCCAATCAACCGCGATGTTCGCTTGGTTACAAGGTTGGCGAGTACTTACCAGTGAAAGTGGTAAGAAGGGGTGATGATCTCGGGCAGCGGCACATCCCAGGCCTCGAAGGGCAGGCTGTCGACTTGCTGGCAGTCATGGGCCAGGCCGACCGGGCGCGGGCCGCGTTGCTCACTGTGCCACAGGCTCAGGGTTCGGTCGTAATATCCGCCGCCCATGCCAAGGCGCTGGCCGGTATTGTCAAACGCCACCAAGGGGGTGCAGATGACATCCAGTTGCGGGATTGGTTTCACCAGCCGGATATCCAGTACGGGCTCCTGGATGCCGTACCGGTTGCGGGTCATCCGTGTCGTTGGTGTATAGTGGAGAAACAGCAGGTGTCCTTTGCTGAAAGGGTGGAGGACCGGCAAGTAGACATCTTTACCTTGTTGCCACAACCATTCAATCACAGGAGTGGTATCGAGCTCGCCGTCATTGGCCAGGTATAGTGCAATATGCTGGGCTCCAAGGAGACTGGTGGCCTGCTTGCAGTGTTCGACGAGTTCTTGTGCCGCGGCTAATTGCTGGACGGGCGTTAGCTGGCGTCGACGTTCTCGGGTTTGCTGACGGATGTGTTGCCGGGTGGCTGATGCATGTACCGCAGATCTCATAGGTCGTCCAGTGACAAAAGGTTCTGTGGAAAAGAAAGAGAGTGGATGATAGCCGGCATGCTATGCCGCTGTGGCTTCATCTGAAAGGTATGCCCCAAGGTGCCGTTGCGAATTGTGGCCCTTGAACCAGATGTTCAAGGTGGATCAGCAACATTAACCGTAGGCTTCTCGGTACGTGCCGAGCATGCTCAATAGCTAATTAAAGCTGATCCTGGGTTTTTGCTTATCGGCTCGGGGACGTTAATCCGCTGACGCACACCCCAGGGTCAATTCATTATCAACGCTTTGGCTGATATTGCAATGCTTTCTCCAACAAATCTTCCATCTCGTTGATTCTGTTGGATAATCTTTCAGCATTACGTTGTTGTTCTTGGCGCTCGCTATGCAACTCGTTACAAATATTCAAACCGGTAAACATCAGCAGCTGTTCGGCGTTGGTGATTTTGGTGCGCTCGGAAAGATCTTTCAAGCGTTGGTCAAAATCGGCGGCTGCTGCACGCAGGGCGTCTTCCTGGCCTGCTGGGCAATTCACCTTGAAGGTGCGGCCATATACCTGAATTTCTACTGCCTGGTTACTCATAAATGTTTAATCTGCTCCGTGCCAGATCGTCCAATTTGGCATTCCGCTGCGATATGCGCTAGAAGGCCAATATAGAAAAAGCCCTATCAACATGCAAGTGACCCCGTCATGCTTTAGAACGAATTGTGTCTAATTAATCAGATATTAACCAGATTGAGGTAAACATCGCCCTAAGACCGGAAATGCCGAGTGACTGCACTTTTGGATAAGTGGTAGCATACCACAAGACGATTTACACCCATGACAATAAGGTGAACCGCCCATGAGCGACGTAAAACTACCTAGCTATGAAACCCTAGAGCCGATGCTGAAAGAGCAAGGCCTGGCCGTTACCCCGTCAGAGCTGCATGGCCTGCTCTGCGGGATGATTTGCGGCGGGATGGCTGTTGACGCTGAGCAGTGGCTGGCACCGGTCTGCGACTATGCCAACCAGGGCGAAGCATTGACCGATGGTGCCAAGACGGCGGTTCGCTCGGTATTTGCTGCAGCGGCAAGTGAGCTCGGCGGTTTGACCCAAACTCTGTTCAGCTCGACGGCGGCCGAGCTGGCTGAGATGGAGTTTACGGTCGAGCTGCTGCTGCCTGCTGAGGGCAGTGAGCTGATGCTGCGTGCCGAGGCCCTGAGCGAATGGGTGACCAATTTTATTTCAGGTCTTGGCCTGATGGGGATGGACAAGAAGCAATTGTCTGACGATGTGACCGAAGCGGTCGCTGCGTTGGAAGAGATTGCCCAGCTTGGTGTCGATGAAGACGAAGACATGCAAGAGCAGGCCATGCTGTTCGACAACGTGGTGGCTTATGTACCGGAGTGTGTGCTGACGTGTTTGGTTGGCCTGAGCCAGCGCGGTGATGTTGAAGACGAAGCCGCAGACAAACCCACCCTCCATTAATCACAGGATTGACAGTTAAGGGACGGATGTGAAGCAGTACGATGTCGTGATAGCCGGCGGGGCAATGGCCGGCGCAACCTTGGCAATTGCATTGGATAAACTCGGTGGCGGCAGGCTGCGGATTGCCGTCGTGGAAGCGGTGGAGCCGAAGCTGGATCGGCATCCTGGCTATGATGCGCGCAGTATCGCTCTGTCTCTTGGTTCGGCGCAGCTACTTGATACCATTGGCTGCTGGACGGCGCTAGCTGGCGTGGCAACGGCGATCTCCCAGATCCATGTTTCCGATCGCGGCCATGCCGGTATTGTCCACCTTGACGCCCGCGAGCAGGCGGTGGAGGCCTTGGGCTACGTGGTAGAGCTGGCCGATGCCGGCCGGATCTTTCATCACAAACTCGCCAAGCTGGATCAGGTCGATCTGTTCTGTCCGGCTCGGATCGCCGAGATCGAGCGCCACCAGCAAGGGATCGACCTGGTATTGGACAATGGCGAGCAGCTGCACAGTCGCTTGGTGGTGGCTGCTGATGGTGCCCAGTCGTCAGTCTGTGACATGCTTGGGCTGGGCCGCAGCGAGCATGATTTCGCGCAGGTGGCGGTGATCGCCAATGTGACCACCGAGGAAGCTCATCAGGGGCGGGCATTTGAACGCTTTACCCCGCAGGGGCCGGTGGCGCTGCTGCCGATGTCGGAAGGGCGCAGTTCCTTGGTATGGTGTATCCGTCCGGGTGATCAGGCCGAAGTGATGGGGTGGAATGACGAGACGTTTCTTGCCAAACTGCAGCAGGCATTCGGCTGGCGTCTTGGTCGCTTGAGCCAGACTGGCGTGCGTCATGCCTATCCGCTATCGCTGCGCCAATCCCAGCGCCTGACCTCGCACCGGGTTGCCGTAGTAGGCAATGCGGCGCAGGCGCTGCATCCTATTGCCGGGCAGGGATTCAACCTTGGCCTGCGTGACGTGATGAGCCTGGCCGAGGAAGTTTGCCGTGAATGGGATCAAACCGGTGATGCCGGCCATATCCGGGTACTGAGCCGCTACCGCCAGCGTCGGGAGCCGGACCGTGAGGCAACAGTGGGCATGACGGCAGGCTTGGTTGGGGTGTTTGCCAATGACAGCATGCCTTTCGTGGCTGGCCGCAACCTTGGCCTGATGGCGATGGAATGTGTAGATGTATTGAAAGCCCCGCTGGTTCGGCGGGCAATGGGACAGGTAGATAGATAACCATGATGCAAAGTGTTGATGTCGCCATTATTGGCGGCGGTATGGTGGGACTGACCCTAGCGGCAGCCCTGGCCGATACGGAACTGCGGGTCGCCGTGATTGAAGGTAAGCTACCTGAGACGGCGCTCGAGCCTCTACCGGATGTTCGGGTGTCGGCGCTGAGCCGAGCCAGTGAGCGCATCCTGCGTCGGGTTGATGCCTGGGAAGGAATCGCGGCAAGGCGGATGGCGCCCTACAGCAAGATGCAGGTATGGGAGCAGGACAGCTTTGCCAGTATCGCATTCGATGCCGCCCGGCTGGCACAGCCGGACTTGGGGCATATCGTCGAAAACCGGGTGATCCAGCTGTCATTGTTGGATCGTGTCAAGCAGTTGCCGAACGTGACCCTGCTGGCGCCGGAGCGCTGCCAGAGCATCGCCTTTGGTGAGAGTGAAGCGTGGCTTAGCCTGGCATCTGGCCGCAACCTCACGGCCAAGCTGGTGGTGGGGGCCGATGGCGCCAACTCCTGGGTGCGTCAGCAGCTGGCTATCCCTTTGACCCATTGGGATTACGGTCACAGTGCTGTTGTGGCCAACATCCGCTGCAGCGAGCCGCACCAGGACACGGCACGGCAGATCTTCCGTCCGGAAGGGCCGCTGGCCTTCCTGCCGCTGGCCGAGTCGGATCTGTGCTCGATTGTCTGGTCGCTGCCGCCCGAAGAGGCGAGCCGCTTGTGCGAAATGCCGGAGCAGGAATTCAACAAGCGCTTGACCGCGGCGTTCGACAACCGCTTGGGGCTGTGCAAGGTCGAGGGCGAACGCCAGGCTTTCCCGCTCAAGATGCGTTATGCCCGTGACTTTGTCCGTGAGCGTGTGGCATTGGTCGGTGATGCCGCCCATACCATCCATCCGTTGGCGGGGCAGGGGGTCAACCTAGGCCTGTTGGACGCTGCCAGCTTGGCCCAGGAGCTCAAGCAGCTGTGGCTGGCAGAGAAAGATATCGGCCGTCAGAGCCACCTGCGCCAATACGAGCGCTGGCGCAAAGCGGAAGCGGCAAAAATGATCGCGGCGATGCAAGGCTTCCGGGATCTGTTCGACGGCAGTCATCCGGCCAAGAAGCTGGTGCGTGATCTGGGCATGCTGTTTGCCGACAAGGCTCCGGGCCTGAAAGACGAATTTATGCGCCGGGCGCTCGGGCTAAGCGGCGAGTTGCCAGAGCTGGCCCGGCACTGAAGCAGATGCCCGCAGGCCTGACGATATACCACGCGTTCAAAACCGCCGAGCTGGCGGTTTTTTTGTGCCTGCTGTCAGTATGGATGAAACCCATAACATCTTGACCGGTAAGGGACGAAACAGGGAGAGCCGGGATGATTGATGGAAATGACAAAAAATTGTTATCTAATTTGGTGATTTTCTCCTACATTAAATATCAGGAAAAATACAGAGCTAGCAGTAACCGGCCCAGGCGTTAGTTTTCAGCTTGTTAGCCCTGATAAATACTGGCTTATGCTCGTCCCTGCGATAACTGATACTGCTGGCCCGCATGAGAGTGGCGATAGGCAGGCTTTCATAAGGAAGTTTCACTATGAGCTATATTCCCTCTGAGTTGAAGTTTACCAATACCCATGAATGGGTCCGCCATGAAGGCGACGGGATATTTACGGTGGGTATTACCGATCATGCCCAGTCGCTACTGGGTGACATGGTGTTTGTCGATCTGCCGGAAATTGACGCAGCGACGGAAGCGGGTGAGGACTGTGCGGTGGCGGAGTCGGTCAAGGCTGCCTCGGATATCTACGCGCCGTTATCTGGGTTTGTGATTGCTATCAATGAAGATTTGGAAGGCTCGCCCGAGCTGGTCAACAGTGATCCCTATGGTGACGGTTGGCTGTTTCAGCTCAAAGTTGAAGATGACGGGGAGTTTGCCGACTTGCTCGATGCCGACAGCTATTCGGACTTGGTTGATGAAGACAGTGACTAGCCATTGATGGCTGGCCGGATAAAAGAAAAGCCCATCATGGGCTTTTCTTTTTTCTGCGATATCAGCAGTCCTTGAGGCGACGAATTTCTTGGTTGATTTCGTTTACCGTTTGGTAATGGCGCTGTTGTGCCTTCACTGGCACCAGTAGCAGACCATTGTTAAATTCATAGCCGCCCCGACCGTCAATGTAGATCCTTCCACTGAATAAACGACTTACGTGCTTTGCGATCATCTTCGGCACGTAGCGTTTGAACATCCGCATAGTTAGCCAACCTTTCCTTTTGTTTTTGACGGCCAGAATTATAAAACAATGCGCATGATGCTTTTGTGATGCCTTCAGCATAATAGGGATGTTAAATAACCTTGGGTTTACTTTTTCTTTTTTCTATAGCGGTGTGAGCAGATTTTTATTCTGCTGGTGTATGTTATGGGTTAACGTATTGAGAGCGAATATTATTCACGTTTTCTTGCATGGTTTTCAATTAATCAAATACTTTTAGAGACTTATAATTATTGAATGCCTAGGTGGATAAAAAAGCAGCGAATTTGGCAGCCGGAAAATGGACCCTGGAAATGACAATATTGTGTATCTCGTCGTGCTACATAGAGGAAAATGCTGATTGTGATAACTGGACTGATCAGCAAGAAAACTGCTTTGGATCAAAGATTATTATTGGCATATGCCAATAATAACAGTTTTTAGCCATCAACTAATTAGCGAGCTATGCCCAGACCGAAAATCCAGCGTCGGATCCGATGCCGACCAGCTTACAGTTGTTTCAAGCCTAACGGGGTGCCGATGTCCGAACTCGACTCCATGCCGTTGGCAGCCGATGAGCTAGAAGCATTGCGTTTGGTCGACCTCAATGGGCTTAGTCAGCAAGACGCAGCGCAAGAGCTTGGGGTCTCGCGCCAGACACTGGGTAATATCGTTTCAGCGGCCAGGCACAAAGTGGCGAGCGCATTGGTTAAAGGTATGGCACTGGAGCTGGACAGTGTCGCCAAGCCAAATAATGAAAAGGAGCCATCATGTCAGTAGCTATTGCCATCACCCCCAACCATGAGGTGGCCGGGCACTTCGGCAAAGCCGCCGGTTTTGTTGTTTACGATGAGCAGGGGCAGTTGATTGCCGAGTTGGTTAACCACGGACGTATAGAGGTGGGCTGTAAACATAAAAAGCAGCTTCAGGCCCAATTGGCTGCGCACAATGTGAAGACTCTCTTGCTTGGCAATGTCGGCCAGCGCTCGTTGGCCCGCTTGCTGCGCGCCGGCTTTGCGGTGTTCCGAGTACCTAACAGAGCGTCGGTGCAAGATGTCCTGGGCGGTAAGGTTGCTAGAGAGCCATTGCTGGCAGCCGAGCAGGGCCGCCCGTGCAAGCGCGAGAAAGGCGATTGCGGGTGTGGGTGCGGCAGCAAGAAAGCGGCGAAACCCGCTAAAATTGGTATGACGGCAAGTGGTACTATCAACGTCAATGGACTGACCAAGCTAGGAGGCTTTAAGCTATGACTTATTTGTTCACGGTACTGGTTTTTCTGTTGGTGATCGGCGCGATGGCTATCGGCTGGGTGTTCCGCAAAAAAGCCATCCAGGGGAGCTGCGGCGGGCTCGCCAATGTCGGGGTCGATAAGGAGTGTGGCTGCAAGGAGCCTTGCGACGAGCACAAGCTCTACCAGATCAGCGAGCCTGAAGGGAAACAGTAGCGGGTGACGCAATCAAAAAGCGCAGCTAAAGAGCTGCGCTTTTTTGTGGACGTTAACTCGTTTGGCGTAGCTCTTCAACGCGTAGGGTAACCGCATCGGCGACGCACTGGCGCAACCATTGCAGGCGCGGGTGGTTGGTATTGCGACGCAGCCAAAGCATGTTGATATCAAAGTCGGGAATGTCGACCGGTGGCCGGCATTGGCTCAGGTTATCGTGGAACACATCGAGCCGGGCCATCAGGGTCGAGACCACGCACAGCAAGTTCCGTCCGCTCAGCAGATGGCGAATAGTCAGGAAACTGCTGGAGCCTACGGCAATTTGGCGCTGGAAGCCCTGTTGCTGCAGCTGGTTGTCGACGTTGGTCAGTAATTTGCCATCTGGCGACACCAGCGCCTGCGGCGTCTGGATATAGCGGGCCAGATCGATCGGCGAGGCCAGGCCGGTGGCCTTGGCGTCGAACAGGCAAACATGATCTTCGGTATAGAGATATTGGCTGTCGAACTCATGGGGCAGGTTGGTCATCGAGCCGATAATCAGATCGATTTTCTGGCTCTCGGTGGCCTGCTGGTAGTTGTTGCGGTCAACGTTGCAGAAGCTGAGCTGGCTGTGCGGCGCTGCTTCGCGGATAGCATCAAACAGCGCCGGGGCAAACAGCAGCTCGGCATAGTCGGTCAGGCCGATCCGGAAAGTGCCCTGATATTCTTTGGCGGAGAACTCGTCTGGCTGGAGGATCTCGCTGGTGATCAGCTGGAGGATATGTTCCACAACCGGGATGAGCTCCACCGCTTTCTCGGTGGCGATCATCTGGTGGCCGCGGCGCTCGAACAAGGGATCGTCGAGCAGGGCCCGCAACCGGGATAAGTTGTGGCTCATGGCCGACTGGCCAATCGACAATTTTGCGGCGGCTTTGGTGACACTGCGGGTCTCCATCAGGGCCGAGAAGGCGACCAGCAGGTTGAGGTCAATCCCTCGCCAGTTGATATTGTTCATGCAACTCCAGTTTAGCGGCAAATATCGGCAAACAGCGGATCACAGAGCACCAGCAGATCATCGGTGGCCAGCTCGACGCCGGCCATCCGGTCACCGCTGCTGATATTGACCAAAGTGTGGGCAGTGATCTGATGATCGAAAATGACCGGCAGCGGGCGCTTGAGCCCGATGGGGGCCACCGTGCCGATGACCAGCCCGGTGACTTTCTCGACATCGCTGGCATCGGCGCAGGTCATTCGTCGGCAGCCGAACATTGCACGGACTTTTTTCGGGTCAACCTGGGCCGGGCCGGGCACACACGCCAGGACGTGGAATCCTGCCATATCCCGCAGCAAAATGGATTTGACCATCTGCCGGGGATCGACCCCGCGCTCGCGGGCGGCTTCCTCAATCGTCTTGGCCGGCTGGCTGTGGTGGAGAAGGCGGTATTCCACGCCTTCTTTGTCTAGGTAATGAGTAACCGGGGTATTCATTGCTTAGCCGTTGTCATCCAGCGAATAAGGCAGGGCTTGCTGGTGCCATACGTCCTCGGCCCCAGCCAGGCGGAAAGCCGTGCCCTCATCCAGATCGTTGGGTAGTACGACCAATGCCGTGGCTTGGCCATCGGTAAATTGGTAGCCGGCCACAATCGTGCCGCCCTTGCGCCAGTTCTCGCCGACGCTGCGCTCCAGGCTGTCACCGGCTTGTGGGCAGTGTTCGGCTGGGCCGCTGACAATGTACATTGCCCGCTTGTTGATCCCGCGGTATTTGGCCCGGGCTACGGTCTCCTGGCCGGTGTAGCAGCCTTTGGTAAAGCTGATCCCGCCAAGGGCCTGCAGGTTTACTGCCTGGGGGATGAACTCGAGCTCGGTGGCGGCATCAACCCGAGGGATCGCGGCGCGGATATCGTACAGATCCCACAGGCTGTCATCGCTCAGTACGGCAGAGGTTGCCAGCTGGTTGGCAATATCGCCAGCGGCATCGGCATGTAACGACAGCAACCAACGCTGGCTGTCGATTTTAACGGCAGTCCCGCCATTGACGGCACGGACATCGCCTTCGCCACCGAACAGCTGGGCAACCTGCGTATCGGCTTCGCTGCCGGCAATGCCGAGCAGAACATCATTGCTCGCCTCGATATCGACCTTGGAGAAAATGGCGTATTTTTTCAGCTCCGGGAGCTGAGTGGCCATGACGCTGCGGCGCTGCAAGAAACCATAGCCGTCATTGTGGTGGAACAAACGGAACACTGTCCTTAGCTTGCCTTTGGCATCGCAGTGCCCGGCCAAAGTGCTCTGGTCGGCGGCAAGTCCCACCACATCACAGGTTACCTGGCCGTGCAGGTAAGACTTTTTGTCATCACCAATCAGGGTGACCAATGCCCAGTTAGAGAGATCAATGAGAGCGAGGGAAGGCAGGGAATCGCCCGAAGAGAGGGGGATTCGATCAAAATTGAGGTTTTTAGACCAGTTGCTCATAGGACTTCCAGTTGAGAGATGTTATAGAGCCTATGTTAAAGCGCTCGCTGGAATTTGTCAGCATAATACCCAAGGAAACAGGTCAGTTATTGCTGGCGGTATGACGGGCGAGAGCGCGCAATACAAAATCGATCCTAGCTCTCAACTTGGGGTAATGTTTGTGCTACCTCATGGTCGCTGGCTTGACGGGCTGCTAGTATGGTGCTCATTGTTAACGTCCGGGGCTATTGCGATCGACTCGCACCCTCCAAAGGCCGCCCCGGGATCAGTAATGAGGTTGTAAAATGTTGAGTGCAGACGATAAAGCACGGGTTAAGTGGGCGTGCCGCCGCGGTATGCTGGAGTTGGATGTGATTATCATGCCGTTTTTCGAGGAGTGCTTCGATACGCTGTCCGAGCAAGAGCAGCTGGATTTTGTCTCTCTCCTTAAGTGTGATGATCCTGATCTGTTTACCTGGATGATGCAGCACGGCCGCAGTGAAAACCCGGCCCATGCCGCAATGGTCGATAAGATTGTTGCCCACAACAACAGCAAGCTTCGCTGATCTCACCCTCACTCCTTCCTGCCGTTTAATGGGCGCGCTGGTATTGTTGTATGCCAGTGCGCTTGTTCTGTTGCTTCTCTGCGTATTTCGCCAGACACTTCCCCTGCCGGCTTTTTTCGCTGTTGCTTGGTGGCTGATCTGTGAAGGTGAGAGGCGCTTGCTCAATATTGGCGCTCTGACTGGCAGGCTTCAGATCTCCAGCGAGGGATATATTCGCTGGCAAGGCCAATCATGGCGACTGCAATCTTCACGTGTGCGTTCCGGCCTCATCCTCCTTTGGCGACTCGAAGGGGAGACAGAGCGGGTTTGGTTACCGATCAGCCCCGATGCCTGCTCAAGCTCGGCCTACCGCAGCCTGGCGCTGTATTCCCATCACCATCGCGCGATATTCGGTTAGACACCGCCATGGCATAAATTTTTTTGGTGAGTTAAAACTGGCCATCTTTATGAACTCTATATGATTTTTTTTGCGAGGCAGGTCGCTTGAAAATGAAACATTCATTTTTTGTTTCAAGTGATTTTCTGCTGTGCCGATTAATATAGGTTGCTGCAGTCAGGCAGTGTAGAGCGACAACAGGAAGGGTAATGAAAATCAAATTTAAATTGTTGGGGCTGACGTTAATCTCAGTCGTGGCATTAGGCGCAGTGCTCGCCATCGGCTTAAAGGCTGGTGAGCGGGTGGTTAGCATCAACCAGTCGATGACGACAGTCAGTGAGATGGAGGTTGCGCTGCTGAATTTGCGTCGCAATGAAAAAGACTTCCTGATGCGGATGGATATGAAGTACCAGGCTACCTTTGAAGGCAATTTCAATCGCTTCAAAGCGTTAGAGTCTCAGCTATCAGAGCAGGCGCAAAGTTTATCGCTGTCTCTTCCTGAGTTAGCTCAGCTCGGGCATGTCATGGCCAATTACCGCCAGGGGATGCTGGCTCTGATGGCTGGTTATCAGCAGCTTGGCCTCACGCCTGATGAAGGTATGCTGCGTGAATACTTTGCTGCGGCCGATAACGTCGTGGAGGTGGCTGACGAACAATTGGAAGATGTCAGCTCGCTGTTTTCCCTAGTGATGGCAAGCAAGGTGATGGTGCTTGAGGGTACCCAGGACAGTGCCTCTGATTTTGTTGCTAAAAAGCAGGCTTATGACGAACAGTTTTCAGTGTGGTTGGGGGCTGACTATCAGCGCTTCCAGCACGCCACCGAGCAGGTCCGCCAACAATTGAGTCAGATTGGTCTAAGCCATAACCAAGGGCTACGTGGCGATATCCGGGAACAAGCCCACCAAGTCGAAGAAATGTTTGATCACGTCAAGCAACAGCTAGGCAAGACCGTTGCTGATGCCCAGCAGCAGCTGTCATCCATGTTGCTGGTTGCCGTTGTGCTGGTGGTTGCCGTACTGCTTTGTCTGTCATGGTGGATAAGTCAGTCAATCAACCGCCGCTTGGTCGGTATGAGCCAGCTGATGGCAGAAATTGCGACCAGTCATGATCTGACCCGTACCGCGGATCAGGAGGGCGGTGATGAATTGGCCGAGATGGCAGCGAATTTTAATTACCTGCTGGGCAGTTTGCGCCAGTTAGTCGGTGATGTGAAGTTGGCCGTGTCTGAATTGGGCTGTGCGTCGCTCCAGCTCCAGCAGCGCAGTAACGAAGCTGAACAAGCCTTGCGCCAGCAGCAGGGGGAAACCGAATCGGTGGCGGCGGCAGTGACCGAGATGGGGATGACGATCCGTGAAATCGCCAGTAATACCGAAACGGCGGCAGGCAATGCCGAGCGCAGTTTCCGGGGGGCGACTGACGGCTTGCAGGAAGTGGCTGACACCAAACGCAAGATCGGTGAATTGTCCGAGGATTTGGCCGGTACCAGCGAGCAGGTGTCTAACCTGTCCAGCCTGTCGGACAACATTGGCTCGGTACTGGATGTGATCAAAGATATTGCCGAGCAGACCAACCTGCTGGCACTCAATGCCGCTATCGAGGCCGCCCGTGCCGGAGAGCAGGGGCGCGGCTTTGCCGTGGTTGCCGATGAGGTGCGCACCCTGGCGCTGCGTACCCGCCAGTCGACAGAGGAGATCACCACGATTATTAGCTCTCTGCAGGCTCAGACGGGGCAGGTGGTTGAGCATATCGGTCATTGCCGCGAGCTGGGCGGGCAGAGCGTCGTGCAAGCTGAAAGCGCGGAGCAGAAAATCAACCTCATCATGACGGATATGCAGCAGATCATGGATACCAGCCATCAGATCGCCGCTGCTGTTGAGCAGCAGAGCCTAGTATCGGAGGAGGTTGGGCAGAATGTCTCGGCGATCAGCGATCTGACGTCGGTCAACTCTGCGGTGGCAAACGACAATGTCCAGGCTGCTCAGGCCGTAGCCCAGCAAGCCGGCGGACTGGAGCAAGCCATTTCCGGCTTTCGGGTGTAGAGGCTGTTAGCCCATGGGGTGAGAGTCCCATAATGAAAACGAGCGCCGTGGAGCGCTCGTTTTTTATATGGCTAGCTTGGTTATTGTTGCTCCGGGACCAGTACGGTCGGCTTGGCCTCTCCCGCTGTCTCCGGGTAGTCGAGGGTATAGTGCAGGCCGAGGCTCTCTTTGCGCTCAAGGGCGCAGCGCACCATCAGTTCGGCAACCTGGAGCAGGTTACGCAACTCCAGCAGGTTGTTCGAGACCCTGAAGTTGCTGTAATACTCATCGGTTTCGTCTTTCAGCAATTGGATCCGGCGCATCGCCCGCTCAAGGCGCTTGGTGGTACGGACTATCCCCATGTAGTCCCACATGAACAGCCGCAGCTCGTGCCAGTTGTGTTGGATCACCACTTCTTCATCCGAGCAGCTGACCTGGCTCTCATCCCAGCAAGGCAGTGAGGGCGGCAGTTCAACACTCTCCAGTTGCGTGGCAATGCTCTCGGCGGCGGACCAGGCGTAGACCACGCATTCCAGCAAGGAGTTTGAGGCCATGCGGTTGGCACCGTGCAGGCCGGTGTAGCTGACCTCGCCGATGGCATAGAGGCCATCGAGATCGGTCTGGCCCTGCTTGTCGACCACCACCCCGCCACAGGTGTAGTGGGCGGCTGGCACTATCGGGATCGGCTCCTTGGTAATGTCGATGCCGAAGGTGAGCAGTTTCTCGTATATTGTCGGGAAGTGCTTGATGACAAAGTCGGCTGGCTTGTGGCTGATATCGAGGTACATGCAGTCGGCACCGAGGCGCTTCATTTCGAAGTCGATAGCGCGGGCGACAACATCGCGTGGTGCCAACTCGCCACGCTGGTCGAAATCCTTCATAAACCGTGAACCGTCCGGACGGCGCAGGTAGGCCCCTTCGCCACGCAGGGCTTCGGTCAGCAGGAAGTTACGGGCATCGGGGTGGAACAGACAGGTCGGGTGGAACTGGTTGAATTCGAGGTTGGCCACGCGACAGCCGGCCCGCCAAGCCATAGCGATACCGTCGCCGGAAGAGACATCCGGATTGGAGGTATACTGGTACACCTTCGAGGCACCACCTGTCGCCAGCACCACGAATTTGGCCCTGACGGTTTCTACGGCCTCTAGATTACGGTTCCAGACATAGGCGCCCAGCACCCGGTTAGGTTGTTCAGTCTGACCCAGCTTGTGGGTGGTGATCAGATCCAGCGCATTATGACGTTCAAGGACCTCGATGTTCGGGTGGTTGTGAACATTGTCCTGCAGCGAGTTCTGCACGGCCATACCCGTGGCATCGGCCGCGTGGAGGATACGGCGGTGGCTGTGGCCGCCCTCGCGGGTCAGGTGATAGCGCGGGGCGTCGTCGCTGTCGCTGTCTTCGCGGTCGAACGGGACTCCACCGTCAATCAGCCACTGGACACAGTGCTTGGCATTCTCGGCAATAAAGCGCACCACGTCTTCATCGCATAGGTGGGCGCCGGCAATCTGGGTGTCCTCGACATGGGAGTCGACACTGTCGGCTTCGTCGAACACGGCGGCAATCCCGCCCTGGGCATAGAAGGTCGCCCCTTCGCTACGCGGTCCCTTGCTCAGGACGATCACTTTGCCCATAGGTGCCAGTCGAAGGGCCAATGACAGTCCTGCTGCACCACTACCAACTACAAGTACATCGCATTGATGTTCACGGTTTTCGTTCATAATGATTTCATATCCCTGTGGTAATCCCGCTATCTTACCAAATTCCATTCATTTTGTTCATTTTTGACGGATGGTTCACAAAACCCCCGTCATAAGCGATATAATGCACAAATCGGCGTGACCAAGGCGTACATCAAGCAGTCATACTGCTTTAATACAATGGAAAAATCGCGCACTATTAATGGAAAATTACTTTTTCATCGGGAACTTTGCCAGCCTCTCTAGGTCTTAAATAGTGCTCACGCTCATATATTTTTATCATATTGTTTTGATTGAGCATGCTCGTTATTGCAAGACGAGTTCGGCACAAGGTGTACCAGCAAAATGCGTTGGTTTTTTGGTTTCCAGCCGGAACAACTGATAAGAATGCGGGTGAATTTGATATAGGAGTACACGCTCGAATGAGCGAGCAGCAAACTGATCAGGTATTAATTGAGCGGGTACAGCGTGGTGACAAGCAGGCATTTAACTTACTGGTTGTGAAATATCAGAACAAAGTCTGTAACTTGGTTGCCAGATACGTCAGCAACTCCGGTGATGTGCCGGATGTCGCTCAGGAAGCGTTTATTAAGGCGTACCGGGCTTTGCCTACCTTTCGGGGGGAAAGTGCGTTTTATACATGGCTGTACCGTATCGCTGTCAATACAGCAAAAAATTACTTGGTGGCTCAGGGGCGTCGCCCCCCCGCGTCAGATGTGGATGCGGAGGACGCGGAATACTATGAAAGTGGCAATGCACTGAAAGAAATTTCGAACCCTGAGAACCAAATGTTGTCTGATGAATTAAGGCGGGTAGTTTTCAGTACCATCGAAGGATTACCGGATGATCTCAAAACCGCGATCACCTTGCGCGAGCTGGAAGGCTTAAGCTATGAGGAAATCGCAGAGGTCATGGGGTGTCCGGTCGGTACAGTTCGCTCCCGGATATTTCGTGCGCGAGAGGCGGTTGAAAAGCGTATTCGACCTCTTACACAGCGATAGTGTTGGGCCAAACGGTGAAAAAGATGGCTGATAAAGAAAAAATCTCGTCATTGCTTGATGGCGAAGAACTCGATCAGAGCATTATCAATGCATTGGCTGTCGACGAAGACAGTCAGCAGACCTGGCAGAACTTCAACCTCATAGGTGATGTGATGCGCGGGGAAGCACCGCAAAACAAGGAATGGGACATTGCGGCTAAGGTAGCACTGGCGCTGGAGGATGAACCTGCCCATACAGGAACAGGTCAGTTACAGGCAGAGCCTGCCTCTGTAGTTTCGATTGCGACGGCGCGTGAGGCGCGGATTGAGGAAGCTCAGCCGACCCCTCAGCAGGCCAAGCGCAGAATGCCGGCTTGGTTAACCCAATTCGGTCAGGTGGCAGTTGCCGCGAGTGTTTCTTTGGCAGTAATTGTTGGTGTCCAACAATACAATGGCGGTGAAGAGTCACTGACCACCTCGGCTGGGGACGCACAACTACCCGTTCTAGAGACTATTCCGTTTGCGGGAACAGCCGAACCTGTTAGTTTGACACGTGATTCCGTTCGCTCTAGCCGCCATGCTGGGCCGAGCGAAGAGCAGGTGATGGAGCAACGTCGCCGCATCAATGCCATGCTGCAGGATTATGAATTACAGCTTCGTCTCAACGCGGAAGACGGTTCTATTGACCGTACCATGCTCGAAGTGAATTAATCGATGGCGGAAAAATGAAGAGACTCCTGGTCGGTGTATTGACACTGGTCAGCCTCGCGATGCCGTGCCAAGCCTCTGCTGAAGAACCGGTTTCTTCTGCCGAGGCTTTGTTGCATCAAATGGACGAGGCTAGCCGTAAGCTCAGTTATGAGCTGTCGTATATCTTAATCAAGAAAAACAGTATTGAACCCCTGCGTTATCGCCATGCCCTGGAAGATGGCGAGACCTACGCTCATCTGGTTTATCTCAGCGGCCCGCCGCGCGAGGTGATCCAACGCGGGCAGGAGGTCAGCTATTTCGAGCCAGGATTGGATCCGTTCACCATCGACAGCAATAAGATGGTGGCACCGCTGCCGCCAATTATGAAAACCGATATCAATGAGCTGGCTGGCTATTACGACTTCATTTCGATGGGGCGTGCCCGTGAAGCAGGCGTTGCCTGTGATGTGGTTCGGATCGCACCCAAAGACGGTGCCCGTTACTCCTACCTGCTGTGGATTGATACTCGCAGCAAACTGGTGATGCGGGCCGACTTGTTAGACCGTGACGGCGAGCCGCTAGAGCAGTACCGGGCGGTGTCGTATGTCATCAACCCGAAAGTGGCCGATGTGCTGAAAAGCCTTAAGAGCGTCGAGTTGCCGGCGGTGGTGCAACTGCCTCCCCAGCCGCAGGCGGATCTTGACTGGCAGGTGAAATGGCTGCCGCAGGGGTTCGAATCGATCTCCCGCAATCGCCACCGGCTGATGATGACCGAGCGTCCGGTCGAGAGCAAGATGTACAGCGACGGCTTGTTCAGCTTCTCGATTTACATCTCTGCGGCCGATAACTTCACCGTCAGGGAGCAGCTGGTGCGCCAAGGTCGCCGGACGCTGCACAGCTACCTGCTCAACGGCAAGGAAGTCACGGTTGTTGGGGATATCCCCCCGGCGACAGCCCGGCGGGTTGCCGAATCGGTGGTGTTTGGCAACGGTGGGAGCCACACCCCATGATGCGCTCGCTCGCTGAAGTGATTGCCGCTAAGCCCGGCGAGATCACCGTCAGTTGCCAGCAGCAAACCAGTTGCGGTAGCTGTGCCTCACGAGATAGCTGTGGTACCGGCATTGTCAGCAAGGCATTGCCGGGACGCCAGCACCAGCTCACCATTGCTACCAACAAGCCGGTCAAGGTCGGCGACGTGGTCGAGATTGGCCTGTCCGAACGCAGTATGCTTCACTCTGCGGCCCTTGTTTATGTACTACCTTTGCTATGCTTAGTGCTAGGTGCGGCGCTGGGCCAATGGTGGTTTGTGGTATTGGCGGGCGGCGGAGAGCTGGGCGTGATCCTGACTGCGCTCGGGTGCGCAGCCTTTGGGTTATGGCTGGCAAGGCGACTGGCGGTGCGGGTTGAAGGGGATTTGGCCTATAAACCTCACCTTATTCGGGTACTGGGAAGTCCGGTTTCTGCAGGGTTGGCGATAAATGGCGCATCGAAAGATAGCGACTAGCGGCGAAATTCGGTAGAATCCGTCAACTTGATCTGTAGATCCCATTCATTTATTAATCACGAGTTAGTCACGCCAATTCATGAAGCACATTCGTAACTTTTCGATTATTGCACATATCGACCATGGTAAGTCGACCCTATCCGACCGTCTGATTCAAGTCTGTGGCGGCCTTTCCGATCGTGAAATGGCTGCTCAGGTTCTTGATTCCATGGATCTTGAACGCGAACGCGGTATTACCATCAAGGCTCAGAGCGTGACGCTCGACTATACAGCCAAAGATGGTGAAACCTATCAGCTGAACTTTATCGACACCCCGGGACACGTGGACTTCTCGTACGAAGTATCTCGCTCTCTGGCGGCCTGTGAAGGGGCCTTGCTGGTGGTTGATGCCGGCCAGGGGGTAGAAGCCCAGACATTGGCAAACTGTTACACTGCCATTGAGATGGATCTGGAAGTCGTGCCAATCTTGAACAAGATTGACCTGCCAGCCGCCGATCCTGAGCGCGTAGCGGAAGAAATTGAAGAAATCGTCGGTATCGACGCCCTGGAAGCGACCCGCTGTTCTGCGAAAACGGGTCTGGGTGTTGAAGATGTTCTGGAGAACATCGTATCGGCCATCCCTGCGCCGGAAGGCGATCCTGAGGCACCGCTTCAGGCACTGATCATCGACTCCTGGTTCGATAACTACCTAGGTGTTGTTTCTCTGGTTCGTATCAAAAACGGTCAGCTGAAGAAGAATGACAAGATCAAGGTAATGAGCACAGGCCAGGTTTGGGGTGTTGACCGTATCGGTATCTTCACGCCGAAACAGGTGGATACCGATATCCTGCGCACCGGTGAAGTAGGCTGGGTGGTCTGTGGTATCAAGGATATCCTTGGTGCGCCGGTAGGTGATACCCTGACCCATGCCAAGCACGGTTGTGAAGCGCCGCTGCCGGGCTTCCAGAAAGTGAAGCCTCAGGTCTATGCGGGTCTGTTCCCGGTTTCTTCTGATGACTACGAGAACTTCCGTGATGCGCTGGGCAAGCTGAGCCTCAACGATGCGTCCTTGTTCTACGAGCCAGAGAGCTCTGCGGCGCTGGGCTTCGGTTTCCGCTGTGGCTTCCTGGGCATGCTACACATGGAAATCATCCAGGAACGCCTGGAGCGTGAATATGATCTGGATCTGATCACCACGGCACCAACGGTAGTGTACGAGGTGAAGAAGACCGACGGCACGATGATTTATGTTGATAGCCCGTCCAAGCTACCGGCCGTGAACGATGTCGAAGTGATCGGTGAGCCTATCGCCCGCTGTAACATCCTGGTGCCGAGTGAGTACCTGGGCAACGTGATCACCCTGTGTGTTGAGAAGCGTGGTGTGCAGGTAGACATGGTTTACCACGGCAACCAGGTTGCCCTGACATACGATATCCCGATGTCGGAAGTGGTACTGGATTTCTTCGACCGTCTGAAGTCGACATCTCGCGGCTACGCGTCACTGGATTACAACTTCCAGCGCTACGAAGAATCTGACATGGTTCGCGTGGATATCCTGCTGAACGGCGACCGCGTTGATGCGCTGGCGATTATCACCCACAAGGATAATGCCCATTACCGCGGCCGTGACTTGGTTGAGAAGATGAAGGAATTCATTCCTCGCCAGATGTTTGATATCGCGATTCAGGCCGCTATCGGTAACCACATCATCGCTCGTTCGACGGTGAAGCAATTGCGCAAGAACGTTATCGCCAAGTGTTACGGCGGTGACGTGAGCCGTAAGAAGAAGCTCCTGCAGAAGCAGAAAGAAGGTAAGAAGCGAATGAAGCAGATCGGTAACGTCGAACTGCCACAGGAAGCTTTCCTTGCTATCTTGCATGTAGGTAAAGACAAGTAACTATAACTCATTGTTATCACTGGACGCTTTTGTGTCCGCCTTGCTACCATTAGCAAAGGCATTGATAACAAAGACAATGCAGCAGGCCGGGCTTGCTGCATTGTTATATCGAGTGGGCAGTAACGGCAAAGGTCGCTGCCGCTGGCTCGGTAGTTGATATAAGTAGGGAAGATAATGGCAAATACTTTTTCGCTTATCCTGGTGCTAGCAACACTGGTGACCGGGATCATTTGGGCTTTGGATAAATTTATCTGGGCGCCGAAACGTCAATTGAAAATTGAAGCGGCGGCAGCCAATGCCGGCGAACAGGTGGATGCTAAAACCCTACAGGCCGTGGCACCGCAACCGAGCTGGGTAGAATCTGCCAGTTCGATGTTTCCGGTGATCGCGCTCATTATGGTATTTCGCTCATTTATTTATGAGCCGTTCCAGATCCCATCCGGTTCGATGATGCCGACTTTGCTGGTTGGCGATTTTATTCTGGTTGAGAAGTTTGCCTACGGTCTGAAAGACCCGGTTTTCCGCCACCAAATGGTAGAAACCGGCGAGCCGGAGCGTGGTGATATTGTGGTATTCAAGTACCCGCCTCAGCCGAACATCGATTACATCAAGCGCGTCGTTGGCTTGCCGGGCGATACCGTTCGTTACAGTGCCCACAAACAGCTTTGTGTGGCGACGAAAGGTTCAGGCGAGTGCAAGCCGGTACCGTTGACCGAGATGACCGACAGCGAATTTAGCCAGGGCATGACCCGAATGGTGCAGTTCAACGAGCAGTTGGGCGAGCATGAGCACCAGATTCTGGTTAATCCACTCAAGCGCGACCGTACGCTGGCCTACCAGCCGCGTCCGGGGAGCAGCGAATGGGTGGTGCCGGAAGGCCAGTACTTCGTGATGGGTGACAATCGCGACAACAGTGCAGACAGCCGTTACTGGGGCTTCGTGCCAGAAGCTAACCTAGTGGGCAAAGCGGTCGGGATCTGGATCAGCTTTGAGTTTGAACGAGGTGCTGACAGTGCACTTCCATCTTGGATTCCTACCGGTGTGCGCTTTAGCCGCATCGGTGGCATAAACTGATCGGGAAAAAATGACCACTCCTGCAAATAGACTCCAGCGTAAGCTGGGCTACCAATTTAACAACCTTGATTTGCTGACCCTGGCGCTGACACACCGCAGTGCCAACGGGACACACAACGAACGCCTGGAGTTTCTGGGCGACTCGATCCTCAGCTTCGTGATCGCCGATGATCTTTACCACCGCTTCCCTGCGGTGGATGAGGGCGACATGAGCCGGATGCGTGCCACACTGGTACGGGGCAAGACGCTGGCCGAGTTGGGCCGCGAGTTCGACCTGGGCGATCACTTGTTGCTGGGTCCTGGCGAGCTGAAAAGCGGTGGTTTCCGTCGCGATTCGATTCTGGCCGACTGTGTCGAGGCAATCATCGGTGCTATTTATCTAGATAGCGATATTGAAAATGTACGTGGCATCGTGCTGCGCTGGTACCAGTCTCGACTTGAAACGATCAAGCCGGGCATCAACCAGAAAGATCCGAAAACCCGTCTGCAGGAATGCCTGCAGGGGCGTCGCCAGCCGTTGCCAGCCTATACGGTGACCAAAGTGCATGGTGAGGCCCATAACCAAGAGTTTACGGTGCAGTGTGAAGTGGCAGGTTTGGAGAAACCTGTTATCGGTAAAGGCGGCAGTCGGCGCAAGGCAGAGCAGGCAGCGGCAGAAATTGCGCTTAAGCAGTTGGAATCATGACAGACAAGCAACATTGTGGCTTTATTGCCATCGTCGGTCGCCCGAACGTGGGCAAATCGACGCTCCTGAACCGTCTGGTCGGCCAGAAGCTATCTATTACTTCGCGTAAGCCTCAGACCACGCGCCACCGTATTATGGGTGTCGATACTCGCGATGGCTATCAGGCGGTTTACGTAGATACCCCTGGCCTGCACATTGAAGAGAAACGAACCATCAACCGCTTGATGAACCGGGCAGCCAGTAGCTCACTGACCGATGTCGAGCTGGTGCTGTTCTTAGTCGACGGTACCATGTGGACCAAAGACGACGAGATGGTACTTAACAAGTTGGCTAAGTCCCAGCTGCCAACCGTTTTGCTGGTCAACAAGGTCGACAACGTCAAAGACAAGCACGAGTTGTTCCCGCACTTGCAGGAGCTTTCGAGCAAGATGAAATTTGTCGATGTGGTGCCGGTATCAGCCAAACACGGCACCAACATTGATGCGGTCGAGAAGATCGTGCGAGAGCACCTGCCTGAGGGCGAGCACTACTTCCCGGAGGAGTATGTGACCGATCGCTCGCAGCGCTTCATGGCGTCTGAGATCATCCGTGAGAAACTGATGCGCTTTACCGGCGATGAGCTGCCATACTCGGTGACGGTCGAAATCGAGCGTTTCGACTACAACCCGGATACCGACGGCTTTGACATCAATGGCCTGATCCTGGTTGAGCGCAAGGGCCAGAAAAAGATGGTGATCGGCAAAGGTGGCGACAAGATCAAGACCATCGGCCGTGAAGCCCGTATCGACATGGAAGATCTGTTCGAGCGCAAGGTTTACCTTGAGCTGTGGGTGAAAGTGAAATCCGGTTGGGCGGATGACGAACGTGCCCTGCGCAGCCTGGGCTATATTGACGATTTATAAGGTAGCGAATGGAAGGGCTTCAGCGTTGTTTTGTCCTTCATACTCGTCCTTATAGCGAGACGAGCCTGATCCTCGACGTCTTCAGCGAGGACTCGGGCCGTCTTACCCTTCTTTCGAAGGGGGCGCGACGCAAGCGCTCCAACCTCAAAGGGGCGCTTCAGCCTTTTACCCCGCTCTTCATGAAATGGTCCGGCAAGGGCTCCATGCCCGTACTCACCCATGCTGAGCCAATCAGCATCGGCTTGCCGATGCGCAGTTATATCCTCTATTCGGCTATGTACGTCAACGAGTTGCTAGCCCGGGTGCTGGAAACTGATACCCCTTACCCCGTGCTGTTTCTGGATTACCTGAATGTGCTGCGTGAGCTGGCACAGGCGGAGAATCCAGAGCCTGCACTGCGCCGTTTTGAACTGGCTTTGCTCGATCATCTCGGCTATGGTGTGGACTTCCTCCATTGTGCGGGCAGTGGCCTGCCGGTGGATGACACCATGACTTATAACTACCGGGAACAACGGGGATTTATCGCCTCGTTGACGGTCGGCCAGCTGACTTTCACCGGTGAACAACTAAAGGCGATTGCCGCTAGGCGGTTCGAGAACCCGGATCAGCTCCGGGCAGCCAAGCGCTTTACCCGTATCGCGCTAAAGCCCTATCTGGGCGGCAAGCCATTAAAAAGCAGGGAATTGTTTATCCCTAGAGGAAGGAGTACCGGAAAATGAACAACATCTTACTCGGCGTGAATATCGACCATATTGCGACTCTGCGTAATGCCCGTGGCACCCGTTATCCGGATCCGGTGCATGCGGCCGAGGTAGCTGAGCGTGCCGGAGCAGACGGTATTACCATCCACCTGCGCGAAGACCGTCGTCATATCACCGATCGTGATGTGCGCATTCTGCGCGAGACCATCCAGACCCGAATGAACCTAGAAATGGCGGTAACCGATGAGATGGTCCAGATCGCGTTGGACACCAAGCCGGAGTTTGTTTGTCTGGTACCGGAGAAGCGTGAAGAGCTGACCACTGAGGGCGGCTTGGATGTGGCTGGCCAGCTGGAGAAAATCAAAGCAGCAACCGCCACCTTGACCGAAGCGGGTATCAAAGTGTCCTTGTTCATCGATGCCGACCGTGCCCAGATTGATGCCGCGGTAGCCTGTGGCGCACCGTATATCGAGCTACATACCGGCCATTACGCCGATGCCGAGACGGAAGAAGAGCAGCAGGCTGAGCTGAAGAAAATCGCTGCTGCGGCGAGCTACGCTGACGATCAGGGTATCAAGGTTAACGCTGGCCACGGCCTGACCTACCATAACGTGAAGCCGATTGCGGCACTGCCTGAGCTGTACGAGCTAAATATCGGCCACTCTATCATCGGCCGCGCGGTGTTTGATGGTTTGGAGAAGGCTGTTGCTGATATGCGGGCTGAAATGTTGAGCGCCCGTCGCTAATGGCGATTGTTGGCTTAGGGACGGACATTGCCGATATCGAACGGGTGGAGAAAGCCTTCGCCCGTAGCGGTGATGCCTTTGCCCAGCGCCTGCTGGCCCCGAGTGAATACGAGATATACCAGTCGCTCAAGCAGCAGGGGCGCTATCTGGCCAAGCGTTTTGCGGTCAAGGAAGCTGCCTCGAAAGCGCTGGGTACCGGTATTGCCTGTGGGGTGACCTTCCACGACTTTACCGTGTCCAACGATGAGCGCGGCAAACCCTTGCTGGCGTTATCGGGTAAGGCGGCTGAACTCGCTGCGGCGATGGGGGTCAACCATGTCCACCTGACCATTGCCGACGAGAAGAAGTACGCGGTGGCGACGGTGATTCTGGAGTCGTAATAGCGGTTCTATGGCCCTATGGCCCTATGGAGTGCTAAGTTATTGCATGCCTTTAGCGATAGATTAATAGTGCTTTCAGCCGGATTAAGGGGCTTTGATTAAGCCAAAGTTTGACACTGTCATCACTTAAAGCTGGGCTTGCACAGCACCACAGCACCACAGCACCACAGCACCACAGCACCCAAAATAAAGGCGAGCTCGAAGCTCGCCTTGTTCTACTATCGGCCCATTGCCTAGAGCCCTATGCCTTAGTGCCTATACGCCTTCGACGCCTTGACCACGTTGTTCATCTCGTCGATGAGCTCGAACAGCTCCGGCTCGATGTCGTCGGTGCTGGCCCCGGCCTTGAGCTCGGTTTCGATGGTATGGCACAGGTTCTTGAGGCGCGGCACGCCGCTGTAGGCGCAGCTGCCGTGGAGCTTGTGGATTGGCGGCCACAGCTCGATATCTTTGCCGTCGAGTGCCTCGTTGACCAGCATTTCCACTTCCGGCATGAAGTCGAGCAGCATCTGCAGCATATCCTTGGCCAGTTCTTCCTTGCCCGCGGCTTGCTTCAGGGCCAAATCCCAGTCCCAGCTGACGTTCTGGTTCGCGCTCGCTGGTGCCTCGTTGCTGCTGGTATCGTCCTGGGATGGCTCGGGGACCGGGGCATCGAGGGCGTGGATTGGCTGGTCGTGCGGCGTGGTCCACTTGGCCAGGATCTGTTGCAGGATCCGCTCTTCGATGGGCTTGGTCAGGTAATCATCCATCCCCGCTTCAATCAGGCGCTCGCGCTCCCCGGCCATGGCGTGGGCGGTCACCGCAATCACCGGAGTGGAATGGTTGAGTTCGGTTTTGTGGATTTCCTGGCAGGCAGTGACCCCGTCCATTTCCGGCATCTGGATATCCATGAAGATCAGGTCAAACTCTTTCTGGTGGGCATACTCCACCGCCTTGCGGCCGCCGCTGGCGGTGATCACCGTCTCGACCCGCTCGCACAGCAGGGCGGAGATCAGCTTGAGGTTGGCCGGGTTGTCGTCCACCGCCATGACGGTCAGCGGCTGGATGCTTGGCGCTTCACTGCTGATTGGCTGCGGCTCCGGTTCGCTGAACTGATCGGGCTCGCTGACCAAGGCTTCGAACAGCTTGCGGTGGCCCAGAGGTTTCGGCAAGCAGGAGGTAACCCCGGCATTGAGCAGGCGCTCGGACAGGGCCAGCTCGGTGGTCGGCAGGCTGACGATCACTTTCTCACTGAGCTGTTCGGCCTTGAACACCTGGTCGAGCAAGGTGGCGATTGGCGGTTGTTCGCCCGGCGATAGGTTGAGCAGGGCAAAATCGTGGTGCTCGGCATCATCTGGCATGCTCGAGCGGTACGTGACATGGATACCGGCACGGATCAGGCGCTGCTGGATCACCGAGGCTGCCTGCATGTTGGGTTCGATCAGCAACAGTTTCTTGTTGATCAGCGAATGGGTGTCGATAGGCTGGGACACCGGCAGATCGGTCTTGTTCAGGCGCAGGCTGAACCAGAAGGTCGAGCCTTGGTGGAGGCGGCTGGTCAGGCTGACTTCGCCGCCCATCTGGCTCACCAGCTTCTGGGTGATCACCAGGCCAAGGCCGGTACCGCCGTAGCGGCGAGAAATACTGGCATCGGCTTGGCTAAAGGCCTGGAACAGCTGCGCCTGCTGGCGTTCAGAGATACCGATCCCGGTATCACGAACCATGAATTGCAGCTCGAGGCTTTCGTCGCGTTCGGTCTTGAGCTCGACTGAGACATCGATGTTGCCGCGCTCGGTAAACTTGACCGCGTTGCCGATCAGGTTGGTCAGTACCTGCTGGATACGCAGTGGATCGCCGATCATGCCGCTCGGGATGCGGTGGTCGACCTTGAGGGTGAGCTCGAGGCCTTTTTCGTGGGCGCTCGGTGCCAGTAGTTTCATCACTTCATCGAGGGACTCGGTGAAGTCGAACGGGATGTTCTCAAGCAATAATTTGCCGGCTTCCAGCTTGGAGAAGTCGAGGATGTCGTTGATGATGGTCAGCAAGTTGTTGGCCGACTTCTCGATAGTCTGCAGGTAGTCCTGCTGGCTGGAGCTCAGGCGGGTCTTGAGCATCTGGCGGGTGAAGCCGATCACCCCGTTGAGCGGGGTACGCAGCTCGTGCGACATGTTGGCGAGGAACTCGGATTTGACCCGTGCCGCTTCCTGCGCGCGCTTTTTGGCAATATCCAGCTCGACGTTCTGGATCTCGAGCTGCTCGAGGGTCTCACGCAGGTCCGAGGTGGCCTGATCGATACTCTGCTGCATCTCGATATGGTATTCCGATAGCGAAATCGCCATCGCATTGATACCGTTTTTCAGGGTATCAAGCTCGCCCAGCAGCTGGCCTTCGATACGCACATCAAGGTGGCCGCGGCGGATCCGGTCAACCATGCTTACCATGTGCGAGATCGGGCGGGTCACATCTTTCATCAGCCGGTAGGCGAACAGCGCAGACAGGGTCAGGCCGAGCAGCAGCACCATCAGGGCGGTAAAGACTTCCTGATACTGCTGCAGGCGCAGGGCACTCAAGTCGAGCTCGAGGGCGATATAGCCGAGGGTTTCGGCCTGGTAGCCCGGAATGGACGCGTTGCTGAACTGGCCTTCCTTGAGGATCGGCGCGCGCAGGATCAGCGCGTTTTCGTTGAGCCGGGTTTCCAGCAACAGCGGGATTGGCTGATCTTCCGGGTACATCAGGGCCTCGAAGTTACGGTGGAAGTTCGAGGTGACGAACAGTTCGTTCTTGGTATTGAACACCGCAATACTGCGCACGATTTGCGAATGCTTGCGGTGGGCATAGCTGATCAAGCGGCGGACGGCCTCGCGGTTCTGGTCGGCCATGCCGTATTCGGTGGAGATCGCCAGGGGCTCGATAATGCTGGCACCGGTCGAGATAAGCTGATGTTCAAGATCGCGATATCGGCTCATGGTAAAAAATGCGCTCAAAAGCAGGCCAATAATCAGCGTCGGTGCTAATGTCAGGGTGAACACCCTGGCACGAAGTCCATATTTGGTCATGGTTCTCTTAATTACAAGAATGCGATTCTATGGGACAATTATCCCATCTATGGCCGCTAGCTTAATGAAAGTCAGGCTATTCGACAATCAACTCATCCTAAACTGTTGTAGAAATCACCAGTTTGGACAAATTGCTCCGTGGGTCCAATTACTATGGCACGCTTTTTTAAGCCTCAGAAAAGAAAATTAACCGATACCAAGCATAAAGAAATCACCATCAGCCGGCTCGACCACCTGGGTGCCGGTATCGGCCACCTCGACCGCAAGCCGGTGTTTGTCGAGGGGCTGTTGCCTGGGGAGAAGGCAATTATCCAGCTGACGGAAGACAAAAAGCAGTTTGCCCGTGCCAAGGTGATCCGCCGTTTGAGTGACAGCACTGAGCGCGTAGCCCCGGCTTGCCCGCTCTACGACCAGTGCGGTGGCTGTAACCTGCAGCATCTGTCGCACCAAGGCCAGGTGGCGGCCAAGCAGCAGTCCCTGGGGGAGCTGATGGGCAAGTTTGCCCGTACGGGCGGACAGGTCGAGCAGGTCGCGCCGATCACCAGCGCCGAATGGCAATACCGCCGCTGTGCCCGCCTCAGCGTGATACCGAAGGGCGGGGAGCTGCAGATCGGCTTTCGCAAAAAGCAGAGCAAGGAAATCGTCGATGTGGCGCACTGTCCGGTGCTGGCACAGCCGCTGAATGAACTTTTGCCGGCGTTGCGTAGTCTGTTGTCTGGGCTCAAGGGGCGCAAGCACCTTGGCCATGTCGAGCTGGTCGACGCCGACAATGGCCGGGTGGTGCTGATCCGCCATCTGCAGCCATTCTCTGACAAAGACATGACCGCAATCCGTCAGTTTGCTGACCAGCACCAGCTAATGTTGTACTTGGCGCCCACTTCTGAGTCCCTCGATAGCATTTCCGGGCCGGCTCCTTATTATGAGTTGGATGGCCTGCAGTTGGCTTTCTCGCCGAAGGACTTTATCCAGGTCAATCGCGAGGTGAACCAGAAGATGGTGGCCCAGGCCATGGACTGGTTGGCTGTCGAACCTGATGATCGGGTACTTGATCTATTCTGTGGGCTTGGTAATTTCAGTTTACCGCTCGCAAAGCGAGCAAAAGCACTGGTTGGTGTTGAAGGCGTCGATGAGATGGTGCATCGTGCATCAGAGAATGCAAAAAATAATCAACAGGTTAACGCTGAATTTTATCAAGCCAACTTAGAAGAGGATGTCACGGCAAAATCTTGGGCCCAAGAAAAGTTCAGCAAGGTATTGCTCGACCCGGCCCGGGCCGGTGCAGCTGGCGTCATGCAGCATGTGGTGAATCTGGGGCCTGAGCGGGTGGTGTATGTCTCCTGCAACCCGGCGACGCTGGCACGAGACAGTCAGGTGTTATTGACACAAGGTTATCAGTTGGAACGGTTGGGTATGATGGACATGTTCCCCCATACCGGGCATTTGGAGTCGATGGCGTTGTTTATCAAGCAATAGACTCACATTACTAGAGTAAACAGGATAGAGAAATGGTCGCAGTTCGCGGTGCGCATTTAAAGGAAAATGATACATTCGAGCTTTCATCTTGGGTTGATAGCCTGAAGCAGGATGCCAAGGTAGCGAAGCATCTTGCCAAGACTTACCAGCGGTGTATCGACTTGACGACAGGGGACGAGCGCGCGTCATTATTGCTATGGCGGGGCCGCGAGATGGTCGAGATCCTGGTCACGCTCAGCATGGATAAAGATACGCTGGTGGCAGCCCTGCTGTTCCCGCTGGTGGAGGCTGGCGTATACAGCCCGGAGCAACTTAAGGAAGACTACAGCAACACCATTATGCAGATGGTCACCGGTGTTGGCCAGATGGCAGCCATCGGTCAGCTCAACGCCACCAAGGAAGGTGCAGAGCAGTCGGCACAGGTCGATAATATCCGCCGTATGCTGCTGTCGATGGTCGATGACTTCCGCTGCGTGGTGATCAAGCTGGCCGAGCGGATCTGTAACTTACGCGAGGTGAAAGACGAGCCGGATGAGGTGCGCCGGGCTGCTGCCAAAGAGTGTGCCAATATCTATGCGCCGCTGGCCAACCGCCTGGGTATCGGTCAGCTCAAGTGGGAAATTGAAGACTACGCCTTCCGCTACCGTCACCCTGAGACCTACAAGCAGATTGCCAAGCAACTGTCCGAACGCCGCATCGACCGCGAGCAATATATCGAGCACTTCGTGACCGACTTAGCCGACGACATGAAGGCGTCGGCAATCAAGGCCGATGTCCAGGGGCGTCCGAAACATATTTACAGCATCTGGCGCAAGATGCAGAAGAAGAGCCTGGCATTCGATGAATTGTTCGATGTCCGTGCGGTGCGGATCATTGCTGACGAAATCCAGGACTGCTACGCCGCACTGGGTATCGTCCACACCAAGTACCGTCATCTGCCGAAAGAGTTCGACGATTATGTCGCCAACCCGAAACCTAATGGCTACCAGTCGATCCACACTGTAGTCCTGGGCCCGGAAGGCAAGACGATTGAGATCCAGATCCGTACCAAGCAGATGCATGAAGAGTCGGAGCTGGGTGTTGCTGCCCACTGGAAGTACAAGGAAAGTGGTTCATCGTCAGGCGGTGCCAAGTCATCCTACGATGAGAAAATCAACTGGCTGCGTAAGCTGCTTGCCTGGCAGGAAGAGATGTCCGACTCGGGCGAGATGCTCGAAGAGCTGCGTAGCCAGGTATTTGATGACCGTGTCTATGCCTTTACCCCGAAAGGCGATGTGGTCGATCTGCCGCTTGATGCGACTCCGCTGGATTTTGCTTACCACATCCACTCGGAAGTCGGCCACCGTTGTATTGGTGCTAAGGTCGAGGGGCGTATTGTCCCGTTTACCTACAACCTTCAGATGGGTGATCAGGTCGAGATTATTACCCAGAAAGAGCCGAACCCCTCGCGTGACTGGTTGAACCCGAACCTCGGTTTCGTGAATTCTAGCCGCGCTCGCTCCAAGGTCCATGCTTGGTTCCGCAAGCAGGATCGCGACAAAAACATCCTGGCTGGCCGTGAGATCTTGGAAATCGAGCTGGTCAAGATCGGCGCGACCATGAAGGATGCCGAGGCTTATGCGCTCAAGCGTTTTAATGTCAATTCGGCCGATGAGCTGTTTGCCGGGATCGGCAGCGGTGATCTGCGGATTAATCAGGTCATCAACCATATCAATGCCTTGGTCAATAAACCCACGGCAGAGGAAGAGGATCAGCAACTGCTGGAGAAGCTGACCGAAGCCAGCAGCAAGCCGGTAACCACCAAGAAGCCGCAGCGTGATGCGGTGGTAGTGGAAGGGGTGGATAACCTGATGACCCACCTTGCCCGTTGTTGCCAGCCGATCCCGGGCGATGATATCCAGGGCTTTGTGACGCAGGGGCGGGGGATTTCGGTTCACCGCAGTGACTGTGAGCAACTCGAGGAGCTGCGTCATGTCGCGCCGGAGCGGATCATCGATACGGTGTGGGGCGGCGGCTTTGTCGGCAACTACCACATTACGGTGAGGGTCACCGCGGCAGAGCGTAACGGCCTGCTCAAGGAGTTGACCAACACTTTAGCCAACGAGAAGGTCAAAGTGGCCGGTATGAAGAGCCGGGTTGATTTCAAGAAGCAGATGTCGATCATGGATTTCGATATCGAGCTGACCGATCTGGAAGTGCTGAGCCGGGTACTCAAGCGTATCGAGCAGGTGAGAGACGTCGCCGAGGCGAAAAGGCTGCACTAAGCAGTATTAGATTTAATGACAAAAGCGGGAGCCAAGGCTGCCGCTTTTTCTTTTGCAGACAGAGATTAACCCTATGAGTAAATCACAACGCCCTATCGAACAACTGGTGGAGATCATGGCCAAGCTGCGTGATCCGGACAATGGCTGCCCGTGGGATCTGAAGCAGACCTTCGCCACCATCGTGCCGCATACCTTGGAAGAAGCCTACGAAGTGGCCGACGCGATTGAGCAGCAGAATTGGGATGATGTCCGAGAAGAGTTGGGTGACTTGTTGTTTCAGGTGATATTTTACAGCCAGCTCGGCAAGGAGCAGGGGCTGTTTGATTTTGATGATGTGGTGCAGGGGATCAACGAAAAGCTCACCCGCCGCCACCCCCATGTCTTTTCTGATACCGAGTTTGCCAGTGAGGCTGACATCAACGCCAATTGGGAAGCAGAAAAGGCCAAGGAGCGCTCCGCCAAAGGGGAGGATAGCAGTGTCCTTGCCAATATCCCGCGCGCGCTGCCGGCACTGACCCGGGCCGATAAAATCCAAAAGCGCTGTGCCAAGCACGGTTTTGACTGGGACACTCTGGGTCCGGTGCTCGACAAGGTCCAGGAGGAGATTGACGAGGTGTTGGAAGAGGTCATCCAGGTGTCACCGGATCAGGATAGAATCGAAGAGGAAATGGGAGACTTGCTGTTCGCGGTGGCCAACTTCAGCCGCCATGTGCAGGTCAAGCCGGAAGTGGCTCTGCAGCGGGCCAACCAGAAATTTGAGCGCCGTTTTCGCGAAGTGGAGAAAACTGTGCTAGAAAGAGGGAAGCGCCTTGACGATTGTTCACTGGAGTACCTGGATGCAATCTGGGACGAGGTCAAGCGCAACGAGCTGAAGACAAAGTGAGCTAGGTGGAGGGGATACGGGCGGCCGCACGGAGGAATGGTCAATCTATAGTCACCTAGTTTAGTAGAATTGATTTGAGACAAAAAAAAACCAAACGTGCTGTGATAGTTTTCACGTTGTGGCGATAAAGTGTGTCTGGTATACTAATTTCCCGTCCAGATACTTTTTATATCCTCTATACCAATCTTCCAGGTAAAACATGACGACGAATTACATTTTTGTTACGGGCGGGGTCGTATCCTCACTAGGTAAAGGTATTGCTGCTGCATCACTAGCGGCTATTCTAGAAGCACGTGGTCTGAAAGTGACCATGATGAAACTAGACCCTTACATCAACGTTGACCCAGGCACAATGAGCCCGATTCAGCATGGTGAAGTATTCGTAACGGAAGACGGTGCAGAGACTGACCTTGACCTAGGTCACTATGAGCGTTTCATCCGTACCAAGATGACTAAGCGCAACAACTTCACTGCGGGACGTGTTTACGCTGATGTACTGCGTAAAGAGCGTCGTGGTGACTACCTAGGTGCAACGATTCAGGTTATCCCACACATCACCAACGCCATCAAAGAGCGTGTTATTGCTGGTGCAGAAGGCCACGACGTTGCTATCGTCGAAGTTGGCGGCACAGTAGGTGATATCGAATCTCTACCATTTATGGAAGCTATCCGTCAGCTAGCTGTAGAACTAGGCCGCGAGCGTGCTATGTTCATGCACCTGACATTGGTTCCATACCTGGCAGCGGCTGGCGAAGTGAAAACTAAGCCAACCCAGCATTCTGTGAAAGAGCTGCTTTCTATCGGTATTCAGCCAGACATCCTGGTATGTCGTTCTGACCGTATGATCCCTGCTAACGAGCGTGCCAAGATTGCACTGTTCTGTAATGTTCAGGAAAAAGCCGTTATTTCAATGAAAGACGTAGATTCCATCTACAAGATCCCACAGCTTATCAAGGCTCAGGGTCTTGATGACTTGGTATGTCAGCGCTTCGGTATTACAGCGCCGGAAGCTGATCTTTCTGAGTGGGAACAGGTGATCTATGAAGAAGCTAACCCGACAGCCGAAGTTGTTATCGGTATGGTGGGTAAGTACATCGAACTACCAGATGCTTACAAGTCAGTGAACGAAGCACTTAAGCACGCAGGCCTGAAGAACCGCCTGTCTGTGAAGATCAAGTACGTTGACTCGCAAGATGTCGAGAGCAAAGGCGAAGAAGCGCTGCAAGGCCTTGACGCTATCTTGGTTCCTGGTGGCTTCGGCGGCCGTGGTGTAGAAGGCAAGATCCTGACTGCACAGTACGCCCGTGAAAATAACATCCCTTACCTAGGTATCTGCTTGGGTATGCAGGTGGCATTGATTGAATTCGCACGTAACGTTGCGGGTCTTGAAGGCGCTCACTCTACTGAGTTCAACGCTGATACCAAGAACCCGGTTGTTGGCCTGATCACTGAGTGGGTTGATGGCGAAGGCAACGTTGAAGAGCGTACCGAAAAATCTGACCTTGGCGGTACTATGCGTCTTGGTTCTCAGCTATGTCACTTGGCTGAAGGTTCGAAAGCGCGTGAACTATACGGTAACCCAACGATTCATGAGCGTCACCGTCACCGCTACGAAGTAAACAACAACCTACTTCCTCAACTAGAGAAAGCAGGTCTGAAAATTTCTGGTCTGTCTGCAGACAAGAAGTTGGTGGAAATCATCGAGATCCCGAACCACCCATGGTTTGTGGCCGCTCAGTTCCACCCTGAGTTCACCTCTACGCCTCGCGATGGCCACCCTCTATTTGAAGGCTTCGTGAAAGCGGCTGGTGCAAACCAGCGCGGTGAGCTTAACAAGTAAGGATTACGGATAGCTGTGGCAGTGATGGCTGCAGCTATTTTTTTAGCTTTTAATTTGAAGATAAAGCAAGAGGAAACACAATGTCTAAGATCGTTAAAGTTCTAGGTCGTGAAATCATTGACTCACGTGGTAACCCAACTGTAGAAGCTGAAGTTCACCTAGAAGGCGGTTTCGTAGGTATGGCTGCTGCACCATCTGGTGCATCAACTGGTTCTCGTGAAGCTCTTGAGCTACGCGACGGTGACAAGTCTCGTTTCCTAGGTAAAGGTGTTCTTAAAGCTGTTGAAGCTGTGAACGGCCCAATCGCGGAAGCTCTAGTAGGTAAAGACGCTAAAGCACAAGCTGAAATCGACCAGATCATGCTTGACCTAGACGGCACTGAAAACAAATCTAACTTCGGTGCAAACGCAATCCTAGCTGTATCTCTAGCGAACGCTAAAGCTGCTGCAGCAGCTAAAGGCATGCCTCTATACGAGCACATCGCTGAGCTAAACGGTACTGCTGGTCAGTTCTCTATGCCTCTACCAATGATGAACATCATCAACGGTGGTGAGCACGCTGATAACAACGTTGACATCCAAGAGTTCATGATCCAGCCAGTTGGCGCTAAGACTCTTAAAGAAGGTCTACGTATCGGTGCTGAAGTATTCCACAACCTAGCTAAAGTTCTTAAGTCTAAAGGCATGAGCACTGCTGTAGGTGACGAAGGCGGTTTCGCTCCTAACCTAGAGTCAAACGCTGCTGCTCTAGCTGCAATCAAAGAAGCTGTTGAGCTAGCTGGCTACGAGCTAGGCAAAGACGTAACTCTTGCTATGGACTGTGCGGCATCTGAGTTCTTCGACAAAGAAGCTGGCAACTACAACATGAAAGGCGAAGGTAAGATCTTCACTTCTGAAGAGTTCAACCACTACCTAGCTGGCCTAGTTGCTGAGTACCCAATCGTTTCTATCGAAGACGGTCTAGACGAGTCTGACTGGGATGGCTTCAAGCACCAGACTGAACTACTAGGTGACAAGATCCAGCTAGTTGGTGACGATCTATTCGTTACTAACACTAAGATTCTTGCTCAAGGTATCGAGAAAGGCGTTGCTAACTCTATCCTTATCAAGTTCAACCAGATCGGTTCTCTAACTGAAACTCTAGCTGCTATCAAGATGGCTAAAGACGCTGGTTACACTGCAGTTATCTCTCACCGTTCTGGTGAAACTGAAGATGCAACTATCGCTGACCTAGCGGTAGGTACTGCTGCTGGCCAGATCAAGACTGGTTCTATGAGCCGTTCTGACCGTGTTGCTAAGTACAACCAGCTAATCCGTATCGAAGAAGCGCTAGGTGAGAAAGCACCTTACAACGGTCTTAAAGAAGTTAAAGGCCAAGCTTAATTAAAAGCTGCGTATCGGGGTGACCCGAGCTGATACTAAAAACCGCCCACCATGGGCGGTTTTTTTATGGGCGAATAGCGGCTTGGCGGCCTACAGCCCCTAGTGTCAACGTGCAAGTTATGGGAATATACCGAACTGAGTAATATTCAGTTTGGTATTATTACCACCGGCTTGACACGTCTTTGTGTTTCAATCTGTTATGATTAGCTTAATTTCTTATACCATTGCCAAGAGGGCGCAATGCGATTGTTAAACCTCCTGCTGCTGGCAATCCTCAGCTGGTTACAATATGACTTCTGGCTCGGCAAGAACGGCATGGTCGACTACCTGGCGGTGCGTGACAACGTGGTGGTGCAACAGCAGGCCAATGCCGAACTGGCTCAGCGCAATCAGCAGATGTATTTCGAAATTCATGACCTGCACCGCGGTCAGGAAGCCATCGAAGAGCGAGCTCGTAACGAGCTGGGAATGATCGGAACGGGTGAAACCTTTTTCCGTATTGTCAGTGATTGAATTCCATGAAAGATAAATTGATCGCAGTCGTACCGGCTGCTGGTGTTGGTAGCCGGATGGCGGCTGACCGACCTAAACAGTACTTGCTCATTGCAGGCAAGACTATTCTTGAACATACCATTGATCGCCTGCTGCAGCACCCGATGATTGATCGCGTCGTGGTTGCCGTTAGCGAGCATGATCCGTATTTCCCAACCCTGCCGTTGGCGGTGCATCCCCTGGTTACCCGGGTCGATGGTGGGGCGGAGCGGGCCGACTCGGTCTTCTCCGGTTTGGCGGTCATCGCCGATCCAGATGCCTGGGTGCTGGTGCATGATGCTGCCCGCCCTTGCCTGCGCCAGCGCGATCTGCAGAGGCTGATCGATGAGGCGCTGGCGAGTGAGTGTGGTGCTATCTTGGCGGCCCCAGTGCGCGATACCATGAAGCGTGGCAATGGTCAGCAGGCGATAGCTTCGACTGTGGAGCGCAGCGATCTTTGGCATGCCCTTACTCCGCAGATGTTCCGGGTTGGCCAGTTGAAGCTGGCGTTGGAAAAGGCATTGGCCGACGGGGCAATCATCACCGATGAAGCCTCTGCGCTGGAGCACTGCGGTATGGCACCGAAATTGGTTGCCGGGCGTGCCGATAACTTGAAAGTGACCCAGCCAGAAGATCTCGCCATCGCGGAATTTTACCTGCAACATTTATTGAAGGAAGAGCAACAATGATGCGAATTGGACACGGTTTTGATGTGCATAAATTTGGTGGCGAAGGACCGGTGATTATTGGTGGCGTTGCGATCCCTTATGAGCAGGGGCTGATTGCCCACTCGGATGGCGATGTGGCGCTGCACGCGGTATGCGATGCTCTACTTGGTGCCATTGGTGCCGGTGATATTGGCCGTCACTTTCCCGATACCGATGCCGAGTGGGAAGGGGCTGACAGTCGTCTGTTGCTGCGCGATGTATACCGCAAAGTAAAAGCCAAAGGCTATCGCCTGGGTAATCTGGATGTCACCATTATTGCTCAGGCACCGAAAATGGCTCCGCATATTGATACAATGTGCCAAGCGATTGCCGAGGATCTGGAAACCGACGTTGAGAACATCAATGTCAAAGCGACTACCTCGGAGCGCCTAGGCTTTACCGGGCGCAAAGAAGGCATTGCCTGTGAAGCGGTAGTGCTGATCCACAAAGAATAAATCGGGCAGGGCGGTGGTAGCCCTGTCTTCTGGCATTTCGATGCTGCTAAAGAATGGTGTAATTATGTCTACGGTAATGGACAACTTCAGCTGGTTGTATAGAAAACCGAGCTGTCAGGGCCGCATTAAGGTTGAACCTGAAGATTTTGTAGTAAAGGAAAACCTTGGCTTCGAGTTTGCTGGTACCGGCGAGCACTTCATGGTGAAGATCCGTAAAACCGGTGAAAACACCAAATATGTAGTGAACGAACTGGCCAAAGCGTGCGGTGTCAAATCACGTGATGTGAGCTGGGCGGGCCTAAAGGATCGCCATGCGGTGACCGAGCAGTGGCTCAGTGTTCACCTGCCGGGGAAACCGGATCCGGATTTGGCCCAGTTTGTTGCCGAGCATCCCGGTGTTGAAGTACTGGAAACGGCCCGTCATGACAAGAAGCTGCGTCCCGGGGATCTGGTGGGTAACTGGTTCCAACTGACACTGCGTGAATTGGATCAGGCCGATGATGTGGTGGCGCGCTTGGCACAGGTTGCCAAGCAGGGTGTCCCGAACTACTTCGGTGAACAGCGCTTTGGCCATAGCGGCAACAATGTCGTCAAGGCCCGGGCCTGGGGCAATGATGAATTCCGGGTGCGTGACAAGAGCAAGCGCAGCTTCTACCTGTCTGCCGCTCGCTCCTGGCTGTTCAATATGGTGCTATCTGCGCGCATCGAGCAGCAGGCTGTCCACACGGTGCTGGATGGTGATTTGCTGCAAGTCGATGGTGATGAGCGTGGTCGCTTGGTGCAAGCCGATCTTGAGCAGTGGCAGCAGGCTGTTGACAACGGCACTGCCAGTATTACGGCCCCGATGATGGGCGACAATGCTTTGCCGACGAGTGGCCAGAGCGAAGCGTTTGAAATGGCGATTGTCGAGCAAGAACCGTTGCTGCTAAAGCTGATCCGCGATAACCGGATGCGCCATGAACGCCGGCCGTTGCTGCTGAAACCGCAGGACATGGCTTGGCAGCATGATGGCGACACGGTTACGGTATCTTTTGCGCTACCAGCGGGTTGTTTTGCCACCGCAGTCGTTCGCGAGCTCATGGTCGAGCTGCCACAACAGGAAGGATACGATGCGAATTCTGATCAGTAATGATGATGGCATCTTTGCCGAGGGGATCAATACCCTGGCGGAGGTATTGAGCGAAATTGGCGAGGTAACGGTGGTTGCCCCGGACCGCAACCGCTCGGGGGCGTCCAATTCGCTGACGCTGGATAACCCGCTGCGGATCCGCCATGAAGGTGAGCAGCGGATCTCGGTCGAGGGCACGCCGACAGATTGTGTCCATTTTGCGCTCAATGAATGGCTCGATGAGCGTCCTGATGTGGTTGTCGCCGGGATCAACCATGGTGCCAACCTCGGTGATGACGTGCTTTATTCAGGGACGGTTGCGGCGGCGACGGAGGGGCATTTCCTCGGTGTCCCGGCGATAGCCGTATCCTTGGTTGGGCATCAGCATTTTGATACTGCTGCGCAGGTGGTGAAGCAAGTGCTGCAAAAAATACAGTCACAGCCATTGCCGAGCAATAAAATTTTAAATATCAATGTGCCGGATGTCGCTTATTCAGATTTAGGGACTTGGCAGGTAACCCGCTTGGGAGCCCGTCACCGTGCCGAGAACATGGTCAAGGGCGTTGATCCCAGGGGCAAAGAGCTCTACTGGCTGGGGCCTCCAGGGCCTTGTCAGGACGCCGGGCCTGGTACCGATTTTTACGCCATTGAGCAGCGATGTGTATCGATAACCCCGCTGCAGGTGGATCTTACCGCGCATGATGCGCTGGAAGGGATCTGTGAGTGGATAGAGCTACAGGAGAAATAGTCGCAATGCGTAACGTGGACGAGCGGGCACTTTTGCTGAACTATTTGCGCCGTCAGGGGATTGCTGATGACAAGGTGCTCCAGGCGATGGCATCTGTCCCTCGAGAGCTGTTTATCGATGAGGCCTTGTCACACAAAGCTTATGAAAACAATGCTCTGCCTATTGGTTGCGGGCAGACTATTTCGCAGCCCTATATCGTGGCCAAGATGACCGAACTGATGGCGCTAGCTCCCGGTTCAAGGGTGTTAGAAATTGGTACTGGCTCCGGTTACCAAACCGCGGTACTGGCGCATATGGTTAATCATGTGTACTCCGTCGAGCGGATCAAGGCGCTGCAGTGGCAGGCGAAGCGGCGCCTAAAACAGCTTGAGCTGCATAATGTCTCGACCAAGCACAGTGATGGTTGGCGTGGCTGGGCGAGTAAAGGCCCGTTTGATGCCATTATCGTGACGGCGGCGGCGGCTGAGATCCCGGTCGAGCTCCTAGCGCAACTTGCGGATGGAGGCCGCCTAGTGATCCCGGTTGGTGAAGTATCGCAGGTACTAAAAGTGATTGTTCGTGAAGGTGAGCACTTTACCTATCGTGATATTGAAGCGGTACGCTTTGTACCACTGGTTGCCGGGGAGTTGGCATAGCAAAAATGGTCAGGGTGTTGTCTTCAGCAAGGGCGTGGAAGCTGGCAGCATTAGTTGCAGGCCTGATGCTGTCTGGCTGTAGCAATCATAGCCCGGCCCCGGTGATGAGCCTAGGTAAGGACTATAACAGCCTTGAACGCGGGAGTTATCGCGGCAGCTATTATGAAGTGCAGCAGGGGGATACCTTGTACTTCATCTCTTACATTACCGGGCGGGATGTTGACGATATTATTAGAAGTAATAAATTGTCGGCCCCTTATACTATTTTCCCTGGCCAGAAGCTGCAACTGTGGCGGCCGAAATATGTTGCCCCGCAGTATGGCCGGGCAGCCCCTGTGGCCGTAGCAGCGGTGCCTGCTGCTAAAACTCCCACAAAAACAACAAGCTCTAAACCGGCTCAACCTAAAACAGCGGCTAAGTCACAGCCTGCGCCACAGCCAGCCTCCCAGCAACCGGCTCCGGCAGCTGCGTCTCAGGTGCAAAACGCGCAAAAAGCCGCCAATAAAAATGTTGATCCGGCTCCCACAAAAGAGTACTCTCAAACAACCAAAAGTAACAAAGTTGTTACAAATAAGCCGCAACCTAGCAACGCTAAAGTGGCTAAATGGGCTTGGCCGTCTAAGGGGCGTGTGATAGCCAAGTTCTCCAATTCGGAGAACGGCAACAAGGGTATCGACATCGCCGGGCAGCGTGGGCAATCAGTCAATGCGTCTGCCAGCGGGGTGGTGGTTTATGCCGGTAACGCGCTTCGGGGATATGGCAATTTGGTCATTATCAAGCACAACGATGATTACCTCAGTGCCTATGCCCACAACGACCAAGTTTATGTCAAGGAGCAGCAACAGGTATCGGTTGGCCAAAAAATAGCTTCGATGGGAAGCTCCGGCACGAATACAGTGAAGCTGCATTTTGAGATCCGTTACAAAGGTAAATCCGTAGATCCTATGCGTTATTTACCGCGATAGACAACATGGCATAGTAAAGTTGTAATGTCTTGCTAACTCGCCATCTGGGAGGCGCTATGAGTGGAAGCAATACTGCTGCAGATATTGAAGACTTTGAATTCGATGAAGAAATGGAAGTTGATTCCGCAACTGTCGAAACCAAAGCCGAAGATGTTAGTGCTAGCGATGATGATGTCGACATGTCGCAATACGGAGCTACGCAGAAAGCTCTGGATGCGACTCAGCTCTACCTGGGTGAAATTGGCTTTTCCCCCTTGCTAACCGCAGAGGAGGAGGTCCTCTATGCCCGGCGTGCCTTGCGGGGTGATGAAGTTGCCCGCAAGCGGATGATCGAAAGTAACCTCCGTCTGGTGGTTAAAATCTCCCGCCGCTACAGCAACCGTGGCTTGGCGCTGCTCGATTTGGTCGAAGAAGGCAACCTTGGCTTGATCCGAGCGGTAGAAAAGTTCGATCCGGAACGCGGCTTCCGTTTTTCAACCTACGCAACCTGGTGGATCCGCCAAACCATCGAGCGGGCGATCATGAACCAGACCCGTACCATTCGTCTGCCAATCCATGTCGTCAAGGAGCTTAATGTCTACCTCCGTACTGCCCGCGAGCTGGCACAGAAGCTGGATCATGAGCCGACGGCTGAAGATATTGCCCTCAAACTGGATAAGTCAGTCGACGATGTCAATCGGATGTTACGGTTGAATGAGCGTGTGGGCTCGGTGGACAACCCAATCGGCGGTGACTCGGAAAAAGCCCTGCTGGATATCATCCCCGATGAGAAGAGTGGTGGTCCCGAAACATCAACCCAAGATGACGATATCAAAACGTCTATCGTCCATTGGCTGCAAGAGCTCAATCCGAAGCAGCGTGAAGTGCTGGCCCGCCGTTTTGGCTTGCTGGGCTATGAGGCGTCAACCCTGGAAGATGTCGGTCGCGAGATTGGCCTGACCCGGGAAAGAGTGCGCCAAATCCAGGTCGAAGGCCTTCGCCGTTTGCGTGATATGCTGACCCACCAGGGACTGAATATCGAGTCGCTATTCAACCAGGAGCAAATGTAATTAGCCGGGTTCTTTTATTCCACACTTTTTCCGGTGTTTGCAAAAAGGGATGCCATCTGGCATCCCTTTTTATTTCCGCTAAGCCAATAACCTTCTACAGAAGTGCTTTCAGGCGATAGAGTTCATCTAGCGCCTGGCGCGGCGTCATTTCATCGGGGTTGATACGTGCCAAGGCTTCTTCGACTTCACTGGGCTCTGGCAGCAGGCTGAGTTGCTGCTCTGCCACCGGGGCTTGGCTAGCCGGAGCTACCGCTTGTTGGTGGCCACTGGCCTCCAGCTGCTTGAGCTTGAACTTGGCGCGCTTGATCACCGACTTCGGCACCCCGGCAAGACTGGCGACGGCCAGGCCGTAAGACTTGCTGGCAGCACCTTCCTGGACTGCGTGCATGAAGGCGATCTCGTCACCGTGCTCTACCGCATCAAGATGAACATTAGCCAAGCCGTCCATCAGCGATGGCAGCTCGGTCAGTTCAAAGTAATGGGTGGCAAACAGCGTCATGGCCGAGATCTTGTCGGCCAGCCATTCGGCACTGGCCCATGCCAGTGACAGACCGTCATAGGTACTGGTACCGCGGCCAATTTCATCCATCAACACCAAGCTATTCTGCGTCGCATTGTGCAGGATGTTGGCGGTTTCGGTCATTTCCACCATGAAGGTCGAGCGGCCTGAGGCCAGATCATCGGAGGCACCGATACGGGTAAAGATCCGATCCAGCGGGCCAATCTTGACCGCTTCGGCAGGCACGAAAGAGCCGACATGGGCCAACAGGGCGATCAGGGCGGTCTGACGCATGTAGGTCGACTTACCGCCCATGTTCGGGCCGGTAATGATCAGCATGCGGCGGTCACGGTGGAGCGAGATCGGGTTGGCGATAAACGGTTCGCTCAGCACCTGCTCGACTACCGGGTGACGACCGGCGGTGATTTCAATCCCCGTGGTTTCCGTCAGTTCTGGGCGACAGTAGTTGAGGGTGTCGGCACGCTCGGCCAGGTTGGCCAGCACATCCAGCTCGGAAATCGCCGCGGCAGCGTTTTGCAGCTTCTCAAGGTGCGGTAGCAGCAGATCAAACAGCTCTTCCCACAGTTTCTTCTCCAGCGCCAAGGCCTTTGATTTCGAGTTGAGGACTTTATCCTCGTGCTCCTTGAGCTCCGGGATGATGTAGCGCTCGGCATTTTTCAGCGTCTGGCGGCGCACATAGTGGCTTGGCACCAGATGGCTCTGGCCACGGCTGACCTGGATATAGAAGCCGTGGACGTTGTTGAAGCCGACCTTCAGGCTGTCGATGTCATGGCGTTCGCGTTCGTTGGCTTCCAGCTCCTCCAAGAACTTGGTGGCACCGTCGGCCAAGTCACGCCACTCGTCCAGCTCGGCATTGTAGCCCGGTGCCAGGACGCCACCATCGCGGATCACCACAGGCGGGTTTTCGATAATGGCATGCTCAAGCAGCTCGCACAGTTCGTCCATCGGCGCGGCAAGGCCGGCCAGTTCACCGATACGGCGTTGGTCGATGTCGCCGAGCATCTCCGCCAGTTCAGGCAGGTGTTGCAGGGCGGTGCGCATGCGGGCGAGATCGCGCGGGCGGGCAGAACGCAAGGCCAAACGGGCAAGGATACGCTCCAAGTCGCCCATGTGGCGCAGTACTCCAGCCAGATCCAAAAATAGCCCGGTGTCCTTGAAGGCCGTAATGGCATCAAGGCGGCCGTTGAGCTGCTGGCGGTCGCGGATCGGCTGGTGCAGCCAGCGCTTGAGCAAACGGCTACCCATGGGGGTCGCGGTCTGATCGAGTACCGAGGCCAGGGTATTGTCGAAGCCGCCGGCCAGGTTCTGGGTCAATTCCAGGTTACGGCGGGTGGCGGCATCTAAGATCACCGAATGATCTTTGGTGTCCAGCGTGATAGAGCGGATATGCGGCAGGGCAGTGCGCTGGGTGTCCTTGACATATTGCATCAGACAGCCAGCGGCACACAGGCCGTGCTCGGCTTGCTCGACGCCGAAGCCGACCAGATCGCGGGTCCCGAACTGCATGGTCAGTTGTTGGCGCGCAGTCTCGAGATCGAACTCCCACACTGGACGGCGGCGGGCACCTTTCATACCGTGGAACAGGCCCGGCAACGCGAAGTCTTCCGGGTACAGCAACTCGGCGGGGCTGGTGCGCTGCAATTCGGCCTGCATTGCTTCTTCGGTCTCGGGCTCGGTCAGCATAAAGCGCCCTGAGGTGATATCCAGCGTGGCATAGCCGAACTGGTTGCCCTCGTGGTAGATCGCCGCAATCAGATTGTCCTGTCGCTCGCTCAGCAACGCCTCGTCACTGACGGTACCCGGGGTGATGATGCGCACCACCTTGCGCTCGACCGGCCCCTTGCTGGTGGCGGGATCGCCGACCTGCTCACAGATAGCCACAGACACGCCCTGTTGGACAAGGCGGGCAAGATAGCCTTCTACGGCATGGTAAGGCACCCCGGCCATCGGGATCGGCTCACCGTTGGAAGAGCCGCGCTTGGTCAGCGAGATATCCAGCAGTTGCGAAGCCTGCTTGGCGTCATCAAAAAATAGTTCGTAGAAATCACCCATCCGATAGAACAGCAAGACATCCGGATTCTCTGCTTTGATCCGAAGAAATTGCTGCATCATAGGTGTATGTTTCTGTTCTTTGTCATTGTTTTTCATTATTAAGTTCACCTATGAGTTGTTGAAAATCATTATCTTACTATCATTGGGATAGTTTCTTACTGTGTCTGCATGTGTCACTACGTACATATCAATTGCTCATGCGAGTGTAGCTTTTAGTGTAAGTTTGTGATGAAGAAGCCAATTAAACCTACACTTGTAAGCTATGCTTATAAATAATATAGAAGTGGACATGGAGGCTCAAAATGGCGAAGACGAAGGATATCAAATCCCTCACAGATAGAGAAATACGAAACTTAAAAGCTGGTGAAAGGCTAACTGATCACGGTGATCATATTGGGTTGCGTATTGAAAAAGGCTCAAAGGGGTTAACCTCCTTTTTCTACCGATATCGACATCCCAAGAATGGCAAAATTAAGCAGTTGAAATTGGGTGTTTACCCAGAAATGTCATTATCAGAAGCCCGCGTTGAATTACTCTTATTGAAGAGCAAGCGGGCTAGTGGAATAGATCCTCAATCTTACCTAAATGAGCAAAAAGTGCTTAATGAGTCTATAGATGGCCAAGAGAAGCCTATTTTTACTATAAATCAGATGGTTGAGCTCTACTTGCAGGAAAAAATTGAAGACCGTAGAGATGCATCTGGACGCATTGTCAGTGGTTCTCGGATAAAAAAAGGACAGAAAGAGACTCGCAGAACGCTTGAGCGTGACGTAATTGAGAAAATAGGCCGTCTTGATGCTGAAAAATTGGGCCGTGCTGAAATCACAGAGCTAGTTTTAGGTATTGTTGATAGGGGAGCCCCAGTACAAGCTGGAAATGTTCTTAGAGAGCTTTACTTAGCTTATGAGTATTCAATAGGTAGGGGAAGGTTTGATGAGGATTTTACTAACCCTGCTTTTAAGGCTAAAAATGCGCTGAAAAGCAGTGGAATTAAGCTTGCCAGCCAGAGGGGGAAGCGAGCTTTTACAGATGATGAGCTTCGTAAGTTTCTCTTATGGCTACCAGAATCGAGTTTATCTCACACAGTAAAAAATATATTTCTTTTTACTTTATGGACGGGGTGCCGTACAGGTGAGTTGTGTGAAGCAGAATGGGAGCATGTTGATTTTGATAAAGGAACGCTTTTTCTACCATCGACAAAGACAGGAACTTCAAGGTATGTACAGCTGCCTAAACAAGCACTAGCTTGGTTAATGAGTAATAAAATATTAGGTGGGAAATATCTTTTTCCTTCCCAAAAAACAAATCAAGCATTGAATCAAGATCATCTATCTTCGTCTACTTGGCACTTGAGGCAAAGAGATGAAATGCTAGATATTGAGCACTGGACGCCACATGACCTTCGAAGAACCGTCAGAACTGGTTTAGCGAGGTTAAAAGTAAGGGAGGAAGTCGCTGAAGCAGTGATAGGTCATACTAAACAAGGCATTGCTGGCACCTATAACTTACATCGATATGAGGATGAATGCCGCGAAGCTTTGCAACTATGGGCTGATCATATGGATATGATACATCAACGCTAGTGATGAACATCATAGCATTAATAAATAAATATAGAGGGTTATGACTAAATAATATATAGTTATGGCTTTGATTGCATAATGGTGCTTTGTTTGTGTCTGAGCTTGCTTATATACCGCGATTTTTTAGGAAAAAAGTTAGGTATAAAAATTTAATTAAGATTCCTGAGTTTAAAAAAAAGGAATCACTTGAGTTAGTTTGTAATAAGATCCCTAATAATATTAGTTCAGGAGTGGAATGGAATAATACAATAAAAAAAATTGTAGTTAAGGGAAAGCCAGCTTTTACTTTAACAACTCCAGAATCAATATTGTTGCATAATTTATTGGTTAGTAATATTGAACGCCATTATAATGTTAAATGTATAGATAGAGACACAACTATAAGACTGCTAATATCGCATATGAAAGACTCATATGCTTTCTCTATACATAGACTTGATATAAAGTCTTTTTATGAGTCTTTTGATAGAAAAACAATATTAAGTAAATTAAAGTCAGACTCATTATTATCACGGAAAACAATAAAGATAATATTCGATTTGTTTCAAGAGCTTGATTTGGAAGATGTAAGTGGTTTACCTCGAGGGATGGGGATCAGCTCAACAATATCAGAACTGATGATGATTGACTTTGATAAATTCATATCAGAGCAAAGCGGAGTTCTTTTTTACTCTAGGTTTGTAGATGATATTATAATTGTTACTGTTCCTAGCATAAATAGAAAATCATTAATCGAGTTGCTAGCACATTCACCATTGCCATCTAAACTTGAATTTCACCAAAATGGGAATAAAGTTGATTTTAAGATGATAAAGAAGACATCAGATAATTATGAGTTTTCAGAATCATTTGATTTTTTAGGGTATAACTTTAATGTTAAAACCATTGAGAATAAAATTGGTGAAACCCTAACAATAGATCGTAGAATTGTAAATGTAAGAATATCTGAAAACAAGATAGAAAAGATCAAGAAAAGAATAATAAAGTCGATTGCGAAATTTATATCAAGTAAAAATGCTTTTAACGAAAGGTATGATTTACTTCAAAAAAGAATATACTTTCTGTCGAAAAATTATGCGCTGGTAAATGCAGGTAACGGCAGTCAAGTTTTATCAGGTATATTTTTTAATTATAAATATGTTACGGATGTAGAACAGTTAAATGAGTTGGATGTTTTTTATAGAAGTGTTTTGTTTTCAAATAAATCTCACTTAAGCCGAAGATTGAGAGCTTGTTTATCATATAAATATAGGCTTAAACTCTCAAAAGTAAGCTTTAAAGAGGGGTTTGAAAATAAAAGATTCTGTAAGTTATCTTATAAAGACTTTAAAGAAATAAAGCAGGCATGGCTCTAAAATGAAAAATTTAGTAAATAAAGGTGATTACAATAGAGTATTGCTATCCGAAACAGCACCTTTAGATGTTCCTAATATCTTCTCCAATAATTGGTTTTATAAGCATATCTACGAGTGGTCTATAAATAAAGAAAATCAATGTATAAAAAATAAAATTATAGAGGATTTATTTGTTTGTAGTGATTCCTCTAAAGACTTTGTTCCTATTAAATATTCAATTCTAAAGTCTAACGGTGGTCTAAGGCATTTAGGTTTACTGCATCCAGCAAGTCAAACACAAGCTATCGAACTATATCGTATATTTTCAGATAGGATTATTTCTTCATGTAGTAAAAGTTCTTATTCAATGAGGAAACCTCATCGTGTTTCCTCATTCTATTACTCTAAGAAAGATAAATTGGATAATAATTATGTCTTTCAACCTTCTACATTCTTTTCATATGCTGCTTATAACAAATTAAGTAGATTCTTTGATTCTAAAGAATTTTTGATGCTGGAAAGGAAGTATACTCATTTTTGGTCTGTTGATATTTCCAAATTTTTTGACAGCATTTATACTCATTCAATATCATGGGCGCTAAAAAATAAATCTTTTGCTAAAGAGAGTAGAGAGAAAAGTGACTTTTCTTCCTTTTTTGATCGCCTCATGCAAAGAGCTAATTATAATGAAACCAATGGTATAATAATTGGTAATGAGGTCAGCAGAATTTTTGCTGAGTTACTAATGCAAGCGGTAGATTCAGAGTTAGAAAAAGAGCTTGATGAAATTGGCCTGTTCAATGGTAAACAGTATTGTATAAAAAGATATGTAGATGACTATTTTATTTTTGGTTCTTCAGATGCAGATTTGACAGTTATTAAATCTAAATTGGAATCAAAATTAAGATTTTACAAGCTGTCACTTAATGAAAATAAGTTTATTAAAAGAGAGCGACCATTTATTACAAGTATAACTAGAGCTAAGATAGATACTCAAGAATCAATTTCTTGGTTGTTTAGTTTTGTTTTTTGCTATGAAGATAATAATAACCTTAGATTAATAATTAGACCTAATTTAGTAAAAAGAAAGTTTATTGATAGGGTTATGACTGCATCCTATGAGGATTTTGATGCATACACAGTGATGTGTGGTTACTCTATCGCAGCTATTTTGAACAAAATTAAGTTGGTTTTTAAAGATAGAAGGTTTATGAATAGTGATTTTGGGAGTCAGAAAAACGCTATTTTTGTCTTGCTTGATATCGCTTTTCACTTGTTTAATATATCACCAACATCATCAAACAGCCTAAAGTTAAGTACTCTTTGTTATTCTGTTTATAAATATTTTCAGAAAATGCATCCTGAAGATATGGATCTTTTCATACTGGAAGTCAGCAATCAGGTTGATTCATTTTTCTCAAGTAGCTCTTTTAATAAAATGTCGTCGAGTGTAAATACATTTGTTCCAATTGAGTTTTCTAACTTACTTTGCATCTCACGAGTCATGGGAAATGAGTACTTGTTACCTGCAGCAACTTTTTCAAAAGTATTTAACATTGATGGATTAAAAAGGACATCACAAGACTACTTATCTAATGAGGATAGTTTTGACTATTTTCATATCATGTCAGCATTATATTATGCAGGTGGTGTTGATGATTATAAGTCATTTGTTGAAACGTTAACAAAGGAAATAAATAAAAGATTGCTGAATCTTTCGCGTATAAAGTATGATGCCAGAGTCTGTTATTTGTTCCTTGATTCAATGTCATGCCCTTATATTGATATAAAGAAAAAGAAAGCATGGGCTAAAAAATATGAGAAAGTATGTTTCGGTAAAGAGCTTTCTGATGAAAAATCCCAAGAGCTTCTTGAGGTTTTAGTCAATAATACTTGGTTTATCTGTTGGGATACTGATTTGGTGTTTGAAAGCTTGCTTGATAATAAAGAGTTGATCTTTGGTTATTAGATGATTACTATGTCGTCAGTGATGATATCTGTGATAAGTTATATCTTATGATGTGACTTCAAAGGTTGCTTTTTATAGAAATATAAAAGGTGACCTTTCCCATCTAGGTAAGTGATCGAAACTTCATCTTTGGTTGTTTTGTGACCTTCCTATATGCGGTGCTTTAGGCTTTTAGTCTCAAGCACACACACTTAACAGTATCATCGCTCCCCTTGCGGGGCTCTCGTGTAATTTCGTTCTTCATATCTACTTTCTCTCTGCATGACCTTTTCTTTAACCCATCTTTTGTTTGTGAGCTTAGAGATATGTTTTAAATTCCAGCTTTCTCCTAATTTGTAAAGCATGATTGGTACTTCATAGTAGGAGGAAAGGAAGCTCACTACTTGTTTGTGGGTTCTACCCAGTTTTAACTGGTGTTGAACAACGTCGAAAAGGAATATGAGATGTTGTGTAGGCTCTCTCGTACCAATGACTTGATCTTTTGATTTTAATTCAGATCGAATGAGAGCTGTTACGATTTTTGATAGCTCTTCGTTTGTTGGTTTTTCATCATATCCAATTTTAGAAGCAAGCAGTTTCAAACTGTCTACAGTATCCTGCTTTAAGTACATCTTTATTTCTTTTAGCCCTGACTCTTTTCTTCTTTGTGTTACTGATTCTCTTCTTTGTGCATCGCTTTTCGCCATTTTTAACTTCCCTTTTCAAAGAAGCATAGCTTAGCGCATGCATATCAATTTTATATAAATTATGTCAGTAACTGCTGTGAGACTCACAGAACTTTTCTATTTATTTGTTTTTTTTCATTGCTTTATCTTATGTGAGCCTCACAGCGACGGAATGTGAGACTCACGAAAAACAACTGAATAATCGTTGGGTTATGAAATCTGTAAAGAACTCCTCGAATTAGAACCGAGGAAAAATCATGGAAAAGATCACGCCAGAATTACTAACACTCAAACAGGTTTTAGAGCTTGTAAGCTTATCTCGATCAACTACTTATAGGCTGATGAAAAAAGGACAATTTCCGTTACCGAAGAAGCTCCCCAGTGGCAAAGTTCAGCGTTGGCTGTATACAGATATCCTGTTGTGGATTGAAAACCTTGAGTATGGGCTCGTTGAGGGATTCTCGGGTACACAGTCAAAAGAAGGAGTGTGAATTATGAGTCAGCTCCGTAATACGAAGATCAGGGTTGGGCATCTCTTAGACATGAATGGCTTTGAATCTGAAATGAAAGCAAAGAACGAAACTCGTGCAAGATACAAAGTGCTATATAGAGATGGTCGTAGGGAATCTACACAGCTAGCTGACAGGCTATGGGGTTGTGTTGAAAATGATGTTCCATGTCACAGCGTTGCCTGTAAGTCTTGTTGTCGAGAGTTTCGATTAGCACTTGTTGAAGAATTAGTAACCTTCATTTCTGACCTACCTAAAGGTGTTGAGTATTACATGGTAACTGTTGCTCTTTATGACCAAGTAACAGATCGGTGCTTAGACGTGAATACTCAGAAAATAAAAGACCGCTATAGAAAAATGATTTCACGTGCAGGTATACAGTGGCCAGTATTCGGTGTCGTAGAAATGGATTATTGTCCTGAGCGTGAGTTATGGGAGCCTCACATTCATATGCTTGTTGCTAATACTAATGATGGAACTTTTGAGACTTTGCTTGATAGGCTGAAGAGAAGCCAGCAGAAAGCTGAAGGTCGTCCTAATGCTAGAAAACATACGATTAATAGTAGGGAGGTCATCGATCCTAAAGAAGCTATCTCATATGTTTTCAAGTTTATGTGGCAACTTCTCCCTCTTAACAAAGGTTGGAAAAAGGGGCGCTTGCCTCAGCTGCAAAATAGTAACCATTTGCTTTACCAAGATAAATTATCATTTTCTAAGTTGATGCTCTTGCATAAAGCAAGAATAGAAGGAGGAAGGTTAAAGATAAAGTGTCCTTGAGTTACTTGAAAGAGGTGACAAGGAATAGAAGTAACTTATTGAAGTACAGTCATTGTCTATATTTGATGGGGTATATAAAGAACACTAAGTTTAGATGCTCATCACATAGATTCAAGGAGTTGCGGTTTAACTGTGACTCCTTGTTTTATATGAAGTGTAGCTTTTAGTGTAGTAAATAGATAATCCGTAAAGAAAATTCTTTAAAATCAGTAATAACACACCTATGCATCAGGGGTGTGTTTTTCTATGCCTTTTATTGTCACGTTGTTGCCTGCTACATTTTGCCGGTGGGCTGGATTACCCTGCTTGCCCGGGGGAAGTTTCTGGTCGCTTAGGATACGTGATCCCGACCTGTCGGCAAAGGGGAGAACGGGTATTTTTCCTCCGGCACAATTTGCTAAGGACCAAGGGGTTGCCCGCTGCTAGCGAGGCAAGTAATGTGTAGGCAATACGTCGTATGAATTTGGCGGTACCAACTAGGGAGCAATGATGGCATTAGCATTACAGGTCGGGCAGGCTTTGGATCTGCGCAATTGGGTGGCGGTCACTGCGGAATCCTGCACTGGCGGTGGCGTTGCCACGGCAATCACGGATATTGCAGGCAGTTCGGCATGGTTTGACCGGGCTTTCGTGACCTACAGTAATGAGGCCAAGCAGGAGATGCTTGGTGTTAGGGCGGAAACCTTGGCTGAATTTGGTGCCGTGAGTGAAGCGGTGGTCGCTGAAATGGCGTTGGGGGCACTGGAGCATTCCCGCGGGGATATTTCGGTGGCGATCAGTGGTATTGCTGGCCCCGGAGGCGGCAGCGAAGAGAAGCCCGTCGGTACAGTATGCTTTGGTTGGGCCGATAAAACCGGTAAGCTGAAAATGGAAACCTGCCTTTTTGCTGGTGATCGGCAAGAGGTACGCCAGCAAGCTGTTGAAAAAGCACTGTCTGGATTGATTGCCTTAATGGCTCAATCCTGAGCAGATGCGAGGCCCACATCAATTTGGCGAAAAAATTTTCATACAGTGCTAGACACTGTATGAATAGACAGTATACTGGTCATCATTATCAGTACTTAGTTTAAGCATTAATTAAGCATCCCTTGGAGAGTCGAATGGACGACAACAAGCAGAAGGCACTCGCCGCCGCGTTAGGTCAAATTGAAAAGCAATTCGGTAAAGGCTCGATCATGAAGTTGGGCGACAACCGCACTATGGATGTCGAAACCGTGTCTACCGGTTCTCTGTCTCTCGATATCGCCTTGGGTGCTGGTGGTCTGCCTATGGGCCGTATCGTTGAAATCTACGGTCCCGAATCTTCAGGTAAAACCACGCTTACGCTAGAAGTTATCGCGGCTGCTCAGCGTCAGGGCAAAACCTGTGCCTTTATCGATGCAGAGCACGCGCTTGACCCTATCTATGCCCGCAAGCTGGGTGTTGATATCGACCAGCTCTTGGTTTCCCAGCCGGACACCGGTGAGCAGGCGTTGGAAATTGCCGATGCCCTAGCACGCTCTGGCGCGGTAGATATTCTGGTTGTCGATTCCGTTGCCGCTCTAACGCCGAAGGCTGAAATCGAAGGTGAAATGGGTGACTCGCACATGGGGCTGCAGGCGCGTATGCTGTCTCAGGCGATGCGTAAGATCACCGGTAACCTGAAGCAGTCTAACTGTATGTGTATCTTCATCAACCAGATCCGAATGAAGATCGGTGTGATGTTCGGTAACCCAGAGACTACCACCGGTGGTAACGCACTGAAGTTCTACGCGTCTGTTCGTCTTGATATCCGTCGTACTGGCGCGATCAAAGAAGGTGACGAGGTTGTCGGTAACGAAACCCGCATCAAGGTTGTGAAGAACAAGATCGCGGCACCGTTCAAGCAGGCCGAAACCCAGATCCTTTACGGCAAAGGCTTCAACCGCTACGGCGAGTTGATTGACCTTGGTGTGAAAAACAAAATGGTTGAAAAGGCTGGAGCATGGTACAGCTACCAAGGTGACAAGATCGGCCAGGGCAAGGCAAATGCCTGTAAGTACATTGAGGAAAACCGCCACATTGCCGAAGAGCTGGAAGCCAAACTGCGTGAACTTCTGCTAGCCCCTGCAGCGCTGGAAGAGGCCGCGGCTGAGGCGCAGACTGAAGAAGATGCAGAAGATCAGGCATTCTAAATCATTGAGCCAGTGAAGCTGGATGACAGAATAGAGAAGCGGGCGCGGTAGCATTACCACGCCCGTTTTTGTTTGGAGCGAGAAGACAATGAGAGCAAAGAAACCAGTACAGAATGCCAAGCAGGCAGCTGTGAGGTACCTGTCGCGCCGCGATCATGCCGAGCAGGAGCTGCAGCAAAAGTTGCTGGCCCGTGGTTACGAGCATGCAGAAGTTGATGAGGCTGTTACCCTGTGCCAAGACTACAATTGGCTGGATGATGCCCGCTTTGCTGAGCGGTTGTTGAACAACGGTATTGCCAAGGGGGGGGGGCTGCTGCGGATCCGCCAGGAAATGGCGTTCAAGGGGATCCATGAGGAAGTGGTTAGCCAACTGTTTGAAGACGATGACTTTGACTGGTTCGAGCATGCCCGTGAGGTGGCTCGGCGCAAGTATGGCGATAGCCCAATGGAGAGCGACAAAGAAAAAGCTCGCCGGTTACGTTTCATGCAGTCTCGGGGCTTTGACTTCGAGCAGGTGAAATATGCTCTCGGTGTCGACGATGAGTACTGAGTTGGCGGCAAACAGTCGCCAATAGCTGAAATCCCCCCATCAATATCAAAAATCTCCCCCTGCACACCGCCGATGGGGGACAAATTGCCGTATTTCTGAACATAACATTTCCCGTATTGGCTACCGTTGTTTTACAATAACCGCCAAAGAATTTATTTTAGTCCCATCACTGCCTGCCCGAATTGTCCTGCCGAGGGCATGGTGGAACTCAGGGCAGGCGATTAAGACAGTTAAATTCGACCATTCAGTTTACATAAAAGCATTATTCAGGATTTGCCAATGTACATGAGCACTGATGAGATTCGCCGTGCGTTTCTTGCGTTTTTTGAGAGTAAAGGCCACCAGGTAGTCGAGAGTTCATCTCTTGTGCCTGCCAACGACCCGACGTTGCTGTTCACCAATGCGGGGATGAACCAGTTTAAAGATACATTCCTAGGTCTGGAAAAGCGCAACTACACTCGAGCAACAACAGCTCAGCGCTGTGTCCGTGCTGGTGGTAAGCACAACGACCTGGAAAATGTTGGTTTTACCGCTCGTCACCACACCTTTTTCGAGATGCTGGGTAACTTCAGCTTTGGCGATTACTTCAAGCAAGACGCGATCAAGTTTGCTTGGGAATTCCTGACCGTGACGCTGAAACTGCCACAGGATCGCCTGCTGGTGACCGTTTACGAGACCGATGACGAAGCGTTCGAGATCTGGAACAAAGACGTGGGCGTACCGGCTGATCGCATCGTGCGCATCGGCGACAAGAAAGGCGGCAAGCCGTTCGAGTCAGACAACTTCTGGCAAATGGGCGATACCGGCCCTTGTGGCCCTTGCACCGAAATTTTCTACGATCACGGTGAACACATCTGGGGCGGCCGCCCGGGCACGCCCGAAGAAGATGGTGACCGTTTCATCGAGATATGGAACAACGTATTTATGCAGTTCAACCGTCAGGCTGACGGTACCATGGAGCCGCTACCTAAGCCGTCGGTAGATACCGGTATGGGTATCGAGCGTATCTCTGCGATCATGCAGGGCGTGCACTCCAACTACGAGATCGATATCTTCCAGACTCTGATCAAAGAAGCTGCTGCCGTTATCGGCCACGACGATCTGGGCAACCAGTCACTGCGCGTTGTTGCCGACCACATCCGCTCTTGCGCATTCCTGATCGCAGACGGTGTGATGCCATCCAACGAAGGCCGCGGTTACGTACTGCGCCGTATCATCCGCCGTGCGGTTCGCCACGGTAACAAGTTGGGTGCCAAGGGTGCCTTCTTCTACAAGTTGGTCGGCCCGTTAGCTGAAATCATGGGTACGGCAGGCGAAGAGCTGAAGAAACAGCAGGAAATGGTCGAGAAAGTACTGAAGATCGAAGAAGACAATTTCGGTCGTACTCTGGACCGCGGTATGGCGATCCTTGCCGAAGCGCTGGATAACCTTGACGGCAAGGTACTAGACGGCGAAACCGTATTCAAACTGTACGATACCTACGGTTTCCCAGCTGACCTGACCAACGATGTTGCGCGCGAGCGTGGTTTCTCTATCGACGAAGAAGGCTTCAACGATGCGATGGAAGCTCAGCGTCAGCGTGCGCGTGATGCTGGCCAGTTCGGCGTAGATTACAACGACGCGATTAAAGTCGACGCGGATACTGAATTCTGTGGTTACGATGCGACCGAAGGTCAAGCCACTGTGGTTGCCCTTTACCGTGAAGGCGCAGCTGTTGACGCGATCAATGCCGGTGAAGATGCATTGATCGTATTGGACAACACGCCGTTCTACGCTGAGTCTGGCGGCCAGTGCGGTGACACCGGTGCCATGACGGCTGACGGTGTGCAGTTTGTGGTTGCTGATACCCAGAAGTTCGGCAACGCTATCGGTCATACCGGTAAGTTGGCACAAGGCGCAGTGAAAGTGGGCGACAAGCTAACGGCCACAGTTGATGCCACTCGCCGTGCTGCGACGAGCCTTAACCACTCTGCCACTCACTTGCTACACGCTGCACTGCGCAATCTACTGGGCGAACACGTAACTCAGAAGGGCTCACTGGTTAAGCCTGAAGGTCTGCGTTTCGACTTCTCTCACCTAGAAGCGGTGAAGCCGGAAGAGCTGCGTGAAATCGAGCGTGTGGTGAACGAGCAAATTCGTTTTAACCATGCGATCGACACCGATGTGATGGACATCGAATCAGCCAAAGAGAAAGGCGCAATGGCGCTGTTTGGCGAGAAATATGATGATGAAGTTCGCGTCCTGAGCATGGGTGACTTCTCTGTTGAGCTGTGTGGTGGTATCCATGCCTCTAGCACGGGTGATATCGGCCTGTTCAAGATTGTGTCGGAAGGTGGTATCGCTGCAGGTATCCGTCGTATCGAAGCGGTAACGGGTGAGGCTGCGATTGCTGCATTGCACGCTCAGGAATCATTGCTGGCTGAAACGGCAAGCCTGGTGAAGTCTGACGCGGCATCGGTCGCAAACAAAGTTAGCGCGCTAGTTGCTCACAGCAAGCAGCTAGAAAAAGAAATTCAGCAGCTTAAAGACAAGCTTGCTGCGCAGGAAAGTGCGGGCCTAATTAACAAGGCGCAGGAAATCAACGGCGTTAAGGTGTTGGTGACCAAGCTGGAAGGTGCGGACAATAAAGCCCTGCGCGGTATGGTTGACGAGCTGAAAAACCAGCTAGGCAGCGGTATTGTCGTTCTGGGTAACGTCAGCGGCGACAAGGTTGGCCTGATTGCCGGTGTGACCAAAGATCTGACAGGCAAGGTGAAAGCCGGTGAGCTGGTTAACCTGGTTGCCCTGCAGGTTGGTGGTAAGGGCGGCGGCCGCCCGGACATGGCTCAGGCCGGTGGGACCGATGCAGCGGCACTGCCTGCGGCACTGGAGTCAGTGACTCCTTGGTTGGTTGAAAAACTGTAATAGTTGGAGAGGTGCTGTGGCACTATTGGTGCAGAAATTTGGTGGTACGTCGGTCGGGAGTATCGAACGTATTGAAGCGGTGGCTGAGCGCGTGATCAAAGCGCGCCAGCTTGGCCACCAGGTCGTGGTGGTGGTTTCGGCAATGGCCGGTGAGACCAACCGTTTGCTGGGGCTGGCGAAGCAGATTGATGCTGTGCCGACCCAGCGGGAGTTGGACGTACTGTTGTCGACGGGAGAGCAAGTAACCATTGCTTTGCTGGCTATGGCCCTGAACCAAAAGGGGTATCTGGCAACATCATTGACCGGTGACCAGTTAGGGATCCGCACTGATGCTGTATTTAATAATGCCACCATCACCGTGGTCGAGACCGAGGTGGTAACTGAGCTGCTCGAGCGCGACCACATTGTGGTGGTCGCGGGTTTTCAGGGGCGTGATAGCCGAAATAACATCACCACCTTAGGCCGAGGCGGTTCGGATACCACCGCGGTCGCTATTGCAGGTGCACTGGCGGCCGACGAGTGCCAGATCTTCACAGATGTCGACGGGGTCTATACAACCGATCCCCGTTTGGTCAGTGAAGCGGCCCGTTTGTCGACAATTCATTTCGATGATATGACGGCAATGGCGCGCCATGGCGCAAAAGTGCTACAATTACAGTCGGTTGAATATGCTGAGCGCCACCAGGTCCCATTGAGGGTCCTTTCATCGTTCGATGAAGGGGAAGGGACCTTGGTTGATTTCTCGACGGTACCTTCCGAAGGAGCCGCGGGGGTGGCAGTCAAAGGCCAGCAGGCGCTATACCGGGTGGCGCAACCGCTTGAAAAGGTGGAGCCGCAACTCGGCCTGCTGGGATTTGATGCTTGGTGTTATGGTGATAGTCAGCAGGCAACCTATATCGTTGCGGCCGATGATGAATTGGCCCGGCTGAATGTTATCTTTGAAAAAACAGAATTGGCCCAACCTTCTGTTGCTACACTGACCCTAGTCGGGGAAGGGGTAGAAGGAAACAGTGCGAAAGTCGCTGCTTTACTGACAGAAAAAGGGGTGGGTGTCTATCAACAAAAAAGCGCTGCTCGTTGTGTCTCGCTATTGATCAATGGGCAAGATTTACAGTTAGCCGTAGAACACATCCACAAAAAATTTGTGGTGGAGCCAGAAAGTCTGGATAATCGACCACTTCTCGCTGTTTCTTGAGCAGTGAACATTTACGTAAATGTAAATATTGTTGGATAATAAACGTTAACTCTTATAATACTGAGATTACTCAAGGAGCACACGAATGCTAATTTTGACACGTCGCGTAGGTGAAACGCTAATGATCGGTGATGAAGTAACCGTTACTGTTCTTGGTGTTAAAGGTAACCAGGTTCGTATTGGTGTAAATGCACCGAAAGAAGTTTCTGTTCACCGCGAAGAAATTTATATGCGCATTCAAGCGGAAAAAGAAACGGGTTCCCAGGGTTCTGGTAACTACTAATTCGAAGAAGGTCGGCGGTTATGCTGGCCTTTTTTGTAACTGCCTGCCACGCCATACTCTTGAATCTAGGAGAGATACTGGGCATTTACGCACGATAATGTGCCGTGTTGGCTATTAAGTGCGCATCCGCGCAGTGGATGTCGTTTTTTCACAATAAAGTGTTTGACTTATTTTTGGCTGGCAGTAATATGGGCCCCCGCAAGACGGTGAGGTGGCCGAGAGGCTGAAGGCGCTCCCCTGCTAAGGGAGTATACGGTTTATAGCCGTATCGAGGGTTCGAATCCCTCCTTCACCGCCATTTACTTGCTTAGAAAGTGAATGTTCTTGCATTGCGCGTCCGTAGCTCAGCTGGATAGAGTACCTGGCTACGAACCAGGCGGTCGGAGGTTCGAATCCTCCCGGACGCGCCATTATTGAAAAGGGTATGGCCAATAGGCGGTACTCGTAACCGAATTAAGTGTGCGCTCGTAGCTCAGCTGGATAGAGTACCTGGCTACGAACCAGGCGGTCGGAGGTTCGAATCCTCCCGAGCGCGCCATTAATTTGTGTGGTGAGGTGGCCGAGAGGCTGAAGGCGCTCCCCTGCTAAGGGAGTATACGGTTTGTAGCCGTATCGAGGGTTCGAATCCCTCCTTCACCGCCATTCTTCTCTTCAAGTTCTGCTTGAGAAAGAAAGCCTGCGCGTCCGTAGCTCAGCTGGATAGGGTACCTGGCTACGAACCAGGCGGTCGGAGGTTCGAATCCTCCCGGACGCGCCATTATTCTTAAGTATCAATGGATTGTTACTTACGCCAATGACGGAAACGCATTGGTCGTTAGGTATTTCCTAACCGAAAACAGATTCTGCGCGCTCGTAGCTCAGCTGGATAGAGTACCTGGCTACGAACCAGGCGGTCGGAGGTTCGAATCCTCCCGAGCGCGCCATTCTTTAAGATGCTCTGTATTAGCAGAACATAGCCTGCGCGTCCGTAGCTCAGCTGGATAGAGTACCTGGCTACGAACCAGGCGGTCGGAGGTTCGAATCCTCCCGGACGCGCCATTATTGAAAAGCTCAGCTTCGGCTGGGCTTTTTTTCTATCTGGACTTTTTCATCTCCCCGATACTCTGGCAACGCTTGTCTCTCCAGCCTCGCGGTGCTTGTCTTGCCGCATTGCTATCACTTACAAAACAAAACCTTTTAAAATTTTCGCTATTGAAACTTACGCTTACGTAAACGTAAGGTAGGTGGTGATACTGATGCAGAGCGTGCTGCACGAAGGGGTTGGCGTGATGGTGGTGACCTCGGTTCGCACAGGCAAAGCCGGAACCGAAACTGATTTTTGCTCTGGTTTAAGCGCCTTTTTGTAATTTTACGATCAAACCGTCAGAAAAAGCTTAAATATCCACCATTGGTTGGTCTGTTGTTAATCAGTTTGACATAAATTTACTTAACGTGGTATTTGTTAACCCGCCTATTACAAAATGAATGAAAGGAAGCATTATGGCAGATCTAGGTCCTTTGCTGTGGGAGGCAGCGACGATCATGGCTACCGGAATGATCGTGGTTTTTCTGTTTCTCAGTATTTTGATCTATTTAGTGCAGCTGTTGGCCAAAATTGCGCCGAAAGAGACATCTAAGGCGCCGGCACCTTGCCAGCCATCACCAGTTGCTGTTAATCACAATGGCGTGCAGCCTGAGGTTGTCGCGGCTATTTCCGCTGCGGTGCATCGTTACCGTGAGCAGAAGGCCTAAGCGACAGCATTGCTGTCGCTGGAGCATTGTGATTTTTAGGAAGTATTTTTTACAAGGAGTTTTGAGCATGTCCAAGCCATTAGCGATCACTGACGTTGTGTTACGTGATGCCCACCAATCGTTATTTGCTACTCGTCTTCGTATCGAAGATATGTTGCCAATTGCCGAGCAGCTTGATGATGTCGGTTATTGGTCTCTGGAAACCTGGGGGGGCGCCACCTTTGATGCCTGTATCCGTTATCTGGGTGAGGACCCTTGGGAGCGCCTGCGCTTGCTCAAGCAAGCCATGCCAAAGACCCCGATGCAGATGCTGCTGCGGGGCCAGAACTTGTTAGGCTACCGCCACTATGCTGACGATGTGGTCGAAAAATTTGTTGAGCGTGCCCACGCCAACGGAATGGATGTATTCCGTATTTTCGATGCGATGAATGATGTTCGCAACTTCGAAAAAGCGGTCAAAGCTGCTGTTGATGTTGGTGCCCATGCCCAGGGGACAATTTCCTATACCACCAGTCCGGTGCATAACCTCGATACCTGGACTGACTTGGCTAAACGCCTGGAGGATCTAGGCTGTCATTCTATCTGTATCAAGGATATGTCTGGCCTGCTCAAGCCGTATGAAGCAGAAGAGTTGGTCAAGCGTATCAAAGCTTCTTGTGATGTGCCGCTGGCACTGCACTGCCATGCGACCACAGGCCTGTCGACGGCGACGGCGGTTAAGGCGGTTGAAGCTGGCCTGGATATCCTTGATACCGCCATCTCTTCAATGAGCCAAACCTATGGCCATACGCCAACGGAAACGGTTATTGCCATGCTTGAAGGCACCGAGCGAGATACCAAGCTTGATTTGCAGCAGCTTGAGCCGATCGCCAGCTACTTCCGCACGGTACGTAAGAAGTACGCCAAATTTGAAGGTAGCCTGAAAGGGGTCGATGCCCGAATCCTGCTTGCTCAGGTGCCAGGTGGTATGCTGACCAACATGGAAAGCCAGCTTAAGGAGCAAGGCGCAGCGGATCGTTTCGATGAGGTACTGGAAGAGATCCCTCGTGTTCGTGAAGATCTCGGCTTTATTCCGTTGGTGACCCCGACATCGCAAATTGTCGGTACTCAGTCGGTGATCAACGTGCTGACGGGTGAGCGTTACAAGAGCATCAGTAAGGAAACCGCTGGCGTGCTCAAAGGCGAATACGGCGCGGCACCAGCTCCGGTCAATGCCGAGTTGCAGGCCCGGGTACTTGAGGGCGCTGAACCAATCACCTGCCGCCCGGCTGATTTGCTGGATGCCGAGCTGGATACACTAACGGCCGATTTACTGGCCAAGGCTAAATCCGATAACATTGCACTAGCTGATGAACAGGTTGATGACGTGCTGACCTATGCTTTGTTCCCGCAGGTTGGCCTGAATTTCCTGAAAAACCGCAACAACCCAGAGGCGTTTGAACCAGCACCAGGCACTGAACCTGAAGTGGTAGCGTCTGCGGCCCAGCCAGCCCCTGCGGCAAGTGCTGCCACGGTTGAAGCGTACAGCGTGAAGGTCAACGGTCAGGTGTATAGCGTTGAAGTCGGTCCGAGCGGAGAGCTGACCTCGGTCGAGCCTGCGGCGGCCAGTGTACCTGCACCCGTTGCCGCGCCGCAGCCGAGTAGTGCCGAAGCGCTGCCGGCACCGTTGGCGGGGAATATCTTCAAGATCAATGTCCAGCCAGGCCAGCAGGTTTCCGAAGGTGACGTGCTGGTGATCCTCGAAGCGATGAAGATGGAAACCGAAGTCCGTGCTGCCCGTAGCGGGATTGTACAGGACCTCCATGTCAAAGAAGGTGACTCTGTTGCCGTCGGCTCGCCGATCCTGAGTCTGGCATAAGAGGGAACCATGGACGGATTATTAACTCTCTGGAACGAGACCGGTATTGCCAATTTTGAATTGGGCCAGCTGATCATGATGCTGGTCGGTGGTGGCTTGCTGTTTTTGGCGATCCGCAAGGGCTTCGAGCCGCTGTTGCTGCTACCGATGGGCTTTGGTGCGATTCTGGCCAATATTCCCAATGCCGGATTTACCGAGCCCGGTGGCTTGCTGTACTACATCTACTACATCGGGATCGAAACGGGCGTTTTTCCACTGTTGATCTTCATGGGAGTGGGGGCGATGACGGATTTCGGGGCGCTGATTGCCAACCCGAAAACCCTGTTGCTCGGGGCGGCGGCCCAGTTCGGGATCTTCTTTACCTTGTTCGGCGCAATTTTGCTTAATGCCGTACCGGGTATGGAGTTCACCTTGGCCGATGCCTCTTCCATCGCGATCATCGGGGGCGCGGATGGCCCGACGGCCATTTTCCTGGCCAGCCAGCTATCGCCTGATTTGCTCGGTGCAATTGCGGTTGCAGCCTATAGCTATATGGCATTGGTACCGATCATCCAACCGCCGATCATGAAGGCGCTGACCACTCCGGAAGAGCGGCAGATCAAGATGCAGCAGCTGAGAGATGTGAGTAAGGGTGAGAAAATTCTTTTCCCGCTGGCCGTGTTGCTGATGACGATTTTGTTCCTGCCTGCCGCAACGCCGCTGGTGGGGATGTTCTGTCTCGGTAATCTGATGCGCGAGTCCGGGGTAGTGGATCGCCTGTCGAACACGGTACAGAACGAGCTGATCAACATCGTGACGATTATGCTGGGTCTGGGTGTTGGCTCTAAGCTTGCTGCCGAGCAGTTCTTGCGTTTCGAGACGCTGGGTATCTTGGTGCTGGGCGCAGTGGCGTTCAGTGTCGGTACCGGTGGCGGTGTGTTGATGGCCAAGATGCTCAACCGCTTCAGTAAGGAAGATATCAACCCATTGATCGGTGCCGCTGGCGTGTCGGCGGTGCCAATGGCGGCACGGGTGGTTAACAAGGTCGGCCTCGAGGCCAACCCGCAGAACTTCCTGTTGATGCATGCCATGGGGCCGAACGTGGCGGGGGTACTCGGTTCAGCCGTTGCTGCCGGTATCCTGCTGGCATTGGTGGGTTAATCTGCCTAGCAGCAATGAATCGCAACAATTTAAAACGGGCATCCTCTGGGATAGCCCGTTTTTTTTGCCTATGGATCGGGTATGGTACGGCAAACCTATCAATCAACTAGAACGATCAATGCTAGAGTTATTTAATGGCGAATCTGCCTTGTGGATATTATTTACCACCGGTTTTTTGAGTGCGACCCTGCTGCCGGGTGGCTCTGAGGCCAACCTGATTGCCACGCTGAAGCTCGGTGATAATGCGGTGTGGCTGGTGGTTGCTGTGGCGACAATCGGCAACACCTTGGGCGGAATGACCAACTATTGGTTGGGAAGGTTGCTGCCAGATAAAACTTCTAAAGAAAAACATGGTCATAAAGCATTACTATGGCTAAAAAAATACGGCTACTGGTCGTTGTTGTTCAGCTGGTTACCGGTGATCGGTGATCCTCTGTGTTTGGCCGCAGGCTGGCTACGGATGCGTCATTGGCTCAGCTTTTTCATCATCATGGTGGGAAAAGCGGCGCGCTATACCGTACTGGCCTTGCTGGTCCAAGGTTTACTATAAGGAAGGCATTGAGTGCAAAAGTGGATAGTGGGGATCGCGCTGATCTCTCTGGCAGGCTGTAGCCAGCTACAGTCGCAACAGGCCGGGGCGCCCGAGTTGCCGCAAGGGGTGACATTCATTGAACAGATCAAGGCCGGGCAGTTTTCAGATACGCCGGTGATCCCGTATTCTAAATACCAACTTGCCAATGGGCTGACCGTGGTGCTCCATGAGGACAACTCTGATCCTCTGGTACATGTTGATATGACTTACCATGTCGGCTCTGCCCGCGAGGAGCTCGGCAAATCGGGTTTTGCGCATTTTTTCGAGCACATGATGTTCCAGGGCTCCGAGCATGTCGGCGATCAGGAGCACTTCAAGCTGATCACCGAAGCGGGCGGCACACTGAACGGGACGACCAACCGGGATCGGACCAACTACTTCCAAACCGTACCGGCCAACCAGCTTGAGAAGGTCTTGTGGTTGGAAGCCGATCGTATGGGTTTCCTGCTTGGGGCAGTTTCGCAGCGCAAGTTTGAAATCCAGCGCTCGACAGTGAAGAACGAGCGGGCGCAGCGTTATGAGAACCGGCCTTACGGCTTGGTCTACGAACGGATGGGCGAGGCCCTGTATCCGCGCACCCACCCTTATTCATGGCAGACCATTGGCTATGTGGAAGATCTCGACCGTGTTGATGTGAACGATCTCAAGGCATTCTTCCTGCGCTGGTACGGCCCGAATAACGCCACGTTGACTATCGGTGGTGATATCGATGTCGAGCAGACACTAGAGTGGGTCAACAAATACTATGGCTCTATTCCTCGTGGGCCTGAAGTCGAGAAACCGGCCAAGCAACCGGTAACAGTAGAGAATGATTTATATCTGACATTGGAAGACAAGATCCAGCAGCCGATGCTGTTGATGGCGTGGCCAACGTCCTACAACGGCGCAGATGATGAAGCCTCGCTCGATATGCTGGCCAGGGTGATCGGTGGCGGCAAGAATAGCCTGATGTATCAGAACCTGGTAAAGACCGGCAAAGTGGTCGATGCGGGAGCATTCCATGATTGTGCTGAGCTGGCCTGCACCATGTATGTTTATGCCATAGGCCAGAGCGGTAAGCAGGGTGATTTGAAAAAACTGCGCGCTGAAGTGACGGACATTCTTGATGGCCTTGAAGAGCGTGGGGTGTCCACCAAAGAGCTTGAAGAGCTCAAGGGTATGGTGGAAGCCAATGCGATCTTTGGCTTGCAGAGCGTCAGCGGCAAAGTCTCACAGCTTGCTGCCTATGAGACTTTCTTCGATGATCCTGGCTACCTTGGCACCGAGTTGAGTAATCTGCGCAGCGTGACAACGGCAAGTATGGAGCAGGCGTATATGCGCTACCTCAACGGCCACCCAAATGTCACACTGAGTGTGGTTCCGAGGGGACGCACCAGCATTGAAGCGGCGAAACCGAACTTCACACCGCCGCCACGTATTATTCCCGAGTACACCAAAGTCTCCGAGGAAAAACTGCAGCAGCAGATGCGCGTGCCGGTTGATGATTTTGACCGCTCGGTGATGCCGCAGCCGTCATCGCCGGTCGAGGCGGTGATGCCAGAGCTGTACCAGTTCGAGTTGGCAAACGGCATCAAGGTGCTGGGTACCGAGTACCGCGAGACGCCAACGGTTGAAATTCAGATGGTTGTCCCCGCAGGCCGCCGCTTCGAGCCGGAAGGTAAAGCGGGCTTGGCTAAGCTGACCGCCAGCATGATGGCGGAGGCCTCGGAGGCGTCGACGGTGGAAGAGCTCTCCTCCCGTCTTGATCGCCTCGGCAGTACGGTGAGCTTTTCAGCCGGTAAATATGGCACGGTGGTCTCCGTAACCTCTCTGACCAAGTTCCTGCCTGAAACGCTGGAGATCATGCAGGAGCGCTTGTTCCATCCAGCGTTCAACCAGGCTGACTTTGACCGGGTGAAGCAGCAGGCACTTGAGGGGATAATCTACGAACACCAGCGGCCAGCATGGCTGGCAGGGCAGGCCACCCGGGAAGTGCTGTTTGGTGGGACGACATTCAGCCTTCCGCCGGAAGGCACCAAAGGCTCACTTGAGTCGATTACGTTGGAAGACGTCAAAGCCTTCCAACGCCGTTACTATACCCCTAACGGGGCGGATATCGTGGTGGTTGGGGATATCGACAAGGCTAAGCTGAATACATCACTGGGTTTCCTTGCCGATTGGCAGGGCATGCCTGAGCCGAGCTATGTAACGCCGGCATTGCCGAGTTTGCCGAAGCAGACTGTATGGCTGGTGGACAAGCCGGGCGCGCCGCAGACGGTGATCCGCTTGGCACGCCAAGGTTTGCCGTATGATGCGACCGGGGAGTTGTACGAAACCCAGCTGGCCAACTTCAACCTGGCAGGCAACTTCAATAGCCGGATTAACCTCAACCTGCGTGAAGACAAGGGTTATACCTACGGGGCGGGTGGCTATCAGAGTGGCGGTAAGGAAGTTGGGCTGTCGGTGTACTATGCCCAGGTCCGGGCTGATGCGACCCTGCCGTCGGTCAAAGAGTTCCTGGCTGAGCTTGATAAAATGTCGAGCGAAGGGGTCACGGAGGAAGAGCTGAACTTCATGCGCTTGGCGGTGGGGCAGAAGGATGCCCTGAATTATGAGACCCCAAGCAAGAAGGCCCAGCTGCTGGGACAGATCTTGACCTACTCGTTGCCGGAGAACTTTGTTGAGACGCGCAATGAAATTGTGGCATCGATTTCGAAGGCAAGGATCGATGAGTTGGCGGCCAAGTGGTTCAACCCGTCAGATTACCAAATCATCGTGGTCGGCGATGCAGCGAGCCTGAAACCGCAGTTAGAGACCTTGGGGCTACCGGTCAAGGCGCTCTCACCCACAATGTAACCTCTCGAAGCCGGCCCTGTGCCGGCTTTATTTTTTGATACCGTCCAGGTAAGCGATATTGTTACTCATTGGTAAAAGAGTTTCGTTGCAATAATCATGGTAATCAGGATCAATTATGATTAATCTACCGGACTGAGTTGTTGAAGATTGAGAATCACAGTAATGGATTTTTCACAAAGGCTGCAAAAAGTTGCGGCTAATCCTGATGCCCTGACCCAATTGGGGCGAGGTCTTGAGCGTGAAGCCCTGCGTATTACCCCGAACGGAAAGCTATCTGGCGAGCCTCACCCGGCAGCGCTGGGATCGGCGTTGACCAACAAATGGGTGACGACAGATTTCGCCGAGCCATTGCTGGAGTTTATTACGCCTGTTTCTCAGGATGTTGATCACTTGCTGTCACAGCTGAGTGATATTCATCAGTTTACCTACAGCAAGCTGGGTGACGAAAAACTTTGGCCGATGTCGATGCCATGTGTGGTGGGGGATCAAGACGAGATCACCTTGGCCCAGTACGGCAGCTCAAATAGCGGCCGGATGAAAACCCTGTATCGCGAGGGCCTCAAGCGTCGCTACGGCAGCATTATGCAGGTCATTTCCGGGGTACACTTTAACTTTTCCTTCCCAGACACTTTCTGGGATGGCTTGTTCGGTGAGCAATCAGAGCAGGCCCGCCAGGATGCGGTGTCTGACGCCTACTTCGGCTTGATCCGTAACTACTACCGTTTTGGCTGGCTGATCCCGTATCTGTTTGGGGCATCTCCTGCGCTGTGTGGTTCATTCCTCGAGAATACCGAATCGAAGCTGGACTTTGAAAAGATCGGCTGCGGTACCTACTTCCTGCCAAATGCAACCGCGCTGAGGTTAAGCGATTTGGGCTACACCAACCATGAGCAGAGTTCACTCAAGATTGGTTTCAATGGGCTTGAGCAATACCTTGACGGTCTGAGGAAGGCGATCCGTACCCCATCGACAGAATTTGCCAAGATTGGGGTGAAAGTCGACGGTGAATACCGCCAGTTGAATGATAACGTACTGCAGATCGAAAACGAGCTGTACGCGCCAATTAGGCCTAAGCGTGTTGCCCAAAATGGCGAGAAACCATCTGAAGCCTTGAGCCGTGGCGGCGTGGAATATATTGAGGTTCGTTCGCTCGATGTCAACCCGTTCAGCCCGATTGGGATCACGGCTGATCAGGTTCGCTTCCTGGATATGTTCCTGACTTGGGCTGTGCTATCTCCGTCGGCACCGATGGATGATGCTGAGCTGGAGTGCTGGCGTGATAACTGGAACCGGGTGGTTTTGGATGGCCGTAACCCAGAGCTGATGCTGAAGATCGGTTGTAACGGCGAGCGCCTGTCGGTGCAAGATTGGGGGACCCGTGTGTTTACCGAACTGGCCGAGGTGGCAGAGGCAATGGATGCCGCAGCGGGCAATGAGGTCTACCAAGAGACATTGGCACGTCTGCAGAAGTGGATTGAACAGCCGGCGTTTACCCTGTCGGCACAGTTGCTCGATGCCATTCGTGAGCAGAACGGGATTGGCTCGGTGGGTGAGCGCTTGGCAGCTGGTCATGCGGAAGATTTGAACCGTCGTCAGTACCAGTTCTACTCAGCAGAGGTTTTTGAACAAGAAGCGGCAGCTTCGGTTGAGCGACAGCTGCAAATCGAAAACGGTGATGAACTGTCTTTCGATGCCTTTCTTGATGCCTATTTTGCTGATATAAAATAAAAAAAGAGGGCAGCGACCGTGCTGCCCGATAATTATTTCGCAGGGATGATAGCAGCGCATGGCTGCTTATCATAAATTCAGACCACAAGGATGGCGTGAAGTTCCATGTTTGCCCACACTCAGGCTGCTAAATCGATAATATCGCGCTTGGCACTGCTGTTCTGCGCTGCGGTATTGCTTTCCGGCTGTGCCACTCCTCCGCCCAAAGATCACTCCAACCTGTGCAACATCTTCCGTGAGTACCCGCGATGGTACGAGGCGGCACGGGATATGGAAGCCGAGTGGGGGACGCCGATGCAGGTTGCCATGGCATTTGTGAAGCAGGAGAGCAGTTTCCGCCATGATGCCAGACCACCGAAGAATTACGTACTTGGTTTTATTCCCTGGGGACGGGTCAGCAGCGCGTATGGCTATGCGCAGGCACAGGATCCGGCTTGGTCCGATTACCAAAAGGCCACCCGAAATGGCGGCTCTCGTACCAACTTTGCCGATTCGCTGATGTTCATCGGTTGGTATACCCATGAAACCCAGCGTCAGTTGGGGATCTCAAAGTGGGACACCTACAATCAGTATCTGGCTTATCACGATGGTCGTGGCGGTTACCGCCGTGGGACTTACAAGTCCAAGCCTACGCTACTGAGGGTTTCCCGCCGGGTTGAACAGCAGGCCAAAGACTATGGTTGGCAGCTCAAGCAGTGCCGCCAAGAGCTGGAAGATAACCGCAGCTGGTGGCCGTTCTAACGGCGGGCTATCAGGCGATCGCGAAACCCACTTGCTGGGTAGCTGTGGTGTGATATAACTTTTAATACGAATCGACCACCGGGCTGTTGCCGGTCCGGTGCCAGGCCAAGGAGTAAGGAAGCAATGCCTCTATTAGACAGTTTCACCGTTGACCATACCCGAATGCATGCCCCAGCGGTGCGGGTAGCCAAGACCATGCAGACCCCGAAAGGTGACACCATCACGGTATTCGATCTGCGTTTCTGCCGCCCGAATGCTGATATCCTGAGCGAGCGCGGGATCCACACCCTTGAGCACCTGTATGCCGGTTTCATGCGTAACCACCTTAATTCCGACCAGGTAGAAATCATCGATATCTCCCCAATGGGCTGTCGAACAGGCTTCTACATGAGCCTCATCGGTACGCCGACGGAGCAACAAGTCGCTGATAGCTGGACGGCTGCGATGGAAGATGTGCTGAAGGTCGAGTCGCAGGACAAGATCCCAGAGCTTAACGAGTACCAGTGTGGCACCTACAGCATGCACTCGCTCGATGATGCCAAGGATATTGCCCGCCATATCCTTGACCAGGGTATTGCGGTTAACAAGAATGATGAGCTAGCGCTGCCGGAATCTATGCTGCAAGAGCTCAGTGTGAAGTAAGGGCAAGTTATCTAGACATAGCCCAGATATAAAAAAGCCGGCAGTAGCCGGCTTTTTTGTTGAATCGGGTAGGCAAGGTTAACCGGTCTTCTTCAGCTGGTTAGGCAGTACCCGGATCTGCTTGATCATATTGTCGGAGACCTCGATGATTTCCATCTGGTAGCCAGCCAGTTCGATACTCAGTTGGCTGTCGGGAATATCTTCCAGGTGCTCCAGGATCAAGCCGTTGAGGGTGCGTGGGCCATCGGTCGGAAGCCCCCAGTTGAGGCTCTTGTTCAGATCCCGGATATTGGCGCTGCCTTCGATCAACAGGCTGCCGTCCGGCTGTGGGGTGATCTCTTCTGCCAGGGTTGGGCTGATTGAGGTAGTAAACTCACCGACAATTTCTTCCAGGATATCTTCCAGGGTGATCAGGCCTTGGATATCACCGTATTCGTCGACGATTAGGCCGATACGTTCCTTGTTGCGCTGGAACTTCAGCAATTGGATATTGAGCGGGGTACCTTCGGGAATAAAGTACACTTCATCGGCGGCTCGCAGTAGGTTCTCTTTGCTGAAGTCGTTTTTGTCCATCATCAGGCGATAGGCTTCGCGTACCCGCAGCATGCCGACGACTTCATCGATGGTATCGCGGTAGAGTACAATCCGGCCATGGGCCGAATGGCTGAGCTGGCGGACAATTGATTTCCAGTCATCGTTGACATTGATGGCGGCGATCTCGTTGCGCGGTATCATCAAGTCTTCTACCGTGACATTTTCCAGGTCGAGGATCGACAGCAGCATGTCTTGGTGGCGGCGGGGGATCAGCCCGCCGGCTTCGTTAACCACGGTCCGCAGCTCTTCCGAGCTAAGCTTACCATCATGGGTTTTGTCGACTCTAAGGCCGAGCAGCATCAGAAAACCGTTGGTAATGCCATTGACAAACCAAACCAGCGGATAGAGCAGTTTCATCAGCAGCTGCAGAACGACACTGCTAGCAAAGGAGATCCGCTCAGGGTAGAGCGTGGCCAGGGTTTTCGGCGTGACTTCGGCGAAGACCAATACCACCAGGGTCAGGGCCCCGGTAGCGATAGCGACACCGATATCGCCGTACAGTCGCATACCAAGGATGGTTGCGATGGCTGAGGCGAGAATGTTGACCAGGTTATTACCGATCAGGATCAGGCCAATTAACCTGTCTGGGCGCGAAAGGAGCTTTTCGACTCGTTTGGCCCCACGATGTCCCTGGTTGGCCAGATGTCTCAGCTTGTAGCGGTTGAGAGACATCATTCCGGTTTCAGAGCCGGAAAAATATCCGGAAATAACAAGAAGTAATATCAGGAGAGAGAATAAAATCCCCGTGGATATATCGTCCAAAAACCTATTTCCTTAACGTTTCTGTTACTTGAACTTTGTACCCAGACGCTCTGGGTGTCAATGAAAGGGACACGGTTTTTATGCCCCAATGATAATTTCTTTGACGAAGCGGCTGCCGAAATAGGCCAGCGTCAGCAGGAATGCGCCGATCAGACTGAACCAGACCACACGGCGTCCACGCCAGCCTTTCTGGTAATGCCCCCACAGCAAAATGGAATAAACGCCCCAGGCCAGCAGCGAAAAGACGGCTTTGTGGGCCTTGCCGTGGGCCAGCATATCTTGAACAAAGATAAATCCCGTTACCAAGGTGATGGTCAACAGGGAATTACCGACCAAAATGATCTTGAAAAGCTGGCGTTCGACCATCATTAATGGAGGGATGTTCGGGTTAAGCAGCAGGCTCTTCTTATTCTTCAGCTTATGATCCAGCCAGGCCAGTTGAATGGCGTATAGGGTCGCAATCATCAGGGTTGAATAGGAGAACAGCGCCAGCGAGATATGCAGCAGCACTTCTGGATGGGTTTCCAGGTGGGTGATAAAGGCACCCGGCAGGAACGTGGCGGCGGTAAGGTTGATCGCGGCAAAGCTGTATACTACCGGCAGCAGGAACCAGACCCGCATCTTGAGCATCGCAGCGGTGGTAATCGCGGCGATCAGCAGGCTGATCAGCGAGGCGACGTTCATAATACTGAGGTTCTGTCCCTGTCCACCCAGAATGAGATCTTTGAGCAGCAGGATATGAAGGGCAATAGCGACCACGGCACAGGCAAAGACCGGTTTGGTCTTGATGCCATTGTTGTTGGTGAGGCCCGGTACAACCAGCCCTAGGGCAAGAAAGTAAAGGCATGCCGCCATTACGGCAATCAACATATCCATAGTAAACTTAACTAGTTAAGATGGTAAGAGTTCGCAATTATACCTTGCTAGCCGTTTTCCCGCCATGATTAAGCGAGATCAATAGTATATTGAAGTGGTTTTATCAGGGGATATCACAGTGAAAGTGTCCGTCAGGACATGAAAGCAGGGCAAGGATTGCGTTATACTAGCCAGATCATATCGATTAGTTGCGTAACGAGCGAGTAGCACATGTTCGAAAATTTAACGGAGCGTTTATCGCGAACGCTTAAGAATGTCAGTGGCCGCGGCCGCCTGACGGACGACAACATCAAGGATACGCTGCGTGAAGTACGTATGGCGTTACTCGAGGCTGATGTTGCGCTTCCTGTTGTCCGTGACTTCGTCAAGCGCGTCAAAGAACGTGCAGTAGGTACTGAAGTATCGAAGAGCCTGACCCCGGGCCAGGAATTTATCAAGATCGTTCAGGCTGAGCTTGAAGCGGTCATGGGCGAAGGCAACGAAGACCTGAACCTTGCGAGCCAGCCGCCGGCGGTTATTTTGATGGCGGGCCTACAAGGTGCCGGTAAAACCACCAGTGTCGGTAAGCTGAGTAAGCTGCTCAAAGAGCGCCAGAAGAAGAAAGTGATGGTAGTGTCTGCTGACGTCTACCGTCCTGCGGCGATCAAACAGCTGGAAACCCTAGCAAATGACTTGGGTGTCGATTTCTTCCCGTCGACGCCAGATCAGAAGCCGGTAGACATTGTTAATGCCGCTCACGCTGAAGCCAAGCTGAAATTCTACGATGTCCTGATTGTCGATACCGCAGGTCGTCTGCACGTCGACAGCGAAATGATGGACGAAATCAAAGATGTCCATAAGGCTATCAACCCGGTTGAAACCCTGTTCGTGGTAGATGCCATGACTGGTCAAGATGCGGCAAACACGGCGAAAGCGTTTGACGAAGCCCTGCCACTGACCGGTGTGATCCTGACCAAGGTCGACGGTGATGCCCGAGGCGGTGCGGCGCTGTCGGTACGTCATATCACTGGCAAGCCAATTAAATTCCTCGGTATCGGTGAGAAAACCGATGCCCTAGAGCCTTTCCACCCAGACCGTGTGGCTTCTCGTATCCTTGGTATGGGTGACGTGTTGTCTCTGATCGAAGATCTAGAGCGCAACGTCGACAAGGAAAAAGCCGAGAAGCTGGCGAAGAAATTCAAAGAGAAGAAAGGCTTCGACTTGGAAGACTTCCGTGGTCAGTTGCAGCAGATGAAGAGCATGGGCGGCATGATGGGCATGATGGATAAGCTGCCGGGTATGTCGCAGCTGCCAGATAATGTTAAAGATCAGGTTGACGACAAGATGTTCAACCAGATGGAAGCTATCATTAACTCGATGACGCCGAAAGAGCGTGAGCGCCCTGAGCTGATCAAAGGCTCGCGCAAGAAGCGTATCGCTATGGGTTCCGGTACCCAGGTACAGGACGTCAACCGTCTGCTCAAGCAGTTCACCCAGATGCAGAAGATGATGAAAAAGATGCAGAAGGGCGGCATGAAGAACATGATGCGCAATATGAAAGGCATGCTGCCACCGGGTGGCGGCATGGGCGGAATGTTCGGTCGCTAAGCGGCAATCTTCCACTAAATCATTGAGCTTGGGTAAGTCAACATAATTAAACTGGTGAAAATTTAGCTAAAGCGGTTGCATTCGTCAGTTTAAAGAGTAAAATTCCCGAGCTTAATTTGGCACGGGCCCCGTTAGTATCCCTGGCGGGGCCGATTTCATTTACAGTAATGCAAAGAGGACGATATGGTTACCATTCGTTTGGCACGTCACGGCGCTAAGAAGCGTCCATTCTATCAAATCGTTGTTGCTGACTCTCGCGCTGCTCGCGACGGTCGTAACATTGAAAAAATTGGTTTCTTCAACCCGCTAGCTAAGGGTCAGGAAGAACGTCTACGTCTTGACCTTGACCGTGTTAACCACTGGGTTGGTCTAGGCGCAACTGTGTCTGACCGCGCAGCTAAGCTAATCAAAGACGCTGCTAAAGCGGCTTAATTAGCATGTCAGGTAATAGAGAAGCGATGAGTACACAAGACCGCATTGTTGTTGGCAAACTTGGTTCCTCCTATGGCATCAAGGGTTGGCTCAAAGTTTTTTCTTACACCGAAGAAGCTGAAAGCATTTTTTCCTACCAGCCTTGGTTTATCAAAGTTAAGGGTGAGTGGAAGGAGTTCCGCGTTGAATCGTGGAAACGCCATGGTCAGGGGTTAGTCGCTAAGCTAGAAGGTCTGGATATCCGTGAGGATGCACAGATGTTCACTAACGCTGAAGTCTACGTATTGGCGGAACAACTACCAGCATTGTCAGATGACGAGTTCTACTGGCGTGAGTTGTATGGAATGACAGTGGTGACTACCGAAGGTTACGACCTAGGTAAAGTCACTGACATCCTGGAAACAGGTTCCAACGACGTCTTGGTAGTCAAAGCCAACCTGAAGGATGCTTTTGGCCAGAAGGAACGTTTAATCCCGTTCCTCGATGAGCAGGTCATCAAGTCGATTGATCGCACTGCTCAGCGGATCGAAGTTGACTGGGATCCTGGATTTTAATCCCCGGTAATAGGTGAACAAATGAAGGTAGGCATAATCAGCCTGTTTCCTGACATGTTTAATGCCATTACCAATTTTGGGGTAACAGGCCAGGCGGTAAAAAAAGGCCTCTTGTCAGTGGAAACGTGGAATCCTCGTGATTTTACCCACGACAAACACCGGACGGTCGATGATCGACCATATGGTGGCGGACCGGGCATGTTGATGATGGTACAGCCTCTGCGCGATGCCATTCATACTGCCAAGCAATCCGTCGAAGGCCAGGCTAAAGTGATTTACCTGTCACCTCAGGGCCGTAAGCTTGATCAAGCGGGTGTTGAGGAGCTGGCGCAGAACGAGAACCTGATTCTTATCTGTGGCCGCTACGAAGGGGTAGATGAGCGCATTATCCAACAAGAGGTAGACGAAGAATGGTCTATCGGGGATTTTGTGCTGACGGGTGGCGAACTGCCAGCCATGACCTTGGTCGATGCAGTCGTCCGGTTTGTACCGGGTGTGCTGGGTGACTTTGCGTCAGCGGAAGAAGACTCTTTCGCCAATGGCTTGCTAGATTGCCCTCATTATACGCGTCCCGAAGTGTTGGACGGGCAGGAAGTCCCTAAGGTCTTGTTGTCTGGTAACCACAAGGACATTAGCCGCTGGCGGTTGAAACAATCGCTGGGCCGTACTTGGTTGAGAAGACCAGAGCTCCTGGAAAACCTAGCTCTGACTGACGATCAGGAATTCTTGCTGGCGGAATTTATCCGCGAACATAAAGCAAGCATTTAATTAATTTAGTATCAGTTTATTCTAGGGTATATACCAAATGAGTAATATCATCAAAGCTCTTGAGCAAGAGCAAATGAAAAATGACCTACCAGAATTCGCACCAGGTGACACTGTTGTTGTTCAGGTTAAGGTAAAAGAAGGTAACCGCGAGCGTCTACAGGCTTTCGAAGGCGTTGTAATCGCTAAGCGTAACCGTGGTCTACATTCTGCGTTTACTGTTCGTAAGATCTCGAACGGTGAAGGCGTTGAGCGTGCGTTCCAAACTCACTCTCCAATCGTTGACAGCATTACTGTTAAACGTCGTGGTGCAGTACGTCGTGCCAAGTTGTACTACCTACGTGAGCGTTCAGGTAAATCTGCACGTATCCGCGAGAAGCTTACTTCTAAGTAATTCGCGACGCGTAAGACGTTTAATGAAAAAGCCCACCGCAAGGTGGGCTTTTTTTATGCTTGAAAAATGAAACTGTATGCATTTGATTAAGCGTGGGTTCGGTCTATTTTGGAGGCGGTTACCTGCAATGGTGTTGTTTTTATGCTATTGATTTATAAGGTGTAATTTGCTTTTGTCAGGGTGGTGTCAAAAAAGATATAAATATTGTTTGTGTATTGTTCAATATTTACATCCTGAAAAGATTCAAGCATTGCGGCTAAGTCTCTATTCCGCATGATGGGTAACGCTTTATATACAGGAGTTACCAATAATGAATAAATTTACAATTGCATCAGTGGCAGTCGCCACTGCATTACTTGCGGGCTGTGGCGGCTCTTCAAGCTCTGGTGGTGATAAAGACCTCGACCTACCTACTGGTGGTGAAGCAGAGGTTTGTTTTAACCCAGTGCTATGGCAAGATGCGAGCCACGAAGCGACATGGCAGACACGATGGAGTGAGGAAGCTGACTTCTATCCGCAGACAGAACGCACCCAAGTTACTAACGGTGTTGATTTCGAAGAGCATAAATCAATTACTCAGGTCGAATATATTTCTAACTACTCTGAAACGCCGCTAGGTTTTGAGGTAGAGTCCAATTCCCATCGCCTGCAACAATCACGCAATGGCTCTTCTCAGCGCTTTGACTATTATGTGATTGATGAGCAATCAACCTCTGTTTCATATGCCGGTGATCAGTATGTGAATGATTTTGATGGTATTGTGGAGGATGATCGTGATGTGAACTCTCCTGCGGCACCCCAGTGGTTGTTCGGATCAGAACAAGGCCAAACTACAAAGGCGGTATACACATCTGAGTTCTCTCTATTTATTGATGGTGAGCTGGAAGAGCGCTTAGTTTACGGCCAAACCAAGCGTGATGTAACATTCAATGGTATAGAGATGATTGATGTAAATGGTAAATCAGTTGAAACCTGTTCATTCTCTATCGACTCAACCTTGGCAGGTAATGCTGACGGTGAGGTGTGGACTGGTATTGAACAGTCAGAGCAATGGATTGATAAAGAGACGGGCCTGATGGTTAAATCAATTCGCTCTTTCCAAGAGATTGTAGATGGAATGGTTGATTACGAAAGCTACGAAGAAAAACTGCTTGAAGCGTATGCTATCGACGGTGAAGTGATCTTCTCTATTGAAGATAAAGACCAGCCAGCAGCTTAAGCCCGCTTATTCCTCTAATAAAAAACCAGCCTTGCGGCTGGTTTTTGTGTTTTAGGGGGAACTAAAACTTAAGCGGTTTCCGTGCTGCCTTCAAGGTTCTCTTCGTCAGCAAGGTCTGTTTCGCCTTTGCCTTTCGAACGCTTGATGACATAGCCGGCGATGGATAGTGAACCTACGATACCTGCGATAGTCGATACCGTCATTGGTAGGCCGAAACCTAGCTGGCTGTTGTTCAGGATGAAGGTAATACATACCGTGGTCATGAAGATAGCAGGAACAGTCGTTACCCAGTGCAGCTTGTTGTGGCGCAGTAGGTAAGCTGAAGCTGTCCATAGCATCATTACCGCGGTGCTCTGGTTGGCAAAGCCGAAGTAGCGCCAGATGATACCGAAGTCAACTTGAGTCAGGATGCCACCGATAACGAACAGCGGCAGGGCCATCATTAGGCGGTTGCGCAGTGACTTCTGCTCCATGTTGAAGTACTCAGCCAAGATCAGGCGACTTGAGCGGAATGCGGTGTCACCTGAAGTGATAGGCAGGATAACCACGCCTAGGAAAGCAATGATACCGCCGAATACACCTAGAAGACCGATAGATGAGCTGTAAACCACGTTACCCGGACCACCGTTGGATACGGCTTCCTGTAGTGCTTCTACCGAGCCGAAGAAAGACAGGGCTAGGGCACACCAGATCAGGGCAATCACACCTTCACCAATCATCGCGCCGTAGAACACAAAGCGGCCATTCTTCTCGTTTTCCATACAACGAGCCATCAGTGGCGACTGGGTGGCGTGGAAGCCTGAGATAGCACCACAAGCGATAGTGATGAATAGGGCAGGCCATAGTGGCAGGTTATTCGGGTTCATGTTGCTGAACATCTGGCTCATCTCGTAGTCACCAAGCAGTGTGTGCTCGCTAGAGAAGGCAATAGCCGTGATAAGGCCAACAGACATGAAGATTAGCAGCGCGCCGAACAGTGGGTAGAAGCGGCCGATGATCTTATCAACAGGAACGATAGTCGCGATGATGTAGTAAGCGAAGATGATAACCACCATAGTTGTCATCGACATGCCCATACCGGTTTGCTCGTTAACCAGATTAGTGATCATACCGGCTGGTGCAGAAACGAATACCACACCAACAAGCAGCAACAGAACAATGGCAAAGATATTCATAAAGTGTTTTGCGCCATTGCCCAGGTAGCGGCCAGTAATGGTTGGTACTGACGCACCACCGTTACGAACTGACAGCATGCCAGAGAAGTAGTCGTGTACTGCACCGGCGAAGATACAGCCTAGTACTATCCACAGCATCGCCGCTGGGCCGTATAGGGCACCCATGATAGGACCGAAAATCGGGCCGACACCGGCAATGTTAAGTAGCTGAACAAGGTAAACTTTCTTGTTCGACATCGGCACATAGTCAACACCGTCCTGCTTGGTAAATGCTGGAGTTTGGCGTTTTTCGTTGATACCGAACACTTTTTCAATGAATGCACCGTAGATGAAGTAACCACCTACCAGCGCTGCGACACACATCAGAAACCAGGCCATATCTTGTCTCTCTAATCCTATTGGAGTGGGTTATGTGGGCTTTGCGTCCCTTGCCTATACACCCTCGGCAACCGCGCAAAACTTATTTTGATAGCTGCCATCCTACTCGCTTGGCATCAATATTCACCCGATAAAGGGGTGAGTGGTTGTATGGCAGGGTGAGTGGTCGATAATGCCATTAAGCGGTTTTATCGAGTTAGCTAAGCGGTTTTACCGAGGATTAAACGGTCTGATATGGATTTTTATTTCCGTGATCATTGTCAGGGTTTATGCTCCAGGCCTTGCTTGATGGGGGATTGGGGATGGGGCAAAGGGCGGCTATTGATGACGCGAAAGAGGATGGCAGAGGTACGTCCCTCTGCCATGTCTGTGGAGAATGTGGATTTAGCTTAAGCCGAAACGGTCTTTGAGCTCTTTGAGGTAGCGGCGACTGACTGGTACCTGATGGTTGCCGAGAGTGGTAATTTCAGCAAGACCATTTTCCAGTAGCCGGATTTCCCTGATTGCGGTGGGGTGGATCAGGTACTGGCGGTGGCAGCGGATCAGCGGGGTTTTTTCCTCCAGCGTTTTCAACGTCAGCTGGGTGGTTGCCTGGGTATCGCGGCTGACGACGTGCACGCCGCTTAAGTCCGAAAAAGCCGTTTCGATGTCATCGGGGCGAAGTAATAAGATCCGATTGTGACCGCTGCAGGGGATCAGCTCCAGCATATCACTGATAAGTGGCGAATAGTCGGCTGGCTGGCATTCCCGCACCAAGCGTTTGATGGTTTTGGTTAGGCGGCAGGTTTCCACTGGCTTGAGCAGGTAGTCAAACGCATTGTCCTCAAACGCTTTCAGGGCGTACTCATCGTAGGCGGTGACGAAGACCACTTTGGGCATGGTCTCAGGGTCGAGCATGCTCAGCATCTCGATACCGGTGATTTGCGGCATCTGGATATCGAGGAAGATAACATCGGGCTTGAGGGTATTGATTTTCTTCAGTGCTTCAATGGCATTGCTGCACTCGCCGATCACCTCGATCGACCCACTTTCTTCCAGCAGGTCGATTAGCTCTTCCCTGGCATATTTTTCATCATCAATGACAAGGGCCTTTATCATGCCGCATGCTCTCCGTTACGGTGTGTGAGGGTATCGACGGGCAATTTGATGGTCGCCCGGGTCCATTCATGGGCCTGGTAGGTCATAGTCAGGCCGTATTGTTTGCCAAACATGTTCTTGAGGCGTTTGTCGACAATCTTCATGCCAAGGCCGCTTTCCTCCCCGATCGGGGCATAGTTACCGGCGTTGTCCTCAACCTCGAGGACGACGTGATCCTGCTCGACAAAGCCGTTGATAGTGATTTTACCATTTTCCAACAGCGATGAGGTGCCGTGTTTAATCGCATTCTCGACCAGTGGCTGAAGGGTAAAGGTCGGGACCTTCATTGCCATCAGTTCATCAGCTACATTGACCTCGACGCTGAGTCGGTCGGAAAATCGTGCCAGTTCGATCTCTAGGTAGGCATGGATGTGCTGCAGCTCTTCTTGAAGGGTGACCGTTTCAATATTTTGCTTGAGGTTACGGCGGAAGAATTGTGACAAATGCTGGATCAGCTGGCGAGCTTTGTCCGGATCGCGCCTGACCACCGAGTTGATGGTGTTGAGGGCATTGAACAAGAAGTGCGGATTGACTTGGGCTTGCAGCAGGCGCAGCTCGGCCTGGGTCAGCAGGTTTTGTTGCTGGATATAGCGACCGGTCAGGATCTGGTTGGACAGCAGCTTGGCGATCCCTTCCCCCAGAGTGAGGTTGACGGTCGAGAATAGCTTGCGCTTGGGCTCGTAGAGTTTGATGGTTCCGAGTACTTCATTGTTTCCACCCACCAGTGGGATAACCAGGGCGGAGCCGAGTTTGCATTTCTCATGCAGTGAACACTGGTAGGGAATATCATAGCCATCGGCATAGACTAACTCGCAGCCATCAATGGCACGGCGGGTGTAGCCGGAAGAAATTGGGGTGCCCGGCAAGTGGTGATCGTCGCCGATCCCGATGAAAGCGAGGATTTTATCGCGGTCGGTAATGGCGACTGCGCCCACCCCGGTTTCTTCATAGATGATCTTGGCAATCCTCTTGGTGGTTTCTTCGTTGAACCCCTGGCTGAAAATCCCCACCGATCGCTGGGCAATTTTCAGGGCGCGGCTCGAAAAGGCGGCAGAGTATTTCTCGTAAATGGTTTTTCTGTCTTGGATGATGCTCATGAAAAATGCCGCCCCGACCGAGTTGGCTATCACCATCGGCAGGGCAATTGCACTGACGAGGCCGAGTGCTTTTTCAAATGGCTGGGCCACGGCCAGGATGATCAGCATCTGGATGATTTCGGCGACCAAGGTGATCACAAACACCACCTGCGGTCGGAAAATTTGGTCCGCCTGGCCTCGTCGAACATAGTAGCTGTGCATCAGGCCACCGATGAGCCCTTCAGCAGTGGTAGAGATGGCACAGGCCAGATCGGTAAAGCCACCGAGGGTGTAACGGTGCAGGCCGCCGGTTAAGCCTACGGCAAAGCCGACGACAGGGCCGCCGAGCAATCCCCCCATGACGGCACCGATTGCCCGGGTATTGGCAATCGCATCTTCTATGTGTAATCCGAAGTAAGTGCCTAAAATACAAAAGAGGGAAAACAGGATATAGCAGGTAAAACGCTGTGATAGCCGGCCGGAAATAGAGGTCAGCGGCATAAACAGTGGGGTTTTGCTCAACAGGTAAGCCAGTACCAGATATACGCTGAGCTGCTGTAACAGAGAAAAAATCAGTTCCATTGCCATAGGGAGTGCGAGTGGGCATTGCCATTATGGTAACTGGCTTTGGCCGATAGCGCCAAAAATGCTGAAGGTGTAAATAGTAATTTACGGTGGATTTTTTTCTTTACAGGTGGTTGCAATCCTCTGTTAATGGCTGCTATTGTCAGTTTTATGACAGGGCAGTCCTGTTTTTTCTTTTGGTTTTGTATTAATTAGTTTACAGGGAAGCCCGCATGCAAAAAGATCAGTTGAACAACGTCCATATCGAAAAAGAGTCGGTATTGATCACGCCACAAGAGCTGTGCAGCAAGCTGCCAGTGAGTGACAATGCCCTCAACTTCGTCCGTCAGTCTCGCCAGACCATTGCCGATATTATCCACAAACGCGATCCACGCTTGCTGGTGGTGTGTGGCCCATGCTCTATCCACGATATCGAAGCGGCCAAAGACTATGCCGTGAAACTCAAAGCCCTATCGGAAGAGCTGAGCGATCAGCTGTACATTGTGATGCGGGTTTACTTTGAAAAGCCACGTACCACCGTTGGCTGGAAGGGGTTGATCAATGACCCGCACCTAGACGGCTCGTTCGAGGTGGAGGAAGGCTTGCACATCGGCCGCCAGTTATTGATTGATTTGGTGGAAATGGGGATCCCGCTTGCCACCGAGGCACTTGACCCTATCAGCCCGCAATACTTGGGGGATTTGTTCAGCTGGGCTGCAATCGGTGCCCGCACCACTGAATCCCAGACCCACCGTGAGATGGCCAGTGGCCTGTCTATGCCGGTTGGATTTAAGAACGGTACCGACGGCAGTTTGGGCACCGCGATCAACGCCATGCAGGCGGCCGCTTCCGGCCACCGTTTCATCGGGATCAACCCTGATGGCCAGGTGGCGCTGCTCAATACCCAGGGCAACCCGGATGGCCATGTTATTCTGCGTGGCGGCAAGCAGACCAACTACGATTCCGTCTCAGTAACCGAGTGTGAAAACGAGATGAATGCGGCAGGCCTTTCTCCGTCGCTGATGGTAGACTGTAGCCATGCTAATTCTCGCAAGGATTACCGCCGTCAGCCGTTGGTTGCCGAAGATGTGATCCACCAGATCCGTGAGGGCAACAAGTCCATCATTGGTTTGATGCTGGAGAGCCATATTAACGAAGGAAACCAGAGTGCGGATTTACCGCGCCAGGAAATGGCTTACGGTGTGTCTATTACCGATGCCTGCATCAGCTGGGAGTCGACCGAGACCCTGCTGCGTCATGCGCACCAGGAGCTAACGCCATTTCTACAACAGCGTGTTGAAGACTAATTCCGCTATCAATGCAGAGAGCCATAGATGGTCGCAGAACTGAGTAAACTAAGAGATCAAATTGATGATGTCGACCGCCAGATGGTGGAGCTGCTAGCCCGCCGCCTGTCGCTGGTCGAAGAGGTCGGCCATGTAAAAAGCCAGCATGGCTTGCCGATTTATGCCCCTGATCGTGAAGCGGCGATGCTGGCTTCACGGCGCCAGGAAGCTGAAAGCAAAGGGGTGCCGCCGGATCTGATCGAAGATATCTTGCGCCGTACCATGCGCGAGTCCTATGCCAGCGAAAATGATTCCGGCTTCAAGTGCCTCAAGCCTGAGCTGCGGCCGATTGTGATCGTCGGTGGCCACGGCCAGCTGGGCGGCTTGTTCTGCCGCCTGTTTGAGCTGTCGGGTTATCAGGTTCGCAAGCTGGGAAGCCAGGATTGGGATAGGGCTGATGAGCTGCTGGCTGATGCTGGCATGGTGGTGGTGTCGGTGCCGATCAATATCACCGAGACCATTATCGCCAAGCTGGGTAATCTGCCGGACGACTGTATTCTTGCCGACTTGACCTCGGTCAAGAGCGGGCCGCTGCAGGCCATGCTAGAAGTACACCGCGGGCCTGTTGTCGGCTTGCACCCGATGTTTGGGCCTGACATCGCCAGTTTGGCCAAGCAGGTGGTGGCGTATTGCGATGGCCGGATGCCGGAGAGCTACCAGTGGTTGCTCGAGCAGATCCAGATTTGGGGGGCAACCCTCAACCGGATCAGTGCGATAGAGCACGATGAGGGGATGACCTTGATCCAGGCGCTGCGCCACTTCACGTCCTTTGTGTACGGGGTACACCTTGCCGAGGAAGATCCCAAGCTGGAGCAACTGCTGTCGCTCAGCTCGCCAATCTACCGCCTGGAATTGGCGATGGTGGGGCGCCTGTTTGCCCAGGACGCCCAGCTCTATGCCGACATTATAATGTCGTCGCCGCAGAACTTGGCGATGATCAAGCGTTTCCATCAGCGCTTCGGCGAGGCCATCGCGGTTCTGGACAGCCAAGATAAAGAGACGTTCAAGCAGGCCTTCGGCCGGGTTGAGAGCTGGTTTGGAGACTATGCCCAGCATTTTTTAACCGAGAGCCAGGGATTACTTAGACAGGCGAACGACTCGACTCACCGTACCGCATCAGGGCGCTAAGCCAAGCGCCTTCGACAATCATAGTAAAGCCCACGCACTTTGGCAGTGCGTGGGCTTTTTGTTTTTGGGTAGGTGTACTTCCAAATGGCCACTGACTTAAAGCAAGTCGCCCGTCTCTGGGTCAACCGGCTTGACGTTCTCGCTCGGGTAGCAGCCCAGCACCTTGATAAAGCGGGTCAGGCGGGTCAGCTCTTCCAGTGCTTCCTGCATCACGTCTGATTTCAGGTTTTCTTCGACATCGACGTAGAACATCTCTTCCCAAGGATTGCCGATCACCGGGCGCGACTCCAGCTTGGTCATGTTGATATTGAGGTTACGCAGAACCAGCAGGCACTCTACCAGGGAGCCGGCTTTCTGCGCCGTCGACATGGTTAGGGTAGTTTTGGCCGGGATCAGCGAGGTGACTTCTACCGGTTTGCGTGCAACGACGATGAAGCGGGTGTAGTTTTCCTGCTGGTTGGCAATATTGGTCTTTAGCGGCGTCAGCCCGTACAGTTCGCCGCTTGAGGCGTTGCCGATGGCGGCCACATTCGGTTGCTGGAGTTCGGCCACCTTTTTCATTGCCTCAGCGGTGCTGGAACAGTATTCCTGGGTGATGTTGCCCATGGAGTGGAGGTATTCGCTGCATTGCTGGTGTGGCTGAGGGTGCGAATAAAGGGTGTCGATGTCTTCCAGTTTGGTATCGACCGCGGCCAGTAGGCAGTGCTCAATAGGTTGGTTGATCTCGCCGACAATCGACAGGCTGGTGTGCTGCAGCAAATCATAGACTTCGTTGATCGAGCCTGAGCTGGTGTTTTCGATGGGCAGTACGCCGTAGTCGGCATTGCCAATTTCTACCGTGTGGAGTACATCACGGAAGGTTGAACAGCTGATCTCGACCAGCTTGGTTTGCTTTTTGCTGAAATAGCTGCGGCTGGCAAGGTTGGAGTAGGAGCCTTTGGCACCAAGAAAAGAGACGCGGGCGACAGGCTGCAGGCTTTCAGGGTTGGCAAGCTTCTGGAGATAAGCCTGCTGGAATAAGACGGAGTCTTCGATAATGGTATGGAAGATCTGGGTGACGTACTGGGCATCCAGCTGAAGCGACTGGCCCGTCTCGATCAAGCGCAGCAGCAGTTCCTGCTCGCGGGTTTGATCGCGCACCGGCTTGGCGGTTTGGATTTTGCTCTTGGCGACTTCGAGGCTGAGCTGGCGGCGCTCGGCGAGCAGTTTTAATATTTCGTTATCGATACGGCTGACGTTGGTTCGGATTTCGTCCAGCGAATACTGCGGTTCTGTCATTGTCGCTCCCTGTCTTATTCATACAAAAAAGCCTCCCGGTTAGAGGAGGCTGTCTGTTCGTCTTTAGCTTGTTTCTTGCGTAACGAATAGCCCCCACTAAGGTGACATAAAAAAGAAGCTAAAGAAAAACAGTTGGGCTGTATGCATAAATACTGAATGTTATGAATTTGGGTTAGTTATGGCTCAACATTATGCAGCCTTGGAACTCTTGTCAAGCAGAAACTAAACAGCCCTGCAGGGCAGGGCTGTTTATAAAATCCTCTTGAATAATTATGCTTCTTCTTCGGCTTCTGTTTCTTCGATCTGCGGCTTATTGCTGTGGCTTGCACGGCGTGCCGTTGGTTTGTGAGCTTGTTTGTTCAGTTGGCGTTCCAGCTTCTGGTATACCTCGGTAATGGCACCGTACATATCGTCATGCTCTGCTGAGGCGACTAGTTGACCTCCCGGAATAGCAGCAGATGCTTCAATTTTGAATTGGCGGTTTGGCTCGGTGCTGATCACAGCGTGTTTGCTGATAAATGGAACCTGGTATTTTTCTAACTTTTTGAATTTAAACTCAATTCGCTCACGGATAGCAGGGGTGATATCTAGGTTTTTGCCGGTAATGTCTACTGTCATAATTATCTTTCCTCTTTTGCTACCCTTCGTTGGGTTGACTTCAGATTACTAAATTCAGGAATCAATAATGTGATCAAGATCACAGTTAGGTTGTTAAAATATTGTCCAGAAAAATTCTGTGATCACGTCTTGTTTGTTGCAAAAAAGTTTGAAGAAAGTGCTTGTAGAACACTAGAAAGTTGGGGCAGTATGAGGGAAGAACGAACGCTGGTGGCTGGTGCTATTCAGGGACTTTATTCGATTTATAACAATCACTTGAGTTAAAAATGACCAGCTTGTTTCCAGTGCGTTGATAACGATTTAGCGCGAATCATAAAAAAACAGCAGCCTACTGGCTGCTGTTTTTTTATGGTCGAAGATCCGCCCCATTAAATTGGGTTGAGCGCGATGAGTTTGCGGGTGTTTTCCAGCGGTTCGCTCAAGCCTAGCTTCTCATAGGCACTTTCCATGATCAGCAGCGACTGGCGTGCTGCTTTAGTATTTGGGTACTCGCGCTGAATGAGCTGGGAACGATTGACGGCAGCTACCCAGGCTTCACGGCGCAGGTAGAAGTCGGCTGCGGCCAGCTCGTAATCGGCCAGACGGTTTTTCAAAAAGACCATACGGGCTTGGGCATCGGCAGCATAGCGGCTGTTCGGGTAGCGCTCAAGCAGGCGTTTGAAGTCCCGGAAGGCTTTACGGGCCGGCTCAGGATCGCGGTCGTGGCGATCGATGTTGAACAGGTCATGCATAAAGCTGCGGTCTTGCGCCATGCTAGTCAGGCCGCGCATGTACAGTACCCAGTCTGCTTTTTCATGGGCCGGGTTAAGGCGGTTGAAGCGATCTATGGTCGCCTCACCCAAAGCAAGATCGTCGTTTTTGTAGTAGGCATAGATCAGATCAAGCTGAACTTGTTCCGAGTAGGCACCGAACGGGTAACGGGAGTCCAGAGTTTCCAGTCGTTCGATGGCGGTTGTCCAGCTGCCGCTTTGCAGGGCCTGCTGGGCAGTGGCATAAAGTTCAGATGGCGGTACGTCCGGTACCACTTCTTCCGTGCTTGAACAGCCTGAAAGTATGGCGACGGCAAGAAGAGACGATAGAGTCAGGCGTTTCATTGCGGCGACTGTTTCCTTGATAAATAATTTTATTTCTGCGGATCCATTACGGTCTGAGCCGTTAACAGATACAATGACACTATTATGTTATTTTACGCAGCGTTTGACGTTTAGTCCCACGCTTTTTAAAAAAGTTCGCTATGGCACAGCAGATAGAGTTAACAAATACAGTAAATGATAGTCAACTTGGCTTGCGCCTTGATCAGGTTATCGCTGAATTATACCCCGATTATTCCCGCTCACGGATCAAAGAGTGGATCTTAAATGGCATGGTTTCTGTCGATGGGGAAGTCACGACTAAGCCACGTGTGAAAATGATGGGCGGTGAAGAGCTGTTTATCAAGGCGGAGATCGAGGACGAAGTCCGCTGGGAAGCTCAAGATATCCCGTTGGATATTGTCTATGAAGACGAGCACATTATCGTCATCAACAAACCGCGTGACTTTGTGGTTCACCCTGGGGCCGGTACGCCGGACGGGACGGTGCTTAATGCCTTGCTGCATCACTGCCCGGATTTAGCCGAAGTGCCACGTGCCGGTATTGTCCACCGTTTGGATAAAGATACCACCGGTCTGATGGTGGTCGCAAAAACGATTCAGGCGCAAACTCGTTTAGTTCGTGCGCTGCAAAAGCGCCGCATCACCCGTGAGTACGAAGCAATTGCCATGGGTAAAATGACTGGCGGCGGTACAGTGGACAAACCTATTGGTCGTCACCCGACCAAACGTGTCTGCATGGCGGTGAGTGAATTTGGCAAGCCAGCAATTACCCGTTTCCGTGTGGCTGAGCACTTCCGAGAGCATACCCGGATTATTTTGCGCTTGGAAACTGGCCGTACTCACCAGATCCGCGTGCATATGTCATATTTGAGCCATCCACTGATCGGTGATGTGATTTACGGTGGTCGACCTCGTCCGCCAAAAAATGCTTCCGATGAACTGGTCCAGGCTCTGCGTGCTTTTGATCGTCAGGCCCTGCATGCTCGTATGCTGCGCTTAGAACACCCGATCACCGGTGAGTTGATGGAATGGCGAGCGCCGTTGCCTATCGACATGGTGGCAATGATCAGTATCTTGCGTAAAGACAAGGAAGCGCACCAAGAGGAAGAGTACTAAATGTGGATTGTCCCTGACTGGCCAGCGCCTGCCAATGTTAAAGCCATCGCGACAACGCGTGAAGGCGGTAAGAGTGCAGGGCCATACCAAGGTTTAAACCTTGGTAACCATGTTGGGGATGATCCCGAGGTTGTGTTGCAAAACCGCCAGTGGCTGCAGCTCCAGCTTGGATTAGACACCGCACCCGTTTGGCTGAATCAGACCCACAGTATTGAGGTGGTAAACCTTGAGCAGCCAAGTGCACAGGCGCTAGATGCTGATGGCAGTTATACTGCGAAAAGGCATCTTCCTTGCGTGGTGATGACGGCCGATTGTCTACCGGTGATCCTGTGTGATCGCCAAGGGACACAGGTTGCAGCAGTTCATGCCGGATGGCGCGGTTTGGTTGACGGTATCATTGAACAGGCTATCGCCAAGTTTACTGTACCGGGCTCGGAAATCATGGCTTGGCTCGGTCCTGCTATTGGGCCGCAAGCATTTGAGGTTGGTGGAGAGGTGCGTGAGCAGTTTCTTGCTTACGGGCCAGCTGCTGCCGAAGGTTTTCAGCCGCACGGCGAAAAGTGGTTGGCAGATCTGTACCTACTGGCTCGCCAGCGCTTGGCCAGTGCGTCAGTAAGTGATGTATTTGGCGGGGAGGCTTGTACCTTTTCTGATGCCGAGCAATTTTACTCGTACCGGCGCGATGGCGTGACAGGCCGTCAGGCAACCTTGATCTGGCTGGAATAGCCATACGTATTTATCCAGTTCAAAGCCCTGCCGATGCAGGGCTTTTCTTTTTCCGGGGTGTTGTGAGACAAGGTTTACCCGAGCTTGCACAATGAGTGGGGAATATTTGGCTTGAAAAATGGGAGCTAGGCCACCATATCTTACCGTGAGAGAAGATGAGGAGGACTTATGCGTCTTGACCGTTTTACTAGCAAATTCCAGATGGCAATCTCTGATGCGCAATCGCTAGCATTGGGGCGAGACCATCAGTATATAGAGCCTGCCCACTTGATGGTGGCGCTGCTAAACCAGGATGGCAGTACCATCCGTCCACTTCTAACCCTATTGAATGTCGATATTGCCCAGCTACGGTCCGGTTTATCAGAATTGCTGGAGCGGCTGCCGAAGGTGAGTGGTATCGGCGGTGATGTCCAGCTTTCGCATGGGATGGGGATGTTGCTCAACATGTGTGACAAGCTAGCCCAGAAGCGCAAGGACAAATATATTTCGTCAGAATTGTTTATTTTGGCGGCGGTAGACGACAAGGGGCCGCTCGGTCAGTTGCTGAAAGAAAAAGGACTGACCGCCGACAAAATTGAACAGGCCATAGAAAAAGTGCGTGGCGGCCAGAATGTTGATGATCCCAATGCCGAGGAAAACCGCCAGGCACTGGAAAAGTTCACCATTGATCTCACCGAGCGTGCCGAGCAGGGCAAGCTGGATCCGGTGATCGGCCGCGACGATGAAATTCGCCGGACTATTCAGGTCCTGCAGCGCCGTACCAAGAACAACCCTGTTATTATTGGTGAACCGGGGGTGGGTAAAACCGCGATTGTTGAAGGCTTGGCGCAACGCATTATCAATGGCGAGGTCCCAGAAGGCTTACGCAACAAACGTGTCCTGTCCTTGGACATGGGGGCACTGATTGCCGGTGCCAAATACCGGGGTGAATTCGAAGAGCGCCTGAAGTCTGTGCTTAACGAGTTATCACAGGAAGAAGGTAACATCATCCTGTTTATCGATGAGCTGCATACCATGGTCGGTGCCGGTAAAGGTGAAGGCTCGATGGATGCGGGTAATATGCTCAAGCCAGCGTTGGCCCGTGGCGAACTGCATTGTGTCGGTGCCACTACGCTGGATGAGTACCGCCAGTACATCGAAAAAGATGCCGCGTTGGAACGCCGGTTCCAGAAAGTACTGGTGGATGAACCGACTGTTGAAGATACGGTAGCGATTTTGCGTGGCCTCAAAGAGCGCTACGAGCTTCATCACCATGTGGAAATTACGGATCCGGCAATTGTTGCTGCGGCGGGGCTGTCGCACCGTTATATTTCAGATAGACAGCTGCCGGATAAAGCGATTGACTTGATTGACGAAGCTGCCTCCAGTATCCGCATGCAGATCGACTCCAAGCCTGAGTCACTGGATCGTCTCGAGCGCCGGATCATTCAGCTCAAGATTGAACAGCAGGCACTGGACAAAGAGAGTGATGATGCCAGTCAGAAGCGCCTGAACGATCTGCGCGAAGAGCTGGACAAAAAAGAGCGCGAATATGCTGAGCTGGAAGAGGTGTGGAATGCCGAAAAAGCCGCTCTTTCCGGTACGCAGCATATAAAGGCAGCGCTTGAGCAAGCCCGTACCGATATGGAAATTGCTCGCCGTGCAGGTGATCTCAACCGGATGTCGGAGCTACAGTACGGTAAAATTCCAGAGCTTGAAAAGCAACTCGACTTGGCGGCTCAAGCGGAAATGCAGGAGATGAGCCTGCTCAAGAACAAGGTGACCGATGCCGAAATCGCGGAAGTACTCTCCCGCCAGACCGGGATCCCGGTAGCCAAAATGCTCGAAGGGGAGCGTGATAAGCTACTGCGGATGGAAGAAGCTTTGCACAAGCGGGTTATCGGACAGGATGAAGCGGTTGATGCGGTCGCGAATGCCATTCGCCGCAGCCGGGCCGGGCTGTCGGATCCAAACCGTCCAATTGGCTCGTTCTTGTTCCTCGGCCCAACAGGGGTCGGTAAAACCGAGCTATGCAAAGCCCTGGCGCACTTTATGTTTGATAGTGACGATGCCATGGTGCGGATTGATATGTCCGAGTTTATGGAGAAACACTCGGTTGCACGCTTGGTCGGTGCGCCCCCTGGCTATGTTGGCTATGAAGAAGGCGGCTATCTGACCGAAGCGGTTCGCCGTCGTCCTTATTCGGTGATTTTGCTCGATGAGGTGGAAAAGGCCCACCCTGACGTGTTCAACATTTTGCTTCAGGTGCTCGATGACGGGCGATTGACGGATGGCCAGGGCCGGACGGTCGACTTCCGCAATAGTGTGGTGATCATGACCTCCAATCTTGGTTCAGATCGTATCCAGGAGCACTTTGGTGAGTTGGACTACGACGGTATCAAGCAAACGGTTATGGAGGTGGTGGGTCATCACTTCCGCCCTGAGTTTATTAACCGGGTTGACGAAACTGTGGTATTCCATCCGCTTGGTGCCGAGCATATCAAGAACATTGCCAGCATTCAGATTGCACGACTGGAGAAACGCTTGGAAGAGCGCGACTACCTGCTGAAACTGGATGACAGTGCGCTGGATTTGATTGCCGAGGCTGGGTTCGACCCGGTATTCGGAGCCCGGCCGCTCAAGCGTGCCATCCAGCAATATATTGAGAACCCACTGGCTCAAGATATATTGTCAGGCAAGTTTGTTACGGGTAAGCCAATTAATATTGTTGCAACCGACGGTCAAATTGAAGCCAAACAATAAGTAGCCTGTTTAATCCCTCAAGCCCTCCTTATGGAGGGCTCTTTACATTCCTTTACTTTGTCTTCACTTCATATTCATCCCCGCCAATCTAGGCTACGTATTGTTGATATCGCCTTTCTATATCAGGCGATAGTCTCACTTCTTTTTCCTGCTTTTTTATTGATTTTTTAGTAAATGCTTGAAGATATATGGCAACGGGAGGATGTATGAAAACCATGATGGATAAATTGTTGGGCGAAGCAAGTAAATATCTGGAGAGAGGAAAGGCGCATTCAGGTATACAGGCTGGGGCGTCGAGCGACTTGCTCAAAGGAGCATTAGGCGGTGGGTTAGTCGGTGCGCTTTTGGGCAATAAGAAAACCCGTAAACTCGCAAAAAAATACGGTACCCAAGCAGCGGCTGTCGGGGGAACGGCGTTGGTGGGGACGTTGGCTTACCAGGCTTACAAAAAATGGCAGCAAGATGAATCTGTGCCAGTGACATCTGCAACATCGGAACCTGCTTTCCAACAGCAACTGGATGACAAAGCTGGTTTACTGCTTCAGGCGATGGTATTTGCAGCCAAAGCGGATGGGCACATAGATGTTCAGGAACGAGCCGCCATCGCCAATTGGGCCGCCGAGCAGGATTTTGGGGGTGATAGCGAAACCGCTATTTTGCGCTGGGTCGATGCGCCGTTGGATCCCAATGCACTTAGCCAGCAGGTGGATAATATGGCTTTGGCATCGGAAGTCTATCTGGTTTCTCTTCTAGCAATAGATGTAGACCATTTTTTGGAGCGGGCTTACCTCGATGAGCTGGCCAAAGCATTGGAATTACCTGCAGAGCTGGTAACGCGAATAGAAGAACAAGCTGAGGTGTAGTTTGATATTTCCGCTAGTAGTGCATTTATTGGTTAATAAGTGAGCGATTGATTCGTTTTGACAAAATAATTGAATTTATAGTGTTGCCAAAACCAATTAAGTCTCTATAATGCGCCTCCGTTGTCACGGCAAAGCACTGAATTAGAGCGGTTGTGGCAAACATTGTTCTTTAACAATTTGACCATGCAATCTGTGTGGGCACTCGTGAAATGATAGTCAACAAAAGAATTATCAATGAAACTGAGTGACCAATACGAAATAGCTTCGGCTATATCGGCACAGTCAATTCATTCATTACTTCGGTAATGGATTAACAGTATTCATTGAGCCAAAACTTTAATTGAAGAGTTTGATCATGGCTCAGATTGAACGCTGGCGGCAGGCCTAACACATGCAAGTCGAGCGGCAGCGACATACACAATCCTTCGGGTGCGTTTATGGGCGGCGAGCGGCGGACGGGTGAGTAATGCCTGGGAATATGCCCTGATGTGGGGGATAACCATTGGAAACGATGGCTAATACCGCATAATCTCTTCGGAGCAAAGAGGGGGACCTTCGGGCCTCTCGCGTCAGGATTAGCCCAGGTGAGATTAGCTAGTTGGTGAGGTAAGAGCTCACCAAGGCGACGATCTCTAGCTGGTCTGAGAGGATGATCAGCCACACTGGAACTGAGACACGGTCCAGACTCCTACGGGAGGCAGCAGTGGGGAATATTGCACAATGGGGGAAACCCTGATGCAGCCATGCCGCGTGTGTGAAGAAGGCCTTCGGTTGTAAAGCACTTTCAGTTGTGAGGAAGGCATTGTCGTTAATAGCGGCAGTGTTTGACGTTAGCAACAGAAGAAGCACCGGCTAACTCCGTGCCAGCAGCCGCGGTAATATGGAGGGTGCGAGCGTTAATCGGAATTACTGGGCGTAAAGCGCATGCAGGCGGCTTGTTAAGCCAGATGTGAAAGCCCGGGGCTCAACCTCGGAATAGCATTTGGAACTGGCAGGCTAGAGTCTTGTAGAGGGGGGTAGAATTTCAGGTGTAGCGGTGAAATGCGTAGAGATCTGAAGGAATACCGGTGGCGAAGGCGGCCCCCTGGACAAAGACTGACGCTCAGATGCGAAAGCGTGGGGAGCAAACAGGATTAGATACCCTGGTAGTCCACGCCGTAAACGATGTCTACTTGGAGGTTGGTGTCTTGAACACTGGCTTTCGGAGCTAACGCGTTAAGTAGACCGCCTGGGGAGTACGGTCGCAAGATTAAAACTCAAATGAATTGACGGGGGCCCGCACAAGCGGTGGAGCATGTGGTTTAATTCGATGCAACGCGAAGAACCTTACCTACTCTTGACATCCAGCGAATCCTTTAGAGATAGAGGAGTGCCTTCGGGAACGCTGAGACAGGTGCTGCATGGCTGTCGTCAGCTCGTGTTGTGAAATGTTGGGTTAAGTCCCGCAACGAGCGCAACCCTTATCCTTGTTTGCCAGCACTTCGGGTGGGAACTCCAGGGAGACTGCCGGTGATAAACCGGAGGACGGTGGGGACGACGTCAAGTCATCATGGCCCTTACGAGTAGGGCTACACACGTGCTACAATGGCGTATACAGAGGGCTGCCAACCAGCGATGGTGAGCGAATCCCAGAAAGTACGTCGTAGTCCGGATTGGAGTCTGCAACTCGACTCCATGAAGTCGGAATCGCTAGTAATCGTGGATCAGAATGCCACGGTGAATACGTTCCCGGGCCTTGTACACACCGCCCGTCACACCATGGGAGTGGGCTGCACCAGAAGTAGATAGCTTAACCTTCGGGAGGGCGTTTACCACGGTGTGGTTCATGACTGGGGTGAAGTCGTAACAAGGTAGCCCTAGGGGAACCTGGGGCTGGATCACCTCCTTAACGATATGACTGCGTTTTATGCAGTGTCCACACAGATTGCTTGGTGAAATGGTTTTAGAAATAGCAAAAGTGCTAATGAATAACGTCAGTTATTGATTAACGCTTTTGCGTTATGCTCTTTAACAATCTGGAAAGCTGACTAGTAAATTGAATTCTTTGAATTCAATACTAAATAGTTTCTACTTAATAAGTAGGAACGAGTTCTCAAGCAACACACATTCAAGTGTCTTGTGTAAGAGTCCGGCGAAACACAGTTCATCATACTCAGATGGACAACCTTGGTTGTTGAGCCATACAGACAGACCCCTTGGGGTTGTATGGTTAAGTGACTAAGCGTACACGGTGGATGCCTGGGCAGTCAGAGGCGATGAAGGACGTGCTAACCTGCGATAAGCCAAGAGAAGATGGTAAGAATCACTATACTCTTGGATTTCCGAATGGGGAAACCCAGCTGCATAAGCAGTTATCGTAACGTGAATACATAGCGTTGCGAGGCGAACCGGGGGAACTGAAACATCTAAGTACCCCGAGGAAGAGAAATCAACCGAGATTCCGGCAGTAGCGGCGAGCGAACCCGGATTAGCCCTTAAGCTAGTTTTGCGACAGGTGAATGTGCTGGAAAGCACAGCGATACAGGGTGATAGCCCCGTAACCGGTAGCGCATTGCGAGTGAAATCGAGTAGGACGGGACACGTGATATCCTGTCTGAACATGGGGGGACCATCCTCCAAGGCTAAATACTCCTGACTGACCGATAGTGAACCAGTACCGTGAGGGAAAGGCGAAAAGAACCCCTGTGAGGGGAGTGAAATAGAACCTGAAACCGTGTACGTACAAGCAGTAGGAGCCCTTCGGGGTGACTGCGTACCTTTTGTATAATGGGTCAGCGACTTAATTTTAGTAGCAAGGTTAACCGATTAGGGGAGCCGTAGGGAAACCGAGTCTTAACTGGGCGTACAGTTGCTAGGATTAGACCCGAAACCAGGTGATCTAGCCATGGGCAGGTTGAAGGTGAGGTAACACTTACTGGAGGACCGAACCGACTAATGTTGAAAAATTAGCGGATGACTTGTGGCTAGGGGTGAAAGGCCAATCAAACCTGGAGATAGCTGGTTCTCCCCGAAAGCTATTTAGGTAGCGCCTCGGACGAATACTACTGGGGGTAGAGCACTGTTAAGGCTAGGGGGTCATCCCGACTTACCAACCCTTTGCAAACTCCGAATACCAGTAAGTACTATCCGGGAGACACACGGCGGGTGCTAACGTCCGTCGTGGAGAGGGAAACAACCCAGACCGCCAGCTAAGGTCCCAAAGTTATAGCTAAGTGGGAAACGATGTGGGAAGGCTCAGACAGCCAGGATGTTGGCTTAGAAGCAGCCATCATTTAAAGAAAGCGTAATAGCTCACTGGTCGAGTCGGCCTGCGCGGAAGATTTAACGGGGCTAAGCTATACACCGAAGCTGCGGCAATGCATTTTATGTATTGGGTAGGGGAGCGTTCTGTAAGCGGTTGAAGGTGCATCGTAAGGTGTGCTGGACGTATCAGAAGTGCGAATGCTGACATGAGTAACGATAAAGGGAGTGAAAAACTCCCTCGCCGGAAGACCAAGGGTTCCTGTCCAACGTTAATCGGGGCAGGGTGAGTCGACCCCTAAGGCGAGGCCGAAAGGCGTAGTCGATGGGAAACGGGTTAATATTCCCGTACTTCTTACTATTGCGATGGGGGGACGGAGAAGGCTAGGTGGGCCTGGCGACGGTTGTCCAGGTTCAAGGGTGTAGGCTGTAATCTTAGGCAAATCCGGGATTACACTAGGCTGAGACCCGATGTCGAGCCGCTACGGCGGTGAAGTCATTGATGCCATGCTTCCGGGAAAAGCCTCTAAGCTTCAGATAGTAAGGAATCGTACCCCAAACCGACACAGGTGGTCGGGTAGAGAATACCAAGGCGCTTGAGAGAACTCGGGTGAAGGAACTAGGCAAAATGGTACCGTAACTTCGGGAGAAGGTACGCTGCCGGCGGTGAAGAGACTTGCTCTTGGAGCTGCTGGCAGTCGCAGATACCAGGTGGCTGCAACTGTTTATTAAAAAACACAGCACTGTGCAAAAATCGAAAGATGACGTATACGGTGTGACGCCTGCCCGGTGCCGGAAGGTTAATTGATGGGGTTAGCTGCTCTTTTTATAAAGAGCGTCGAAGCTCTTGATCGAAGCCCCGGTAAACGGCGGCCGTAACTATAACGGTCCTAAGGTAGCGAAATTCCTTGTCGGGTAAGTTCCGACCTGCACGAATGGCGTAATGATGGCCACGCTGTCTCCACCCGAGACTCAGTGAAATTGAAATCGCAGTGAAGATGCTGCGTACCCGCGGCTAGACGGAAAGACCCCGTGAACCTTTACTACAGCTTGGCACTGAACATTGACCCTACATATGTAGGATAGGTGGGAGGCTTTGAAGCGCAGTCGCTAGATTGCGTGGAGCCGTCCTTGAAATACCACCCTTGTAGTGTTGATGTTCTAACGTCGCCTCGTTATCCGGGGTGCGGACAGTGCCTGGTGGGTAGTTTGACTGGGGCGGTCTCCTCCCAAAGCGTAACGGAGGAGCACAAAGGTGGGCTAATCACGGTCGGACATCGTGAGGTTAGTGCAATGGCATAAGCCCGCTTGACTGCGAGAATGACGGTTCGAGCAGGTGCGAAAGCAGGTCATAGTGATCCGGTGGTTCTGTATGGAAGGGCCATCGCTCAACGGATAAAAGGTACTCCGGGGATAACAGGCTGATACCGCCCAAGAGTTCATATCGACGGCGGTGTTTGGCACCTCGATGTCGGCTCATCACATCCTGGGGCTGAAGTCGGTCCCAAGGGTATGGCTGTTCGCCATTTAAAGTGGTACGCGAGCTGGGTTTAGAACGTCGTGAGACAGTTCGGTCCCTATCTGCCGTGGGCGTTGGATGATTGAGAGGGGCTGCTCCTAGTACGAGAGGACCGGAGTGGACGAACCTCTGGTGTTCGGGTTGTGTCGCCAGACGCATTGCCCGGTAGCTAAGTTCGGAATCGATAACCGCTGAAAGCATCTAAGCGGGAAGCGAGCCTCAAGATGAGTCATCCCTGAACCTATAAGGTTCCTGAAGGGTTGTTGGAGACTACGACGTAGATAGGCAGGGTGTGTAAGCGTTGTGAGGCGTTGAGCTAACCTGTACTAATTGCCCGTGAGGCTTAACCATACAACACCCAAGGGGTTTTAGCGGACTCCACGAACACTTGAATGAGTGTTGAGAACATCAGCTTTCTAAGATTGTAAGAATTTTGCTTGGCGACCATAGCGCTGTGGACCCACCTGATCCCATGCCGAACTCAGTAGTGAAACGCAGTAGCGCCGATGGTAGTGTGGGGCCTCCCCATGTGAGAGTAGGACATCGCCAGGCTTCCAATTTAGATTATCGTGCTGAACACACGGTGATTTGAGTGGAGCGGTAGTTCAGTTGGTTAGAATACCGGCCTGTCACGCCGGGGGTCGCGGGTTCGAGTCCCGTCCGCTCCGCCACTTATTAAGAAGCCTCGTCGAAAGACGGGGCTTTTTTACATCTGTCGGTTATGTTCGCCTTGTTGGCGAATGAGTCCCGCTGGTGCGCCAGCCCGCCGTTCCGCCACTTCTTAAGAAACCCTGTCGGTAACGACAGGGTTTTTTGCTATATACCGCTCCCTAAGAGCGCTTCGGTCTCTAGGTCGCGGCACTGGCCGTGCGCGTTGAGTCCCATCAGCTCCGCCACTTATACTAAGCCCGAGTCGAAAGATTCTGGCTTTTTTACGTTTACAGCTAATGTTCGCCATTCGATGAGTGGATCAATAGCCGCGATCTAGCAGGCCATAGCTAGAACTTGACGGGTTATCTTGGCATTCATCGGGATAGCTCGGGTTGATGACGGTACCGACGGTGTGCTTCCCGCTGCAATAGTCAAACCGTCCCTGCAGATAGCCGGCACGGTATTTTTCATAGTCAGTTTCTGAGTAGGCGCCGTGTTTCCCTAACTCTGTCTGGTTCCACTCCCGGTAGCCTTGCTCACCGTGGTAGGCGCCGAGCTCTTCCCATTGCTTGTTGTTTGCAAGATTGGCTTCATATTGGCTGGTGCAGGCGCTGACAAGGACAAGCAAGAGACTCAATAAGAAAAAACGTATAAACCTAGCCATGGTTATTCCTCTATCAACGACGCGGAGGGACCCAAACTGCAGATTGTGTGGGGGCCGTTTGAAACAGATGGCAATTTGGTTTAATTATGGTTTATCCGTTGAGAGTTGCCACTGCACGGCGACCGCTTTCGCTCATGGTACCCAGCATCGCGAGTAATAACCCTAAACCTGCGCCGATTACCATGATACCGCCTAAGTGCCAAGCCTGGCTTATCCCCAGCTTTAGCAAACCGTTGCTGAGCAAAGAGGCAAATACCATCTGGCAGGCACCTGATAAGGCGGAGACTGTGCCTGCTTTATTGCCATAAGGGACGAGCAGCAGTGACTGGGCGCATGGAAAGGCGATACCGTTGGCCATCGCCATCAGGAAGTGGCCGCTGACCATCCAGATAGGCGACAGCGGAGCGGCGATTAACACCGAGCCAGCAACAAGGTGAAGCAGCGGTGAGAGCATTAACATTTTTTGTGTTCCCAACCGGGGACGAAGCCTCTGGCATACCAAGCCTCCGCATAACAACCCAAATGCCGGCCCCATTGCCCATAGGGCATAGCGCTCGGAGGACATCCCTATCTGCACCTGCATGATAAAGGGCATCATGGAGATAGAAAGCACAACCAGCGAGAAGTTGACCCAGCCGATCCCGGCAAAGGAAAGGAAGTGCTGCTCTTGGAGCAACGAAAGGTAGGATTTTGCCAATTGGCCGACCGACTGGGGAGCCTGGGTGGCCGATAGGGTTTCGGTGAAGCACACTAGCAATAGCAGCCAGACGATAGCGATATAACCGAGCAGTATGGCAAAAACGGCTAGCCAGCCAAAATGGTGGTTCACAATACCGCCCACGACAGGGGCCATGATAGGAGTGAAGGCGGCAACAATTGCCACCCAGGTCATGGCTTTGACCAAGTCTTGCCGTTGGTAACTATCACGAATAGTCGCGCGGGCCAAGACGGCGACACTGCCGGCACCTACCCCTTGAATAACTCGGCCAAGTAGCAGCCAATGAAATGAATCGGCACACAGAACGGCAACAGCCAGCCCTGATACGGCAATCAATAAACCAGCGAGTAGGACCGGTCTACGGCCATGTACGTCGGATAATGGGCCGTAGACAAGCTGTGAGGTGCCGAAGCTGAATAAATAGCCCGAAACTAGAAGTTGAACTTGCTCGGACGAAAGCTGGAGTGAGTCAGCAACGGCAGGGAGGGCAGGAAAAACCAAGCCAAGACTCAATTGGCCGATACTGACGATCAAGCATGCGAGTAATAGCGGTTTCCAGTTAAAATTTGCCATCTTCCCCCCCCCTCTGGTTAACCGATTAATTATGCACGGTTAGGAGGGGAAGAATAAGCAGCGCGGGCTTAATGGATTATTTCCTGGCTGGAACGAGCATTGAGTTACTTGTTGATGCTATAGGTGAACGGGTTAGAAAAAGAAAACTTGCTGCCGCTGGTCTGTACTTTGCCTTGCTTCATGGCTATCAGCACTTCTTTTTGTACTTTGACCAAAGAGAAGAAGCGGATCACCATGAAGACGATAAACACCGGCATGATGATCTGTGTGACTGGCATGATATGCAGCACCATTTCATTAATCAGCCATGTCGCAAGCATCAGCAGCATCACATACAGTGAGTGGGGTTTGAGGACAATTTTTACTTCGTTGTCAGTCTCTGCCCGTTCAAAGAAAAACGCCATTTATCTCTCCTTGTGTTTGTTTGCCGATACCTTCTCACAAACGGAGATAGGAAGGAGGTCGAAGTTGTAAGGGATAGTAACAAGGTCGCGCTAATAAGCGCAGCTAAAAAAAACGCCTCCGAGGAGGCGTTTTTTACAGGCGATTAGTTGTTGCTGTGCAATTCGCTGTTCAGCTCTACCGCTGATTTGTTCGCCAGACATTCGATCTGGCCTGTCATGGAGTTGCGGCGGAACAGCAAATCAGACACGCCAGCTAGATCGCGCGCCTTGACCACTTCGACTTCCTGACCGCTCTTGTCCAGCATGCGTACTTTCGAACCTGCGGTTACGTACAGGCCTGATTCGATCGTACAGCGATCACCCATCGGGAAGCCTAGGCCGGCATTGGCACCCAGCAGGCTGTTTTCACCGATGGAAACAACCACTTTGCCGCCACCAGATAGCGTGCCCATGATAGAAGCACCACCACCGATGTCCGAGCCGTTGCCGACCACAACGCCTGCGGAAATACGGCCTTCAACCATACTTACGCCAGTTGTGCCAGCGTTGAAGTTGATGAAACCTTCATGCATAACGGTTGTGCCTTCACCCACGTGTGCACCCAGACGAACGCGAGAAGTATCAGCAATACGAACACCTGTTGGTACCACGTAGTCGACCATTTTAGGGAACTTGTCGACACAATCGACAGTGATCGTTTCGCCGTTCAGGCGAGCTTCCATTTGGCGCTCTGCCAGCTCCGGTAGATCGATTGGACCTTGGTTGGTCCACGCGATGTTGTGCAGCAGGCCGAAAATGCCGTCCAGTACCACACCGTGAGGCTTGACCAGGCGGTGAGAGATAAGTTGTAGCTTCAGGAAGCCTTCAGCAACAGAAGCAGGCGCTTCGTCAGTAGCAAGGATCACAACAACCAGCGGTTGCTCTGATGCTGCTGCTTTGGTTGCGAAGTTTGCACTGGCTTCTTCACCGGCTGTACTGAAAGCTGCTGCAAGATCGGCGCACTGGGCAGCCGTGACTTCGATAGCTTGATTACCTTCCTTGTAATCGACGATAGCGGCAATGGCATCTACTAGCGCGTCGGCTGGGTTTAGGGTAGGGGTTGGGAAAAACGCCTCGATGATTTTGTTATCGCGGTTTTTGGTTGCAGTACCAAGGGCTAGTGAAAAGCTGGCCATTACTGTTGGTTCTCCATGTCAAAGTAATTTATGCCGTGTGTCGGCAAAGTGTGATGAACCCATCATAAAGACACTTGCGCCGTTATTGAAGGGGGCAGGAGACGATCGGTGAAAAATGATGAAATAATAACAATACAGCACGGCTATCGCTGTCGAGGATTTGGTCGCCGGAATATCAAGCTAGGGCCGGGCGATTTAGCGTGGGAAGCAATAAAAAACCTCCTTGAAAGGAGGTTTGTCATGAAGAATGTTGGCAGGCTTAGTGATTAAGCTGCTGCATCATCCTGTTGCTCGGCGACAAGCTCAGGCTTTACCGCTTTTTTCTTCGGAGCTGCTTTCTTTTTAGCTCCCAGTGCCACAAGCACTTCTTCACGTTTTTGTGCCAAGAACAGCGAAAGCTCTTCTTGCTTGGCTTCATCCTCGAAAAGTTCACTTTCGCTTAGCAAAGTAAACATCTCGTCCGCCATATCTAGCATCTTGTCGTATGCGTCGGCTTCGGACTTAGAGGTGAAAGTCATCTTTTCTTCTCCGTTGCGCTCAACTACATATTTGACGATAACAGCCATGGTCACCCTCTCCCGAAATTGATTTACTGGCTGTTTATACAGTAGCATTAAGGGCAATGTCCAGTGATAAGCGTGTTAATGTGATGGCAAGAGAAAAATTTTCGCAAATATATGCCCGAGCCGCAGAGCGTAAGGGGGGCGAGGGTGTGCTAGAGAGCATGCTGGCTACCCCTTTGTCAGCCGATCAGCTCAAGCAGATCGGTGATGATCGCTGGCTGGCGGCATTTACCCAGAAAGTGTTCCAGTCCGGGATCAGCTGGCAGGTAGTGCGTAACAAATGGCCCAATTTCGAAGACGTGTTTTTCGGTTTCGATATCGAGAAAATGCTGCTGATGCCAACGGAAATGTGGGAGCGAAAAGCGACCGATCCGGCCATCATCCGTCACTTGGCCAAGGTGATGACCATTCCCGACAATGCCCAGATGATCCACGAGGCTGCACTCGAGCACGGTTCCTTTTCGGCGATGGTTGCCGATTGGCCGCAGGATGATATCACCGGCCTGTGGCGTTACCTGAAAAAACACGGCAAGCGTTTGGGGGGCAATACCGGCCCTTATACTCTGCGCATCATGGGCAAAGATACCTTTATCCTCAGCGGCGATGTCGAAGCCTACCTGCGCCAGAGCGGGATTATTGACGGTGGGCGTGACACGCAAAAATCCTTGGCGGCAGCACAATCTGCCTTTAGGGATTGGCAGCAGGAGTCTGGCCGACCGCAGTGTCAGATCAGCCAGATCATTGCATTTAGCGGCGGGGACAACCGCGTTTAATTATCTGCTGACTTCTGACTGTATTGGCAAAGCGGTGAATTCCACTGCTGGCAGAACGCGATAAACAGTTTTAGCAGTGGGCTTTGGTACTTCTCCTTGTGGAAGAGCAGCCAGTATTGGCGCTGCATATCGAGCGGTAGTGACAGGATGGTCAGGCGGTTGTCCTTGACGGCATGCTCCACCGCGCGTCGGGAGAGCAGGGTGAGGCCGAGTCCTGCCGCCGTGCAGTTGATAATGGCTTCGGTGTTGTTGAGTTCAAACGCCTGGTGCCAGTGTTCGAGCCTCGGAGCGAGGCGACCAAGGAAATACTCCCGGGTACCTGAGCCCGGTTCTCGCAGTATCCACTCGCTGTGTTCAAGATCGCTCAGGCTGAGCTGCTCTGCTTTCGTCAGTGGGTGGCCGGGGTGGCAGGCAACCACCATTTCGTCACCCAGCCAAGGTATCACCGCGAGGTTATCGGCTTGCACCTTGCCTTCGACCAGGCCAATATCCAGTTCGAACTCGCCTAGCATGTGGCAGATCTGGGCGGTATTGGCAATAAACAAGCTTTGATCACAATGGCCCGAGTCGCGGCGGAAGTCCCGCAATAAGAATGGGGTGACCTGATTGCCAACGGTATCGCTCGAGCCGATTTTCAACTTGCCGGTTACCGGCCCTTCCTGGCTAAACAGTTGCTCGATATCCTGGCTGCGAGCCAGTAACTCATCGGCTAATGGCAGCAAGCGTTTACCTTGTTCGTTGATGAGCAGACGATTATTATTGCGGTCAAACAACTTGTGCCCGAGCTGCTTTTCCAGCTCGGAGAGCGCCATGCTGACAGCCGGTTTGGAGAGGAACAGTTTTTCTGCGGCCGCGGTAATGGTCAGCTCCTGGGCGACGGTGACAAACACTTTCAATTGGCGTAGGGCGATATTCATCGTACTGGCTCATGTTTTATTTTTCTTAACTATACATTAAATATATTCAAGTATCCTAAACAATCGGATGCCGATAAACTAGCCGGGTGTTGATGAATAGTGATGTGCTGTCTTTGGGGAGCCTCGAAATGATTACAGTAACAAAGCAAAAAGTACTGGGTGCACCAACGCCAATGGCCGGCTTGGCCTTGGGTATTGCTAGCCTTGGCTGGTGTTGGGAAAATGCTGCCGATCTCGGCGGTCGTGGACAGCTGATCGGGGCAGGGATCGCCAGTGTCTTGTTGGTGGTGTTACTGGTTAAGTTTGTTATCCATCCCCGCGCCTTGTGGCAAGATCTCAGTCATCCGGTTGTCGGTAGCGTTGTGCCGACCTTTGCCATGGGAACCATGGTGGTGTCCAAGGCATTGGGGAATTATTACCCGGTGGCCGGGCAGGCATTGTGGCTGGCGGCAGTGGTATTGCATCTGATCTTTTTGGCACTGTTTACCTATCACCGCGCCAAGGAGTTTGAGCTGCACCATATGGTACCGAGCTGGTTCGTACCACCGATTGGGATCATCGTCGCCGACGTGGCCTTTCCCGGCGGGGCATTGCGTCCTTTGGCGGAAGGCCTGCAGTTATTCGGCATGGGGATCTATGCGGTAATGTTGCCACTGATGGTATACCGCCTTATTTTCAGCCATGAAATTCCAGATGCGGCCAAGCCGACCATTGCTATTATGGCTGCGCCGGCCAGCCTGTCTCTGGCGGGCTATCTGACCGTGACTCAGCAGCCCTCTCCGGTGGTAATTGCCTTGCTGGGTGGGATTGCCGTGCTGATGACGTTTGTGATTTACCTGGCGTTCTACCGCCTGCTGCGTTTGTCGTTCAGCCCCGGCTATGCGGCATTCACCTTCCCATTGGTGATTGGGGCGACGGCGATGTTCAAGGTGGCAAGCTGGATGGCGGCCCAGGGATATGGGATTGAATATATCAGTCAGGTGTCGTCGCTGGCTCATCTCGAGCTGTATGTTGCTACTGCAGTCGTGAGCTATGTCGCCCTTCGCTACGCAGCCTTCTACCGTCCGGTTTCCCAGCTGCTGCACTGCGTTGCGCCAAGCCGTGCGTGATATAGCGACCCAAAAATTATCCACTTTAGAGGTGGAGTGATTAGGAGCCCAGCGATGCTGGGCTTTTTAATGATTTGAATTTGCAGCCAATCCACTGATGGTAGACAATCAAGGGTAATTTCCTCTATCGGTGAGTCACCAGCGTGTTTACTGTCTATCACTCCAACCAACTGGATCTACTGAAATCCCTGCTTGTCGAGCTGATCCGCTTGGACCCCCTCGATAACCCATTCGAGCAAGAGCAGATCTTGGTCCAAAGCCCCGGCATGTCACAGTGGCTGAAACTGGAGCTGGCCAAATCCCAGGGGATTGCCGCCAATATTGAGTTTCCGCTGCCTGCAACTTTCATTTGGAACATGTTCACCAAGGTGTTGAGTGATGTGCCCGAGCGCAGTGCCTTTAACAAAGAGGCCATGACCTGGAAGCTGCTTCAGGTGTTGCCGGCGCAGCTATCGCGTCCGGAGTTTGCGCCGCTGGCCAATTATTTGTGTGACGATGCCAACCAGGTCAAGAGCTATCAGCTGGCCGAGAAAATCGCCGACATCTTTGACCAGTACTTGGTGTATCGGCCGGAGTGGATCCAGTCCTGGGAGTCCGACACTATCGATCCCGAGCTGGTGGAGGAGCATCCATGGCAGCCGCTGCTGTGGCAAGCACTGTATGATCATACCCTCGCCTTGGGCCAGTCGCCGTATCACCGTGCCAACCTCTATGACCACTTCATCGAAACCCTCGAGGGTTATTTGCAAAGTGGTTCGCCACTACCGGCGGGTTTGCCGAAGCGGCTGTTTGTGTTCGGTATTTCAGCCCTGCCACCGCGCTACCTCGACGCCTTGGCGGCGCTGGGTAAGCATATCGATGTGCATTTGATGTTTACCAACCCTTGCCGCCATTACTGGGGCGATGTCCGCGACCGCAAATTCCTCGCTCGGCTGGCGGCCAAACAGCGCCAGCAGTTACAGTGGTGTGCTGATCACAGTGAGCACGGCGCGGTGATTTCGCCGCTCAAGGGGGATATCGATGCCAATGTCGTCGACGAGACCCACGAAGGCGCGGTGAGCAACACCTTGCTGGCCTCGCTCGGCAAGCTTGGCCGGGATAACCTATACCTGCTGTCGGAAATGGAGGCCTATGAAGTCGAGGCGTTTGTCGATATCGCGCCCGACTCATTGCTTCATGCGGTGCAGGCCGACATCCTCAACCTCGAGGATCGGATCAATGACGAAATCACCGAGTCCAGCCACCACAAGCTGGCCATTGCCGCAGACGACCGCTCGCTGAGCGTCCATGCCTGCCATTCGCCGATGCGCGAAGTGGAAGTGCTGCACGACAATCTGTTGGCGATGCTGGCGGACACCCCTGATCTATCCCCCCGGGATATTGTGGTGATGGTGGCCGACATCAACAGTTACAGCCCCTATATCCAGGCGGTGTTCGGCAATGCGCCGGGCGAGCGTTACATTCCGTTCTCCATTTCCGACCGCAGTGCCGATCAGGAAAACCCGGCGCTACTTGCATTCCTGCGTTTGCTGGCCCTGCCGGAAAGCCGCTGCCAGGCTTCTGAGTTGCTGGAGCTGCTTGAGGTCCCAGCCGTCATGGCCAGGTTTGGTTTTGATAGCGACAAGTTCGAGCGGGTGAAGCTGTGGATCGAGGAAGTGGGGATCCGCTGGGGGCTGGATGATGACACGGCCGAAGAGTTTGCCTTGCCGCGCCAGCAGCAAAACACTTGGTTGTTCGGCTTGCAGCGGATGCTGCTGGGGTATGCCATGCCGCAAGAGGCTGGTTTGTACCAGGGCGTGCTGGGCTATGAAGAAGTGCAGGGGCTCGATGCCGAACTGGCCGGGCAGCTCGGCCTGTTCATCGAAACGCTGATGCACTACCGCCAGCAACTGGCGCAACAACAGCCGATCGCGAGCTGGATGACGCTGCTCAATCAGATGCTGGATGACTGCTTTGCGGTCGAAATTGACGGTGAGCTGGTGCTGAGGATGATCCGCGACAAGATCCAGCAGCTGGAGCAGCAGTTGGCCGACGCGGGTTATGATGCGGAGATCACCCCGGCAGTGATGCGGGATTACCTCAACGGCAAGCTATCGGGCGAGCGGGTTAGCCAACGCTTTTTGGCCGGCCAGGTGAACTTCTGTACCCTGATGCCGATGCGTTCGATTCCGTTCAAGGTGGTGTGCCTGCTGGGAATGAACGACGGCGTTTATCCTCGCTCTATCCCCCCAGAAGGGTTTGATCTGATGGCTGGTCGCGCCCGCCATGGTGATCGCTCGCGCCGGGATGACGATCGTTATCTATTCCTCGAGGCGATCCAGTCCGCTCAACAGGCGCTGTACATCAGCTATGTGGGGCGCTCGATCCAGGATAACAGCGAGAAAGTACCGTCTGTCCTGGTCAGCGAGCTGCTGGAGTACTGCCAGCAGGGTTACTGCCTGGCGGGTGATGAAACCCTGCCGGTCGATCAATCGGCACAGAGGCTGGTTGCCAACCTGACCCAAACCCACCCGCTGGTACCGTTCAGCCCGCAGTCGTTCAGCGGCGCAAACCACAGCTATGCTGCCGAATGGCTGCCGGTGGCCAACCAGGCCTTTATCGAGCCGGAAGCCTTCCAGTCGGCTCCGCTGGAGCCTGATTTGAGCGACGACAGGGCCGAGGGAGTCCTCGAACTGGCGGAGCTGGCGCGCTTCTGGCGCCTGCCGGTGCAGTATTTCTTCAACCGTCGTTTGAAGGTGTTTTTTGATGGTCTCCAGGGCGGGCCGGAAGACGATGAGCCGTTTGCCCTCGATGGGCTGGGGCGTTATCAGCTGCGTGAGGCCTTGCTGACAACCTTCCTCGACTGCCACAGACAGCAATCACTCGGCCGGAACACCTTCAGCCGCGACCAGGCGTTCGAACAGTTTGCCCGCTACCAGCAGGCGGCAGGCGGCTTGCCGGTGGCGCAGTTTGGTGAGCTGGAGCTGATGGAAGAGCGTGGCCAGATAGAGCAGCTGGCCGATAGCGTTGTCCAGTTTATGGCCCAGCCGCTGCCGGATGTGGAAGTGGATTGCGTGGTAACGGTTGCCGGACGCGGTATCCGGCTGCAGGGCTGGCTCAAGCATGTCACCCAGCAGGGCCTTGTTCGCTACCGGCCGGGTAAAATCCGGGCGCAGGATATTCTGGCCTGCTGGCTTGATCACCTGTGCTTGGCGGTGATGAAACCGAGCCAGCCGACCTACCTCATCGGCATTGATGGCCGCTGGCTGCTTGAGCCGGTATCGGCCCAGTATGCACTGGAGCAACTGGCCGTGCTTGTCGAAGGCTATGACAGTGGCTTGACCCAGCCGCTGCCGTATTTTCCAAGGACCGCCCATGCTGGGATCCTGGCCAGTATCGATAAGAAAGGGCAGTGGTGCAATGATGACGCGACCTTGGCAAAGGCCGAGAGCAAGCGGGCGGAGGCGTTCAACGGCGGCTACATGTTCGAGGGCGAGGGCAACAACAGCTATATCTACCGGGTGTGGCCGCTGTGGGATGGCGAACTGGCCGCACAGCTGCAGCAGTGGGAAGATCATATCCTGAAACCTGCGGTGATGCAGTTGCGAGAGGTGGAGCAGGGCTAATCGAGCAGTGGATAAGGCAGGGAGGTGTAGCGTGGCCGCCAGCAAATCATTATTGATTGTAGGGTGTTCGCTGTACGGCCACCGGTCCAGAGGTTGACCAAATTTCGTGGCTCAGATACTAGCGGACCGGTTGGGCGGAAACCGTGAAACGTCTCTCATATTGATAGATGGGTTAGTGCTGGAATTCGATATATTTATTTGAATTCGCGCTAGATCACAAAAAATAATTTCGGACGGCTGGGGTTTTGTAAGGAAACCTTGGCCCAGTTCACTGATAGGAATCAGCGTATTCTATGACTCAACAATCTCTTCTCATCACCCCGGAGCCGCTGGAGCCGATGTGCTTTCCGCTGCATGGTAATCGCTTGATCGAGGCCTCGGCCGGCACCGGCAAAACCTTCACCATTGCCAGCCTGTATCTGCGCTTGCTGCTTGGCCATGGTGATGCGCAGACTCGGTTTCCCAGGGAGCTGACGGTTGATCAGATTTTGGTGGTGACCTTCACCGAGGCGGCCACCGCCGAGCTGCGTGATCGTATCCGCCGCCGGATCCATGATGCCCGCCTGGCCTTTAGTCGAGGTAGCAGCGACGATCCGGTGATCAAGCCGTTGCTGGGAGATATTGGCGATCACAAGGCGGCCGCCGCCATTTTGCTGCAGGCCGAGCGCCAGATGGATGAGGCTGCCATTTTTACCATCCACGGCTTTTGCCAGCGGATGCTAACCCAGAATGCCTTCGAGTCGGGCAGCCTGTTCAACAATGAGTTTGTTACCGAAGAGAGCCACCTGCGGGCCCAGGTGGTCGCGGATTTCTGGCGCCGTAATTTCTATCCGTTGCCACGCAGTCTGGCGGCGGAGGTACGCAAACTCTGGTCGGCGCCGGGGGCCCTGCTGCCGGAGATCAACCGCTTCCTGTCGGGAGCGGAAGTTACCGTTCGCGCCCCGCAGCTGACAGGCAGCCTCGAGCAGGTACACGAGGAAAACCTGCTGCGTATCAATCATGTCAAGCGGCTGTGGCGCGACAGTGCCGGCGACCTGCATGACATCATTGCCAGCTCCGGGGTGAACAAGCGCAGCTACACCAAAACCAGCTTGCCCAAGGCGCTGGCGGAAGTGGGAGAGTGGGCCGAGCGGGATAACACAGGCTACCAACTGCCCAAGGCACTGGATAAGTTTGACCAGCAGGTGCTGCGAGACAAGACCAGCAAGGGCCAGCCACCGGAGCATCCGGTGTTTGTGGCTATTGGTGAGTTATTGGCTAACAAGCCGAATATACGCGATCCCTTGTTGGCCCATGCCATCAAAGAGTGTCGCCAGCTGCTGCTTGAGGCCAAGCAGCGCAAGGGGTGGCTGTCATTTGATGATCTGCTGACCCAATTGTCGGCGGCGTTGAGCCAAGATGACAGCGGCTTGCTGGCCGGTCGGATCCGCCACCTTTTCCCGGTGGCGATGATCGATGAATTCCAGGATACCGACCCGCTCCAGTACAGTATTTTCAGCACGATTTATGGTGAGCAGCGTCAGGCGCCTGAACTGCCGGAAGGCGAGCTCGGCCCTTGCGGCCTGTTTATGATTGGTGATCCCAAGCAGGCCATCTACGCCTTTCGCGGCGCCGATATTTTTACCTATATCCAGGCTCGCCGCCAGGTGACCGCCCACTATACCCTAGGTACCAACTGGCGCTCGACCGCCGAAATGGTCGGCGCCGTGAACCGGATTTTCCAACATCCTGAGCGGCCATTTATCTACGACGAGGACATCACGTTCCTGCCGGTTGATCACAGTCCGAAAGCCCAGGGGCGCGGCTGGCAGCTTGATGGCATGCAGCAGCCTGCCATGTGCTTTTGGCATCAAGAGGCCGAGGAGCCGACCAAGAAAGGGGATTACCAGCAGGTGATGGCGGAGGCAACCACCGCCGAAATTCAGAAAATCCTTACCTTGTCACAGCAGGGCAAGGCGGTGCTGGTGGACGGCGAGCAAACCCGCCCGATCCATGCCAGTGATATTTCGGTACTGGTGCGTACCGGCAGTGAGGCGGCGTTGATCCGCCGTACCTTGGCCGATCAGGGCATTGCCAGTGTCTACCTCTCCAATCGTGACAGTGTGTTTGCCTGCACCGAGGCCGCGGATTTGCTGCGTTTTCTGCAGGCGGTACTGACCCCTGAAGATGATCGCAATATGCGCGCGGCCTTGGCCTCGAGCTTGTTTGGCTTGACGGCCCAGGCGCTCGATGCGATGAACACCAGCGAAAGCGTCTGGGAGCAATATGTGTCGGAGTTCCGCGCTTACCGCAAGCTGTGGCAAACCCGCGGGGTGCTGCCGATGCTGCGCCATATGCTGGCCCAGCGCAAGATCCCCGAAACCCTGCTGAGCCAAAACGGTGGCGAGCGCCGGGTCACCGATATCCTGCATATTGGCGAGTTGCTGCAGCAGGCGAGCCAAACCCTCGACAGTGATCATGGCTTGTTGCGCTGGTTGGCCGAACATATCGAAGCGCCCAATGGCAATGCCGATGAGCAGCAGCTGCGCTTGGAGTCGGATCGCAATCTGGTGCAGATCGTCACTATCCACAAGTCCAAGGGGCTTGAGTATGACATCGTCTTCCTGCCATTTGTCTGCAGTTACCGCGAGGCTAATACCGCGCTGTTCCATGACGATCAGAGCCAGCAGTCGGTGTTGGATATCGCTGCCAGCGAAGAGAGCATGGAGTTGGCCGAAAAAGAGCGCCTGGCAGAAGACTTGCGCCTGCTCTACGTTGCCCTGACCCGCGCGGTCTATGGCTGTTATATCGGTATGTCGCCGATCCGTAACGGCTTGAGCCGCAAGGAGCCGACCGGCCTGCACCGCTCGGCAATCGGCTGGCTGGTACAAAACGCCAAAGAGGGCGGGATGGCCGAGCTGGCCAGCGCTCTGGCTGCATTGGCCTCGCAATCCGAAGCTGTCACCGTGTTGCCGCCACCGCCCTTGCCCGACACGCCTTGGTTGCCTGCCGAGGAAGACAAGCCGCTACTGTCGGCATCGGTGTTTGACAAAGAGATTGACCGTAGCTGGTGGATCACCAGTTACTCGGGCCTGATCAAGCAGGGCCATAGCCATCATGATGCCTCTTTCGAGCTGCCGGGCTTTGATACCGACTCGTCGGGCGACGAAGCCCTGGGGGACGAAGACGTCGAGCCGGCCCGTACCATTTATACCTTCCCGAAGGGCGCGCGGCCGGGGACGTTCCTGCATACCCTGTTTGAGGAAATCGAGTTTACCGCACCGGTTGATAGCCCGGAAACGACCGGGAAGATCCTTGAATTGCTGCGGTTGGAAAACTACGACGAGGAATGGTTGCCGGTGTTGCAGACCATGATCCGCGATGTCCTGACGTGTCCGCTCGATGGCGAGGCGATACGGCTGGGCGAGATCGCACCGTCACAGCGCTTGACCGAAATGGAGTTTATGCTGCCGATCAACCTGCTGTCGGCCCCGCTGCTCAACAAGGCCATTGCCCGCCACGATAACCTGTCGGCCAAAGCCGGTGAGTTGGGTTTTGCCACGGTCAGCGGCATGCTGAAGGGCTTTATCGACCTGGTCTTCGAGCACCATGGCCGCTACTACGTGCTGGACTGGAAGTCGAACTTTCTGGGCGAGGAGCCTAACCTGTACCGGGGAGACATGCTGGACCAGGCGATGGTCGAGCATCGCTATGATCTGCAGTACCAGCTCTATGCGCTGGCCCTGCACCGCTTCCTCAAGAGCCGTAAGGCTGACTACAACTACGATGACCACTTCGGTGGTGTCTATTACCTGTTCTTGCGGGGAGTGAAGGCGGGCAGTGATAGCGGCATCTTCCGTGCCAAGCCGTCTCTGGCCCTGCTGACCGAACTGGAGACCTTGATTGACGGAGAATCCCCAGATGCTTAATCGCCTCGAAGCCCTTGTTCGCCAGGGCTACCTTCGCCCGCTGGACCACCAGTTTGCCAAATTTGTTGCCCAGGGAGGCAATCACTCGGCTGAGCCGCTTGTCGCCCTGGTGGCTGCGCTGGCGAGTTATGAACTGGGTCAGGGCCATGTCTGTGTGCGAGTGCCTCAGGTTGATCCTGCTCGGTTGTTTGGTTTGCCCGCCAAACTCAGTTTGCCGTTGGCCGACGGGTTGCCCGAGCCGCATTTATGGCTGGCGCAGCTGGCACAGTCCGAGGCCGTCTCGGATGGCAGCAGGCCCACCCCGCTGGTGATGGATGGCGATCGGATCTACCTCAATCGCTATTGGCAGTTCGAGCAACAGGTCGCCGAGCAGTTGCGCCTGCGGGCGCAAAGCGGCGAAGATGGTTTGCAGCCCGAGCTGATGGCGGCCAAGCTCAATGAACTGTTTGCCCGCGATTACCGCTACCTGTTTGCCGCCCTGCAGCAGCTGGCGCAAGCCGGAGGGACCGCACAGGATAGGCAGCGTGAAGTCTGTGACAAGCTGGATGTCGTCCAACCTGAAATGCTGGACTGGCCGGCGGTTGATGCCGTCCTCCTGTCGGCTGGGAGCGCTGAAGAGCTCGCGCCGCTGGACACCCTGGTGCCGGCCGGCAGCTGCCTCAACTGGCAGAAGGTGGCCGCTGCGGTCGCGCTGACCCGCCAGTTTGCGGTGATTTCCGGCGGCCCCGGTACCGGCAAAACCACCACGGTGGCCAAGTTGCTGGCGGCCCTGGTGACCCAGGCCATTCAGCGTGACGAGCGCGATGAACAGGGTGCCCTGCAGCTGCCGGATATCAAGCTGGTGGCACCGACTGGTAAGGCGGCGGCCAGGCTGACCGAATCGATTGGCTCGGCGGTGGACTCGTTAGCCGTCGACGAGGTAGTGAAAAGCAACATTCCGACCCAGTCGAGCACCATACACCGTCTGCTCGGGGCGATCCCCAACCGGGTCGCCTTCCGCCATAACCGCGACAACCCGCTGCACTTGGATGTACTGGTGGTGGACGAGGCCTCGATGGTCGACTTGCCGATGATGGCCCGCCTGCTCGATGCTTTGCCAGCCCACGCCAAACTGATCCTGCTCGGTGATCGGGATCAGCTGGCATCGGTCGAGGCGGGCGCAGTACTGGGCGATATCTGTGCTTTTGCCGAACAAGGCTACACCCCGGCTCAATCTCAGTTGCTCGGCCAGTTGACCGGGTTTGGCTTTGAGCAAGCGCATGCCGCCCCGTCGGCGATTGCCGATAGCTTGTGTATGCTGCAAAAGAGCTACCGTTTCCACGCCCAGTCGGGGATCGGCCTGCTGGCCAAGGCGATCAACAGCGGCAAGCCGTATCGGGTTGAAAAGGTGTGGCAGCAGGGCTTTCGTGATATCCAGCTCTATCCGCTAGGGGCCGAGGCCTACCAGGCAATGATCACCAATGTGGTCAGCTTCTACAGTGATTACCTCGAGGCGATCGACGCGGGTAAGACTCCGGGCGAAGTGCTCAAAGCATTTGCCCAGGTCCGTTTGCTGTGCGCGGTGCGGGAAGGTGATTTCGGTGTCGCGGGGCTGAACCAGCGCATCGAGCGGGCCCTGGCACGCAAGGGCAAGATTGCCCCGGGCGAAGAGACCTGGTATGTCGGCAGGCCAGTTATGATCAGCCAGAATGACCATGGCTTGGGGCTCTACAACGGGGATATCGGTATTGCGATGCACGACCGCGAGGCCGATCCGCTGACGGGCAACCGGGTGCTCAGGGTATACTTCGAGATGCCTGACGGCACTATCCGCGGCGTCCTGCCGAGCCGGCTGCCCGACCACGAGACGGTTTACGCCATGACCATCCATAAATCGCAGGGCTCGGAGTTTGCCGACACCCTGATGGTACTGCCGCCTGATTTTAGCCCGATCCTGACCCGCGAGCTGGTGTATACCGGGGTGACGAGGGCCAAGTCCAAGCTGTACATGTTTGCCACCAAGGATGTGCTCAGCCGCTCCGTGACCATGCGGACAGAGCGGGCGAGCGGCCTGGCGAGCTTGTTATCGTAAGCTGACATGACAGCAGAATGACAAATCAGTTTTGAGTGGCTACTGAGGTCGGTTGGAAGCGATTATCGCCTACAAGTCGAGGATCAGAATCTTGGAACGGCGCTGGAAGTTGTACAGCGCCTTTTTTGCCACCGGCAAACTGTCGACACTGGACTCGCTGAAGCCCTGCTCGCGGAACCAGTGCAGGCTGCGGGTGGTGAGGACAAACAAGTGGGCCAGCCCCATCCGCTTGGCCTGCAGTTTGAGCTGGCTCAGCAGCAAGGCACCGCGGTCGCCGTCGCGGAAGTCACGGTGGACGGCGACACAGGCCATTTCGGCCATCCGTTCGTCCGGGAACGGGTAGAGGGCGGCACAGCCGATGATAAGCCCGTCGCGTTCGATAATGGTAAACTGCTCTACTTCCTGCTCGAGCTGCTCTCGCGAGCGGCGGACCAGGATCCCGTCTTGCTCCAGCGGCCGGATCAGCTCTAGGATCCCGCCGATATCGTCAATCGTGGCCTGGCGGACCTGCTCGGCGCTCTCCATCACGATTTGGGTGCCGATACCATCGAGTGAAAACAGCTCCTGGATCAACGCGCCATCTTCTTTGTAGCTGATCAGGTGGCTGCGGGGAACCCCGGCCCGGCAGGCCGTGATGGCACCACGGAGGAAGCGGCCGGTGCCGCGCTCTTGCTGTTGCAGTTCGATAAGGCGTTGCAGGGCGTACTCGGCCTCGATCGGCAGCATTTCAGAAACAACCCCTCCCTCGGCGTCGAGCACCCCCTGCTCGGAGCAAAAGCCAATCAGCTTGTCGGCATTGAGCCTGATGGCCAGCTGGGTCGCAATTTCTTCCGAGGTCAGGTTGAAACACTCACCGGTGACCGAGCTGGCTATCGGGCCCAGCAGGACAATGGCACGCTGGTCGAGCTGGCGGTGGATGGCCTCGGTATCTATCCGCCGGATCCGCCCGCTATGGGCATAATCCACCCCGTCATCAACCCCCAGCGGCTGGGCAATGACGAAATTGCCGCTGACGATGTTAATCTGTGAGCCGGCCATCGGGGTATTATTCAGCCCCATTGAAAACCTGGCCGTAATATCCAGCTGCAGCTGCCCCGCCGCTTGCTTGGCGATTTCCAGGGCCCGCTCGTCCGTGACCCGGATCCCTTTGTGATAAGGGGTCTTGTAATTCATCTGTTTGGCCAGGCCGGAGATCTGCGGCCTGGCACCATATACCATCACGATGCGCAGCCCGAGGCTGTTGAGCAGGGCGATATCATTGACGATATGAGGAAAGTTTTCATGGGCGATGGCTTCCCCGCCGACCATGATGACAATGGTTTTGCCAATGTGGGCGTTGAGGTATGGGGCCGACTGGCGGAACCCTTTGACCAAGGCGGTGCTTCTGAACTTCACGGCTGGCTTTCCTTGTAGCTGTGTTGCCGGCTGGGCAATGAACGTACGAAATGATGAGGTAATAGTGATGTTATTGATGATTATGCGTTTTATGTCAATAAAAATTCAATGTTAAGGGAGCGGTTACTTCGTAACGCCCGGGTGATTTTTGGGGAGAAGATCCCGTTATTTAGCTTGGCCAATAGATAACTGCCGAAAATGGTTGGCATTAAGTTATATTGGCGGGGAAAAGCGCTATGTTTGAAGAGTTATGACCATTAAGCAAAAAACATCCTTGTTCACCCATCGCCGGATGAGTTCGGCCATGGCTATTGCCGCAACCGGCGCGGTGGCACTGGGGCTACTCCTGGCAGGCCTGTTTGATAATGCGGTAGCGCAAGAGAACAACTTGCCCAATATCTACGGGGTGTGGGTCGAGCAGGATGTCGCCCCTTATGCCGCCGATCGGTTTGAAATCCGACCGGAGGGTGTGTTTGTCGGTGGCCGCCAGGTCAATACCCAGTATCAATGGGATGGCAGCAAGCTGGAATACCTGAAGGGCGAGACGCGCTATTCTTATTCTTTTGTCTCCGGCCGGTTAATTCGCCAGAGCCCGGCGCACTATACTTCTTCTTTTGCTCGCCAGACCCTTTTAATCGAACAAACCCATTAGTTGATTGCCGCTTTGGGCAACTCCCGCAGCAACTGGTTGACCGGGATTTGCCTGAGCGCAACTTGCCTCATGATATCTGCGGTAGCAGGGCTTCCGCCCAAACAGCGTTGGATAGCCGCATTGATTTGCTGGGGGGGATTGCCCTCGCTGACCAGGTTCCGTATCCATTGGTATTCAATTGAATTGATGTTCAAGAGTGTGTCTTTACCGACTTTGAGAGGTGGGTGCATATGGCGCTTCCTTGCTGTTTAAAATGACGTTTTTGTTACGTTTTTATTAGTTACATGACTACTGTGACACAAATATGATAGGTGTGTCATATGGGTGCGGAATGCGAGGCAATTCAGACAAATTGCTGACACAGCTAGGAAAAAGATCGGGAAAAATAGTTGCTGGGAGTAACCACTGGTAGGCGGGAGTGCCGCAGTTGGTTACACTGATGAAAAATTGGATTCCAAACAAGACAATATAGGATTCACGGTGTTTCGAAAAGCAACGATTGCTCTGTTAATTATGGGTTTGGTGGGATGCGCCAAGCCAACTGATCGTGGTCAGCAATACCTGGACGGGGAATTTGATCAGGTACTCAACCAGGTTGAGGTTGTGGCGTCGGATAAGCCGAAAGACTTTAGCCGCTTTTCGGCGCAGATGGAGAAAGTGATTGAGCGCTCTCCGTCGATGGCGGGAACGTATCAGGCACTTTACCGCCAGGTAGAGAACTGGGTCGCAAATGGCGGCGAGCTGTCCGAGCTTGGCAACTACGGTATTGAAGTTGCCCAGATGGGCGGCGGCGACGGTCATGGCAACGTCATGTTTACCGGCTATTTCTCTCCGGTGATCGAGTTGCGCCATCAGCCGGATGAGGTCTACCGCTACCCGGTGTACGGCATGCCTGAGTGCGATGGCCAATGCCCGAGCCGGGCCGAAATCTATGCCGGGGCCCTTGAAGGCAAAGGGCTGGAGCTGGGCTACAGTGCCTCGATGCTTGATCTGTTCATGATGGAAGTGCAGGGCAGTGGCTTTGTCCACTTCGATGATAACGACGAGCTGCAATATTTCGCCTACAGGGGCAAGAACGGCCACCGCTACGTCAGTATTGGCCGTATCCTCATCGAACGTGGCGAAGTGCCGCGTGAGAAGATGTCGCTTAAGGCGATTGATGAGTGGGTAAACCAGCAGGACGAGGAGACGGTGCGCGAGCTGCTGGAGCAGAACCCGTCATATGTGTTCTTCAAGCCGCAGGACAACCTGGATGTGATGGGAACGGCGGGTATTCCGCTGCAGGCCTATGCGTCGGTTGCGGCCGACCGTGATTACCTGCCGATGGGCAGTGTGTTACTGGCAGAGGTTCCCCAGCTTGACGAGGCCGGAAAGTGGAATGGCCAGCATGTGCTTAAATTACTAATGGCACTGGATACCGGCGGTGCGGTGAAGAAAAACCATCTTGACTTGTACCATGGCATGGGTGCCCAGGCCGGCGTGGACGCCGGCCATTACAAGCACTTTGGCCGAGTGTGGAAGCTGGGCCTCCAGGGCTCGAAAACCGAGCAGCCTTGGCTGACCCAGTAAATAGATATCAACCGGTTGACTGGACAATTTCCCAAAGAGTGCGTATAAATCGCACTCTTTCTTTATGAATGTGTGAATCAGCGCGGAAAAGCCATGCGAGAACTAGATACCCCAGCATCAGACAATTACAACCAGCGTTTCGGCGGGACCCGCCGCCTGTATGGTAACAGCGAAGTGGAAATCTTCCGTGCCGCGCATGTGTGCGTAATTGGTATTGGCGGTGTGGGCTCATGGGCTGCAGAGGCACTGGCGCGTTCAGGGATTGGGGAGTTGACCCTGATTGATATGGATGATGTCTGTGTCACCAATATCAACCGTCAGATCCATGCGATGTCAGGCACGGTTGGGCAAAGCAAGATCGAGGTCATGGCCGAGCGTATCAAGCTGATCAACCCTGAGTGCAAGGTCAACCTGATCGATGACTTTATTACCCCGGAGAATGTGGCGCAGTACATCGACGGACGCTACGACTATGTGTTGGATGCGATCGATAGCATGAAGCCGAAAGCGGCATTGCTGGCCTACTGCAAAAGCAACAAGCTGAAAGTGATCACCACCGGTGGCGCGGGCGGTCAGATCGATCCGACCCAGATCCAGATCGCGGACTTGACCAAGACCATCCAGGATCCGCTGGCGAAGAAGCTGCGCGATACCCTGCGTCGTCACCACAACTTCCCGAAAAACCCGAAGCGCAAGTTCGGTATTGATTGCGTCTTTTCCACCGAGCAGTTGAAGTACCCACAGGCTGACGGTTCGGTGTGTGGCGTGAAGTCGACGGCAGAAGGGCCGAAGCGAATGGATTGTGCCAGCGGCTTCGGGGCGGCGACCATGGTAACGGCGACCTTCGGCTTTGTTGCGGTATCACGTATTCTGCAGAAGCTGGTGGACAAGCACCTGCCGAAATAAAGTTTGGTGTGGCTTGTGAATAGAAAAGCGAGGGTAATCCCTCGCTTTTTTTGTTGGTGCGCCGAGCATGGGCGCCGTTGTCAGTTAACCCTCTGCCAATGCCTTGATCTGCTCCACTATCGCCTTGAGCCCGTTGCCGCGGGAGGGACTGAGGTGGGCGAGAAGGTTGAGCTGCTCGAAATAGCCGTCGATATCGAAGGCTTCGATTTGCTGGGCATTCTTGCCTTCGAAGGCGGCCAGCACCAGAGTGATCAGGCCGCGGACGATACGCGCATCCGAGTCGGCCACGAAATGGAAAGTCCCGTCTTCCCGCTGCTGGTGGACGAGCCAGACCTGGCTTTCACAGCCACTGACCTTGAGCTGGTCTTGCTTTAACTCTTCCGGCATCGCTGGCAGCTTCTTGCCCAGCTGGATCACGTTGCGGTAGCGGTCCTCCCAGCCGTTGGCTTGGCCCATCAACTCTATGATCGCCTCACAGGTAATCTCGGTCCCAAAAGGGTGGCTTGGCAGCGTCATAATCTCTCCTAAAGCAGGCTGCAGGCTTTGTGCAGCGCGGCAACAAATTGGTCTATATCTTGTTGGGTATTGTACAGCGCAATAGATACCCGCAGGGTGCCGCTGACACCGAGCGCATCCATCATCGGGTGGGCGCAGTGATGCCCGGCACGAAGGGCGACACCCTGTTGGTCGAGCAAGGTGGCAATGTCCTGGTGATGGACGCCATCCACCACGAAGGAAAACAGGCTCGCTTCAGGCTGCAGGCCGATAATGCGCAAATCCTCGATGTCCTTGATCCCTTCGATAGCGCGCTGGCGGAGGGCCTGGATGTGATGCTCGGCACCTTCCCGGTCTATCCCCTGCAGCCAGTTGATGGCCGCGGCCATGGCCAGGCTGCCGGCGACATTCGGGGTGCCGGCTTCGAATTTGCCCGGCAGGGCGGAAAAGGTGGTGCCCTCAAAGCTCACTTTCTCCACCATCTTACCGCCGCCGTGCCATGGCGGCATGGCCTCAAGCAGTGCCCGCTTGCCATACAACACGCCGATCCCCGCCGGGGCAAAGATCTTGTGGCCAGAGAAGACATAGAAATCCGCATCGAGCGCTTGTACGTCGATGTGCTCATGGGCGACAGCCTGGGCCCCATCAACCACGACGATCGCGCCGGCGCGGTGGGCAGCCTGGATAATGGTCTCGACCGGATTGCGGGTCCCGGTCACATTGGTGACATGGGCGACAGCCACAATCTTGGTTTTCCCCGTCAAGCGCTGGGCGAATGTCTCCATATCCAGCGTGCAGTCGCTGCGCATTGGAATTTTGACCACTTTGGCCCCGGTCTGCTCGGCAACGATTTGCCAGGGAACAATATTGGCGTGGTGCTCGAGCTCGCTGACCAATATCTCATCCCCTGGCTGCAGGTTATTGCGGGCGTAGGTCTGGGCGATTAGATTGAGGGCTTCGGTCGCGCCCCGGGTCCAGATTATTTCCTTGCTGTCGGCGGCGTTGATGAAGTGCTGAACGGTCTCTCTTGCCTGCTCGAACTGTGCCGTAGCGGACGCGGTTAGGGTATGGCTGCCGCGGTGGACATTGGCATTGTGGCCACTGTAGTACTGCCGGATTGTTTCAATGACCTCTAGCGGTTTTTGGGTTGTGGCGGCACTGTCGAGATAGACCAGTGGCTGGCCGTTGCATTCTTGGGCCAGAGCAGGAAATTGCTGGCGAAGACGCTGGATATCAAATTGGGCAGTCATGGTGTGTCACATAGCAAAAAAGACAAGGGGGAGATCATGCGGTGAAAAACACATAAGGGCAAGTATTTCTCCGGTTGGTTCAATTATATCAAACTCATCACTTTTATGGCCTGTCGGCGGAGGACAAAAGGCGCGGGGGTAAGAGAGCCTGGCTGGAGGCAAAAAAAAAGCACTGCGTTGGGGCGCAGTGCCAAGAATTAATTTTGACAGACAGGTCAAAAATACAGGAAGTAAAATTGGTAGATTGACTACCTATCCGGCATAACCCGGACAATATGCAAACACAACATCGCAACTGTGCGGTCGGCCAAATGCCTGAGGGCGAAAAACTTGGCCTTGCTCACCGTTGCGGGGCAAATCATATGGTTTATGTAGCACTTGAACAATGGACAATTTATAATGTTTCCCATAAAAAAAACTAATGCAGGTTAAGTATGTCTAGACGTCTCCCTCCACTCAATTCATTGAAAGTCTTTGAAGCGGCGGCCAGAAACCTCAGTTTTACCCGTGCAGCGGAAGAGCTATTTGTCACACAAGCTGCTGTAAGCCACCAGATTAAAGCGCTCGAGGAATTTTTGGGGCTCAAATTATTTCGTCGTCGTAATCGCTCTTTATTGCTAACTGAAGAGGGCCAGAGCTACTTTCTCGATATAAAAGACATCTTTTCTGCAATCTCAGATGCCACAGATAAGGTCTTGGAACGCGGCGCGAAAGGGGCATTAACCATTAGTTTACCTCCTAGTTTTGCTATCCAGTGGTTGGTTCCCCGCTTGGCAGATTTCAATGAGCAGCATCCGGATATTGACGTCCGGATCAAGGCGGTGGATCTGGACGAGGGCTCGTTGACCGAAGATGTCGATGTTGCTATCTATTACGGCCGGGGGAACTGGCCTGGGCTGCGGGCCGATAAGCTGTACCAGGAGTTCTTGCTGCCGGTCTGTTCACCGATGCTCCTCAACGGCACCAAGCCGCTGCGGACGTTGGCGGATCTGAAAAACCATACCCTGCTGCATGATACCTCGCGCAAGGAATGGAAAAACTATGTTCGCCACCACGGCATCGAAGGCACCAACGTCAACCAGGGGCCTATTTTCAGCCACTCGACCATGGTGCTGCAGGCGGCGGCACATGGCCAGGGCATCGCGCTGGGCAACAACGTACTGGCACAGCCTGAGCTGGAGGCCGGTCGCCTGGTCTGCCCATTCGATGAAGTGCTGATGAGCAAGAATGCCTTCTTCCTGGTTTGCCAGGAGCGTCAGGCTGAAACCGGCCGGATCCAGGTCTTCCGCGACTGGGTGCTGGCCAAGGCTGCCCGCGAGCAGGAAGATATGCCGGACGTGGAAGACGAGCTGTAGGAGCCACAGGGACAATGTCGGAGACAAGTGTGACTGACTACATCATAGATATGCCGCCAAGCGGCACGTACAGCGCGACCTTCCTGTTTGCCCATGGCGCCGGCGCTGGCATGGATCACGAGTTCATGGCTGAGATTGCCAACGGCCTTGCCCTGAAAGGGATCCGGGTGGTGCGGTTTGATTTCCCCTATATGGTCAAGCGCCGTGAAGACGGTAAGAAACGGCCGCCAGACAGGCAGCCCAAGCTACTGCTGGACTTCCAGCGCCACATCGACGCATTTGCCCATGAGGGCAACCTGGTGATCGGCGGCAAATCCATGGGCGGTCGCATGGCCAGTCTGATCGTTACGGGTGTTGCTGATGAATCACCGGATGTGGCTAACTGCCAGGACAAAGTGAAAGGCGTGGCCTGCCTGGGCTTCCCTTTCCACCCGCCGGGCAAGCCAGAGAATTTCCGCGGCGAGCATCTGCAGGCGATGGCTCTGCCGACGCTGATCCTGCAGGGCGAGCGCGATACGTTCGGTACCCGCAGCGAAGTCGAAGGCTGGCACTATGCGCCGAGTGTGGAGGTGGCGTTCCTGCCAGACGGCGATCATAGCTTCAAGCCCCGCAAGGCATCGGGCCATACCGAGCCAGGCAACCGCCAGCTGGCGGTGAAAGCGCTGGCGGCATTTATCAACGCGTGTACGGCCAAGGAGTAAGGCATGGAAAATAAAGCAAGCCGCTGGCTATTGGTCTTTGCGGCACTGAGCGGGGCGGTGACCGTCGCGCTGGGCGCGTTCGCTGCCCACGGCCTGAAGGCTCAATTGCCGCCGTATCTGCTCGGGGTCTTCGAAACGGGTGTCCAGTATCAGGCCTGGCACACCTTGGCGATTATCGGTTGTGCAATATTGGCACGCATTCTTCCGTCAAAAGGGGTATCATACGCAGCCCTGTTTTTTGTGGCAGGGATCATACTCTTTAGTGGCAGCCTGTATGCGCTGGCGTTGACGGGTATCAAGTGGTTTGGCCCCATCACCCCGATGGGAGGCGTCTGTTTTATCATAGGCTGGGTAGCGCTTGCAGTGGCTGCCTGGCGTTCAGCTTGAGGGTTGAGAGTGAATCAAGTTCTGTTGTACTGCCGTCCCGGCTTTGAGAAAGAATGTGCCGGTGAAGTTCAAGACAAAGCAAATGCACTGGAGTTGTATGGCTTTCCCCGGGCGAAAAACAATACCGGCTATGTGTTGTTTGAATTTTACCAGCCGGGTGATGCGGACAAGTTTATCCAGCAGCAGCCGTTTTCCGAGCTGATCTTTGCTCGCCAGATGGTTGCGGTGATGCCGATGCTTGAAGATCTGCCGCAGGAAGATCGCATCTCGCCGATTATGGAAATGGTGGCGGACTTCCCTCGCTGTGGGGATCTGCGGGTTGAAACGCCAGATACCAACGAAGCCAAAGAACTGCTGAAATTCTGCCGCAAGTTTACCGTGCCGCTACGTCAGGCGCTGCGTAAGTCTGGTGCGATGTATGCCAAGGACAACCCGAAAAAGCCAGTGCTTCACCTGTGTTTCATCGCGCCGGGCTGCTGCTTTGTCGGTTATTCCTACACGACCAATAACTCGCCGTTCTTCATGGGGATCCCTCGTCTTAAGTTCCCGTCGGATGCGCCGAGCCGCTCAACTCTGAAGCTGGAAGAAGCGTTTCATGTCTTTATTCCGCGTGATGAGTGGGATGAGCGTCTGGCTGCCGGTATGTGGGGAGTCGATTTGGGTGCTTGTCCAGGCGGTTGGACCTACCAGCTGGTCAAGCGCTCGATGTTTGTCCATGCCATTGACAACGGCCAGATGGCACAGAGCCTGATGGACACCGGGCAGGTCAAGCACCACATGGTCGATGGCTTCAAGTTCGAGCCACCGCGCAAAAACGTCACCTGGATTGTGTGCGATATGGTCGAAAAGCCGGCCCGTGTGGCGCACCTGATGGGTGACTGGCTGATCAAGGGCTGGGCAAAAGAAGCGATCTTCAACCTCAAGCTACCGATGAAAGGCCGCTATGACGAGGTACTGCAGGATATCGAAAACCTCAAGGTCTACCTGATCCAGAACGGGGTGAAATTCAAGCTGCAGGCCAAGCACCTGTACCATGACCGTGAGGAAATCACGGTACATATCCAGCGTCTGGATAACCGCTCGCCGCATTGATTATCGGCAAAGTCATGAAACGCCACCTTCGGGTGGTGTTTTTGTATTACGCTCTTTGCTAACTCCCCGCCGTATAACGTATATCCTGCAAATTGAACCCTAGTACCAAGTCGGTTTTCAGAGATGCAACCTGCTTGGAGGCAATGGCCTCGCTGCGGCAGGCGTCGATTTTCTTCTGCCATTTGGCTGGTAGGTCGTCTGCCGCCAGAATAGCTTCGAGATTCGGGTAGAGGCTAAGCAGTTCGACTGCGGCCTTAGGGCCGATCCCGGTAACGCCGGGGATCTTGCTCGAGCTGATCCCGGCCAGTCCCCAGTAGTCTGGCAGTTGCTCGGGCTTGACGCCGAACTCCTTCTCGACAAACGGGCTATCAAGCCAGCGCTGTTGGAAGTAATCGCGGATCCGCAAGGTCGGCTGGAGCAGTTGGCAATAGCCCTTGTCGGTGGAGATGATCGTCACTTGCTGGCCGCGGGAGGCAACTTTCAGTGCCAGGGTCGCCACCAGATCATCGGCCTCGTCGCCGTCGGATAGCAGCGAGTCGATCCCCATGTCCATGAAGGCGTCTTGGATGATTTCCATCCCCGTCATGAGCTCTTCTGGCATTGGCTTGCGGCCCTCCTTGTAGTGCGGCAGCAAATCAGCCCGCCAGCCACGGTCTTCGCCGTGGTGATCAAACACCGCGACAATGTGGGTCGGTTGGCTGCTGCTGATGATTTTACCCAGGGCCTGACAGCACACCTTGGCCGTGTTGTGGACATCGGGCTCACCGTGCTGGGCAGCATGGACGCGACGGATCAGATTGAGGGCATCAATAATGACAAGGTGGATAGACGACATAGCGTAAACCGTGTAGCAGTAAAGAAAAAAGGGTCAACAGACCCTTTATTGTACGCATTGTTGCTGCGAATGTGCACCGCCATCTAGCAGGTGGCGGGGATTATTTCGCTATCGGTGGCAAAGCCGTGATGATTTCGTAGCAGGGCTCGTAACGGGTGCCCGGCAGCTTCATCCGCTGCTGCTCGACAAACTGGGTGAGCAGCTTGTCCATCCGTTTCATCAGGGCGATATCGCCGTTAATTTTAAAGCGCCCCTTGCGCTCGATTTCACGGATCCCTTCCTCCTTGACGTTGCCGGCCACGATGCCCGAGAAAGCTCGGCGCAGGTTGGCGGCCAGGTGCTCTGGGCGCTGGGACATGTGCAAGTCGAGGCTGGCCATCGACTCATGGGTTGGCTCGAACGGCAGCTGGAATTCCGGCGGGATCTCCAGTGACCAGTTATAGCTGTAGGCATCGCCGGTTGCCAGGCGGTGCTCTTTGATCAGCGGCATGGCCGATTTCATCACCCGTGCGACTTGCTCGGGATCATCGATGATGATCTGGTAATGCTGGGTTGCCGCTTCTCCCAGGGTGTCGCGGATGAAGCTGTCCAGCGTGCGGAAATAGGGTTCGGATTCTTTGGGCCCGGTGAGGACGACCGGCATCGGCTGGTCGGCATTTTTTGGCTCCATCAATATACCGAGGATATAGAGCAGTTCCTCGGCCGTTCCGGCACCGCCGGGGAAGATGATAATGCCATGGCCGACCCGGACGAAGGCTTCCAGGCGTTTCTCGATATCCGGCAAGATGACCAGCTCGTTGACGATCGGGTTGGGGGGCTCGGCAGCGATAATGGATGGTTCGGTCAGGCCAATGAAGCGGCTGTTGGGGAAGCGCTGCTTGGCATGGCCGATGGCTGCCCCTTTCATTGGTCCCTCCATGGCCCCGGGGCCACATCCGGTACAGATGTTGAGTTCGCGCAGCCCCAGCTCGTTGCCGACCTCGCGGGTATACTGGTACTCGACCGGGTTGATGGAGTGGCCGCCCCAGCATACGACAATGTTAGGATCTTCCCCGGAACGCACGGTTTGGGCGTTGCGCAGGACGCTGAAGACAAAGTTGGTGATGTGCGGCGAACTGGTGAGGTTGATGTCCTTGCGCTGCTGGACATGCATGTTGACGTATACGATATCTCGCAGCACGGCGAACATATGCTCCTGGATCCCGCGGATGATCCGGCCATCGACAAAGGCATGCTCCGGCGGGTTCATCAGTTCGAGCTTGATCCCGCGCTCGCGCCGCATCACATTGACATCGAAGCTTTTATGCCTTTCCAGTAGTTCCTTTGAGTTGTCGGAGTGGCTACCGGAGTTGAGTACCGCCAGCGAGCAGTTACGGTACAGGCGGTAGATATCACTGGAGGCCGTTGCTTTGAGCAAGTCGACTTCATGCTGGGATAGTAGGTCCATCGCACCTACCGGACTGATATGAGTGATCATGATTACCTCCCTGGTCATGACAAGGCGGCGGTATCCACTGGGTGTATTCATTTTAGGAAGAATCGGTGAATACTGCCGGGTGAAGCAGAAAGTAAACCGGTTGGGAGTACACTCTGTTTCCTGAAGATCAGTCTTATGTGTGAGTGAATTTTAAGTGACTGATATAGTTACCATACACAGAGTAGCCCGTTTTTACCAGCCATTGGTCGGTTGATGATTGTCGCGGCGATCAGAAAATCCAGAAAATCCGGTTGCTGCCGGCGTTGCGGGCACCGGAGAGGGCCTTGTCAGTCCGCTCGATGATATTGGCTGGGGTATCGTTACTCTCAAACAGGGTTGCCCCCATCGAGACGGTGATAGTGAGGTTACTGTCACGGAAGCGAAACGGCAGCTGGGCGATGGCCTGGCGGATTGCTGCCAGGCGCTGGTTGCGTTGCTCCTCACCCACATCGGGCAAAATCAGCATGAACGCATCATCGCCGAAGCGGCCGATAAAGTCGGTCGGCTCGAGCTGCTTACGAATGGTACGGGCGATAATTTTGAGGATTTTATCACCGGCCTGATGGCCATAGTGCTTATTGAACGAGCGGAAGTTGTCGATGTCGACCAGTGTTACGCATAGCGGGTGCTGGTAGCGCAGCCAGCGGCGGTACTCGTGCTCGAGACGTTCATTGAGTGCCGTGCGGTTGTAGACCTTGGTCAGGTTATCGAGGAAAATACGCTGCTCTTGATCACTCAGTTGCTGGCGGTAGTCCTGGGTCTGCTCGTAGAGGTGCTCGATTTTTGACTTGTTGTAGCTGAGTTGCTCCAGCAAGGCTTTTTCCCTTTTCTCTAGCGCTTTGTTGCGCTCGGCGAGCACTAGGAGCTCCTTGGTCAAATGGGTCAGCTCTGGACGCCAGCTATCGAGTTGTTTGTGGGTTTGCAAACCTGTTCTTATTGACTGGGCGATCTCGGCCAGCTCGTTGGTCATTTCGCCGCGGTGCTCATAGATGGTATGGCTTTGCTCGGCACTTTGCTGGGTGGTCTTGCTCAGGGTGCCGAGCTCACCGTTGACCGTATCGAGAAACTGCTGTGAGGTATGGCGCTCCTGGTGAGTTCCATCCATTACCAGCCGCAGAACCTCAAGGGCGATTTCCAGCAATGCGGAGGGTGCAACGCCTTTTAGCAATTGGTTACGGATCGTCAGCAGCTTGTCTCCGGCTTCGCCGTCGAAGTCGAGCTCGGTGATCAAATTTTGCAACTCGGTGGTCAGCTTCATCTGCAGATCTTGCTGGATGGCGGCAGGGCTGTTTTGCAGCCCTTTGGTCGCCACCAGTTTCAAGGCGCGCTCGTACAGTGATATCAGACCGAGGACCTGGCTGAATGACCCCGAAAGCGAGGTTGTTGGCTGGGCAAGAAGTTGATGAAGATCGCGCTTGAGCTGGGCTGGCAGGCCAGGGAAGCGGCGCAGGATCTCACTGCTGCGCTGGAACTGTTTGTCCAGCATCTCACGCTCTTTGGGCTGGTTTTCTCCCATCCGGTTGGCGAGCCGTTCAACCACCGCGATACGAGGGATCAGCTGGCTGATGTCTTTTTGCTGTTCCAGATCTTGGCGCAGCATGGCGAGTTTATCATCGAGCTCGGTGTCTAGCCCCCGGCAGGCAACAGATAGACGGCTGATCAGGCGTTTTAGGATCGTAAGCTCACGCCTTGACTTCAAAGAGGCGTCACGGTGTGAGAGTTGAGCTTGATCCAAACGTAGCTTCAATTGACTCAATTGCGAAGCTACGGCATTTATGTCTGTCACAGGGCTACAGCACGATCCATGGTGGTAAACTTGTTTCTTATCAGGTGGTTAAATAAATTTTCTATTTTCGATGCTAACAAAAACCATCGGCTAATTCATTGTTATCGGCCATGTCCCGAATATTTCCATCTGATTAACTGATATTTTTGTCAGAAACGTGATCATTGTTCCAGCTAATATCGCAACTTCCTGAAGTTTGTACTTTTACTAGCCCATTATGTATGCCTTGGATACATGAACGGCGGATATTGTCACTGGCAAAGCTTGCCGCAGGCGCTGCATCAATGGCACTGAGGTGGACCCATTGGCTCCCCGACTCCTGCTTGCTGATCTCCCTGGCGGCATTGGTGGCCATCAGGAGGATATCAAGCAGCTCGTGGTCGTTAATGGCGGTGTATGCCCTAGGCAAGAAAGGATATTCTGCCATACCAACTCTGACGCGGTTGTCGATATGCTTGTTCTCGAGGAAGCGGTCGACCAGCTGTTGCAGTGAGCCTGCCAGTTGATCTGGTGCCGAGTCGAGCCGCGAATTTGGCTCAATGTACAGGAACATGGCATCGGAGAAGTGGTACAGCCTGGCCGGTTCACAAATCTGCTGGTTGAGGTATTCGCCAAACTGGCGTTCGAGATCCAGCCCCTGCTGGTAGCCGTGTTTGAGGTAGATGTGCTTGAGGAAAGGCACCTCGAACAGAGCGAAGCGCAGGCGATCGCTCAGTGGCTCGTTGATGATCTCGCCAAGGTGCCATTGCTCGAAGTTAGCGCTGCTTTGCTGCAGGGAATTCGGCAGTTTGGCAGTCAGCATCCGCAAGTTTCTCAGCCCGCTGCGCGGGTGGGTATAGAAATCGGTCCGCAGGCGCAGTAGGCGCGCTTGCAGTTGCTTGGCGGTTTTGTGGCGTCTTACCAGTAGGATAAAGATCACGCCGCTGAGGCAGAACAGGAAGATGGTGACATTCTTCTGCTTGTACAGGGCCTTGCTGCTCTCAAACTGCTGGCGCTCCAGTTCCTCGAGGTGCAGCGAACGCTCAAGCATGCGCTGCTGCTGCTTGAAAACCTCGACATTGCTTCTCACCTGGGCTTGCTGCTTGGTGATGAAAAGTTGCTCGTAACGGCGCTGGCTCAGCAGGGCGTTGTAGTAATCGTTCTGCTGCTCGAAGGCACGTGACAGAAGGTTTTCCCCTTCCAGCTGAAGATCGCGGTTGCCAATTCGGCTGGCAGCCATCAGCCCCGTCTGCAGGTTGGTAATCGCCTCTTCGGGCTTGCCCTCGGCCAGCTCGAGCTCGCCTTGCAGAATCTGGGCCTCGGCCATGATTGCCTCGTTACCGGTCTGGGTGGCTATCAGGCGAGTGTGGTGGAGGTACTGCTCGGATTTCGGGTAGTTGTAGAGCTGCAGGTAAACCCGCGCGATGCTCAGGCGCAGCCTTGCCGAGCGGATATCGCTGTTGAGCTGGTTTTCCTGATCCAAGGCGTTGAAGTAGTGAACCAGAGCGAGGTTGAAGCGACCCTGCTGCTCATAGATAGAGGCGATCAGCTCCAGGGTCTTGGCCAGTGGCCGGCTACGGTCGTAATGCTCGAAGAACTCGCCGGCCTGGGTGGCATGCTCTAGGGCTTTGTCGAACACCTTGCGCTGCTCGAACAGCACCGCCAGATCGTAGTTGGCAACGGCGGTTTGGGCCTGGTCATCATTTTCGACGGCAAGCCAGTAGCCACTGAGCAAGCGATCCAGTGCAGTATCGTAATGGCCATGCTTGAAGTAATGCCTGCCGACCACCAGTTGGTAGTGGATCAGCTCGGCGGGATCATCAAGGTTGATCAGGAAGCGCTTGGCTTTGAGAAATCCCTTTTCCGCCTCGCTCTCGTGATCGGTTGCCGACTCGATGATCGAGCGCTGCATCAATGCCTGGTATTGCAGGCGCTTGATCTGGCTGTCGAGCATCAGGTGGCTGCTGGCGACGATGTCAGTTTCTACTTTGCTGAGCATTTTCAGTGAGCGGGCGTTATTTTTCAGGTTGCTCCAGTAGATATCGGCATGGATCAGCTGGCTCTCAAGCCGGCTGAATGTCAGGTTTTCCTCGGTGGATATATCTTCGGCCTGCTTGATAGCCGCAATGGCTTTGTCAGGGTGGTTCAACAGTGAGTGGGCCTTAGCGAGGATCTGCAAGGCATTGACTGTGCTCAGCGGGGTTCTTACCGAGTGGTCAGTTTCATCATTGATATGGACGCGGGAGGTTTCTTTGGGGGCACTTAAGCGACGCTGGTCGAGGTAGCGGGTCGTCATGGCCAGCGATTGCTCGGGATTGGTTTGGAGCAGCTCATTGGCTTCTGCCAGGATTGGCGTGGTAAAAATTTTTGCTTGTGTGCTGAACGAGATGATGCCTATGAACAGCAAACGGATCAGCCAACGGCTAGCAGACATACTTTCATGAACCCCAAAAAACAGTACCACCAATATTAATGGGTTAGCCTATCAAGTCCAGCAAAGTCTTCGATTTTGCGTAACTTATCCCCAAGTATCTTGAAGTTACTTGGGGATATTGCAAAGTGATTACTTTTTTGCACACTGGCTGAAAAGATATTTGCTTAGGTGATCACGCTGCCTGCTTATTGGCGCGCCAGACGGAAGTTATCGCTTGGGGTTTTGCCCATGTTGGTTCGGTACGGGTTGATGTCCAAACCGCCGCGACGGGTATAGCGGGCGTAAACCGTCAATAATTCCGGCTTACAGTACTTCATGATGTCAGTGAAAATACGCTCGACACACTGCTCGTGGAACTCGTTGTGGTCGCGGAACGAGATCAGGTAACGCAGCAGCTTTTCGCGATCGATCTTCTTGCCGGTATAGGAAATACGCACGCTGCCCCAATCTGGCTGGCTGGTGATCAGGCAGTTAGACTTTAGGAGGTGGCTGTGCAGGATTTCGGTGACCGTCTCTTCCGATGCGGCACCTTCTAGGTGCGATGGATCGAATTCGTAATCCGTAATTTCGATATCCTGATCGTCGATGCATTCGCCGAAGAAGTTGGCGATTGGCTGATTGTCGAAGTCAGACAGGGGCTGCACCGTGACATCAACATCGGCACCTGCGCACTGGGTCAGATCTTTTTGCAGGGTATCTGCAATCTGCTGCCAGTTGTCAAACTTAGTCTGGTTGAAGCTGTTGAGGTAAAGCTTGAATGACTTGGACTCGATCAGGTTAGGGCTGTTGGCCGGCAGGCGAACCTCACCGATTGCCACCTGTGGAAGGCCTTTCTTGTTTAGCCAAGACAGCTCGTAGAGTGTCCAGATGTCATAACCGGTGAAAGGTAGGTCATCGCCAAGGGACAGATCATCTCGGTTCAGGCTGCGAGGGACAGGCTGGAGGAGAGAGGGGTCATACTGGTCTTTGTATTCCGTCGTTTTACCTAGGGTCAAACCGGCTAATTCTTTCGCGTCTTGATATTTGCTCATACTGTCCTGGACACACTTGGATTAGAATAGCCAAAGTTTACTTAATCTTTTGAGAGGTTGCGAATGAATCATCCCGTTGCAGCGGCGTTATCTGAATTTTCTTCCCGTTTTTTGCAGGCATGGTGTGATGCAGGTCAAGGTTTTCCCCGAAGTGATGACCTGGTGGGGTTATCATCACCTTGCGTGAAGGCCGATGATGGCTACGAAGTGACTTGGCAACCGGTTGCTCGCTCGCCGATGGGGGATCTTGCCGGTGTCGAGAAAGGGATCGAGCTTCGCCTACACGAAGATATTGTTGCTTTCTACGGTGCCCAGTTCAGTGGTGACATGGCCGCAAAATTCCAAACCGTTACGGGTATGATTGAATTTGACTTGCTCCAGGCCTTCAGCGAAGACGATGTATTGCGCCTGCAGGAGAACATTCTGGGGCACCTGGTGACCCAGCGCCGCTTGAAGCTCAAGCCGACGGTCTTTATCGGGGCGATGGATTCCGAGAGCGAGGTGGTGTCGGTGTGCAACCTCTCCGGCGAGGTGATCCTGGAGACGCTGGGCAAGGACAACCGCGAGGTACTCTCGCCGAGCTTGGAGCAGTTCCTGGCAGCCCTGCAACCTGTGGTAAGAGCCGAGTAAGTTATGTACGTCGTCGAATTGCAATTTGAATGTTTTGATAACACCACCGTCGCCGCGGTGGATAGCGCCATCAACGGATTGATGGATGCCCTGCGCTATAACGGCCAGGTGCTGGGGCGTGAGTTTCCCATCGTCATGGACGAGGGCACTTTCAAAGTCAGGGCGGTGTGCCCTGAGCAGGACAGCCTGCACTCCCGTTTCCATAGCCCGCAGGTCAAAGCCGGCATGAACCGCCTGAGCCAGGCCAGCTTGCTGAGCCCCAAGGTCAAGCTGCTGGGCAGAGATCTGAATTCGGAAGCCGCGGCCGAGAATTTCTCGCCGAGCTGGCAGGTGATTTATACCACGTATGTTCACACTTGCTCTCCGTTACGCTGCGGGGATACCCTGATGCCGATCCCGCTCTACCGCCTGCCGGAGCCGACATTGAATGGCGATCACAAAGCGGTGATCAAGTGGCAGACGGAATGGCAGGCCTGTGACGAGCTGCAAATGGCGGGGGCGTGTCAGGCCGAGCATGCGGCCCTGCATGAAATTCGAGATGCCGACAGTGATATCTTCCGCCGGGGGTGGGACTTGCGTGGGCGTATTGAGTACATCACTAAGATCCCGACCTATTACTATCAATACCGGGTCGGTGGCGAGAGCCTCGAGAGTGAATTGAGCCGACCGTGTCCGAAATGCGGTGGCCAGTGGTGGTTGGATAAGCCGCTGCATGGCATTTTCCATTACAAGTGCGACAAGTGCCGTATTGTTTCCAATCTGTCCTGGGATTTCCAATAACAAAAAAGCGCAGTACCGACTGCGCTTTATTGTTTGTCTGGCCTAGCCCTGCCGGTTTTCCAGCTGTTCAAGTCGGGCGGTTAATGAGGCGACCTGCTGCTCCAAGGCGGCAATCCGTGCTTCGGCGGAAGGCTGCGGGTCGACTTTTTCAATTTTTGGGACTCGGGCGCTTGATTTCCAACTCTGCAGTGCCTTGATGATGAGCGGCATCGGCAGGGGATCGGCCAACCTCGATTTGATTAATGCCACCGAAGGCTCTTTGCCTTCGGCCACCAAACTTTCAATAGCCTCGGAAAGGGCTTGGGTAATTTCTGATGACATGCGGTTTCCTTGTTGCTGCCGGGTGTGGCGCTATTCTCCCTCATTCCAGCCAAGGGACACAATAGACCCATAGCCTGTTATTTTCTCAGCAAGGCATCGAGCTGATCGATAACTTCACACCAGTCGGCATCTTGCTCCTGCGACTCTTTGAGAAACCTTTTTTGCGCCGGCTGCCAGAAACTGGCTTCAGACAATTGCTCATGCTGGGCGAGCCGGTGCTCGGCCAAGAAGGTCTCGATAAACTCTTTGGAATTGTTCAATCCCAACTGGCTGAAGAGGGAGGCAAGGTTGTGGTTAAAGGTTTCCATGTTCACTCCTTGGCTAGCGCAATGTTTTTCCTAATTATAGAGAAATATTTCACGGCACCTGTCTTCGTTCATCTATCGAATATTCCTATTCATCTCGGACTCTTGTGAGAGATCTCTTACAAGGGTGTGGGATATTAAGGTGAAATAGTTGGTGAATAGGCTTATTGTTTAAGATTAAGGCATTGAATTGGTTGTTTTTTTTTGGCTGGGGGGGGCTGGGCAGATTGCTTGGCGCAACGGTTTTCACTGCGGTAACTATTTTGCCGGGGGAGAAAACCGTAATATTAACCCTGTCGGAAGGAACTGACGGAACGGAACAGGAAATAAGCCAAGGATATGGTTTGTCTCAGGATGAGACCGGTGTACTAGGATGGTATGTCGAACAAGGACTGTGAAGGGATCGCCGAGGAACGGCAAATGGTAGGTAGGAAGCTTGCCAGTCAGGATGACACAAGGACCACTTCAGGACGAAGTTAGGGACACCTCCAGGATGGATGTTGAGAGTCAGGACAGGATGGACTGACGGGTCAGGATGGCCACAGGATCACTTCAGGACGAAGTAAAAAAGGACAAGGCTGAAGGAATACAGCTGTCAACGGAATGATGCAGGGAGCACCACAGTAGCGGGATTGCTGCAAGTAAGACCTAAGGGCGCAACGCAAGTTGCGCCCGTTCTTTTTTGTGCTCCGCAATAAACGGCCCTATGGTGAAGAGCGGTTCTATGGCCCTATGGGTCAAGACCTCTTCAAGTTGAAGCGATTATTTTTGATTAATGCTGAAATCAATAGCTTGAAATCTTTTGCGGCTTGGGACACTTTCACAGCACCACTCTCAAAATAACAAAACAATGACTTATCCTGTACACCAGAGGATCAAGCCGGTTATATGTTTAACTAATCTCTGTAATCGAACTGAAACACAGAATAATCACCTTGTGAAACAAGGTGCAGTTATAGCCTTGTCCCCTTGTGAGAGATCTCTTACAGAGCTGTGAGAGTAATACAGGTTGGAACCGGATAAATCAGATGGGTTTGATTTCTTTTTCTTTTTAAATCAAAGTGTTGTCTTTTTTATTTTTACGGTGAATGTTATTCGTCAAGACATACCGGCCGATAGTCAATTGTATGAATCCGCAAAGCGCGTAGTATGACCCTTGTCGACAGGGAGTTGGCGCAGGAAATGGAAAGCAGAAGGAATCTGCAAGCCTAGGAAAGGCAGTGCTAGCAAGGCTGCTGGCAGACATGAAGTCATGGACACGGAATGGATACCGTCGGGGATCAGGATGATTGCCGTCAGGATTGAGTAGGACAGCTTTAGGATAAGCCGGAACACCTCAAGGATTGGGGTTAGGGATAGCGCTCTGGGATAGGGCAAGAGGACGGCTTAGGGACGAGTATCAGGAACCCTTCAGGATGAAGGTAGTGGACACCGCCAGGAAGGACGAGAGAGTCGCACATGGACAATGCGATGGGTCAAGGAACTACCAAGGACAACCCAGGATAGGGTTTAGGGATTACCGCTAAGGATTTAGAATAACAAGGATAGTCGCAGGGAGCACTGTCGTAGCGGGAAAGCTGCATGTAAGACCTAAGGGCGCAACGCAAGTTGCGCCCGTTCTTTTTTTGCAGCCGGTAAAACGTTGCCCGGAAGCGCGAAAAC